>NZ_JBJDQL010000040.1:0-90479 GCF_044903305.1 Streptomyces sp. NPDC019531 | reverse complement strand
CCAACTCGGCCTTCGGCCGTCCCGTCCTCGCCACCCGGCCATCATGCCGAATCAACCCTGACTTACGCAGCGAATTCCAGACTCAGGACACTAGTAGAGAAAGTTGTAACTCAGTCGGCCTGCTGGGGTGTGTGGGGCTCTGTGTGCGGTTTGAAGTCCTGAGCGCAGGACGGAAGTTCGGCCTCTTGGCGGTGGGCCAGCGGTAGGAAGATCACAGGTCGGATCGTCCAGTTGATGCGAGTACGGGCCTGGGTGAGCGTCACCGTGCAGGGCTCGGCGCGTAGGAGTGCCTTCCTCGTGGTGATGCGGCCGTCGTAAAGCCACTCCCACGCCTCCTGAGACGCGTCGGGATCCAGTGCCGGTGAGATCGTGCGCAGTGCAACCGCTACCCATCTGTCGGCCTGCGGTGCCGAGTACGCGTCGAAGGATGCCCGGAGGGTCGGCAGTGTCTCGGCGGTGAGGTCTTCGGTCCAGCACTCGCACCAGTAGCCCCGCTGCGGCTTGTCCATCAGCACCGGTGGCCTCCCACAGGCGGGCCCGTGAAGAGCTCCGCGGTGACCGTGTGCCCACCGTCGCTCTCGTGGACCACGATCCGGTGGGCGATCACGCTGACCATGCCCAAGCCTCGGCCGTGCTCGGCGTCCTGGTCCCGGCGCTCGACCTTCGGAGCGGTGCCGGCGCCTCCGTCGTCCGTGACCGACATCGCGATGACCTGTGCGGACACCGCCAAGGCCACACGGAAGCTGCCCGAGTCCTGGCCGCTGGCGGTGTGGAGGATCGCGTTCGCGCTCAGCTCGCTCACGATCAGCTCGGCGTCCTCCGCCAGTGGCGACCCGCGCAGGATGTCGCGGGTCCAGCGGCGGGCCCGGCTGACCTCTTCCGGGAAACCTGGGCAAGTGAGTCCCCAGACCCGGACTGTACTCGTATACTCGTGCATACAAGTTCCTTCGTGCTGGTAGGCCGCCATGTGCAGCGGGTTCGGGCTAGACGAGTTTCACGCCGTCGTGGGCGCGGATGGCGGGTGGAGACGCCGTGTCCATCGCGTCCAGGACGCGGATGGCGTACGCCTCGTCGGCAAGCTCGGAGACTTCTTCGCGGGTGGCCCAGCGCAGTGCGCGGGTCTCGTCGCCGGTGGTGGGTGTGCCGTCGGCGGCTTGGCAGCGGAAGACCAGGGAGACGATCAGACCCGTCATGTTTTTGTAGACGCCGGTGAGGGTCGCCGGAAGGGCGATCTTGATGCCGGTCTCTTCGAGGACTTCGCGTTGCAGGGCCTCGGGGATGGTCTCCTCGCGTTCGAGGACGCCGCCCGGGGGTTCCCACTTGCCGTTGTCCCGGCGCTGGATCAGGAGGGCCCGGCCCAAGTCGTCGATGACGACTCCGGCCACGCTCACGGAGTGCGGGCGTTCTGTGCTCACGTTCCTCGGCCCTCTCGGATGGCTAGGCTCTCCACCGTAGCAACAACACTCGCCCACACGTCTAGATACCTAAAGGAGCGCACTCGTGACCCCTGCTCTTCCCTCCGGCCAGCTCGGTGATCTCGACCCCACGAGCGATCGTGCGGTCTTCCGGCAGATCGCCGACCAACTGCGCGAGGCCATCGACCGTGGGCGGTTCAGGGAGGGGGAGAAGCTGCCCTCCGAGGCTGAGCTTGTGGACCACTACGGGGTATCCCGGATGACCGTCCGCAACTCCTTCTCCATCCTCCAGGGGGAAGGACTCGTCCATGCCGAGCACGGCAAGGGCGTCTTCGTACGGCCGCGGCCCCCCGTGCGGCGGCTCGCCTCCGACCGGTTCGCCCGCCGGCACCGGGAGCAGGGGAAGTCCGCGTTCATCGTCGAGGCGGACACGGTCGGCAGCCATCCCCAGGTCGACAGCCTTGAGGTCAAGGAAGAGAAGGCCAGTCAGGACATCTCCACCCGGCTCGGCTCGGTGCGGCGGGTCCTCGCTCGCCGGCGCCGCTATCTCCTCGACGGCCGGCCGGTCGAGTTCGCCACCTCCTACCTCCCCCTCGACATCGCCCGCGGTACGCAGATCGCCGAACCCGACCCCGGGCCCGGCGGCATCTACGCCCGCCTCGAAGAACTCGGTCACCGCCTGGACCACTTCGAAGAGGAGATCCGGGCCCGAATGCCCTCACCGGACGAGGTCAAGACGCTCCGGCTGGCCTCCGGCGTGCCCGTCATCCACCTCATCCGCACTGCCTTCGACACCGAGGGACGAGCCGTCGAGGTCTGCGACACGGTGATGGCGGCAGACGCCTACGTCCTGTCGTACCAGCTCCCGGCGACCTGATCGTCCCGGTTTGAGATGGTGCGCGGGGCGCCCTCCCGAACTCGTACACCTCATCATGGATACTCGTATAGACGAGTGGGCAAGTTGTGTGACAGGGTGATCACCGTGAGCCCGAGAGGTCGGGTTCGCAGATCGTCACATGTATAGACGAGTAGATAGGAAAACTGTCTTGCGCACCATCCGTGTTGAGACCTCCGCCGCCACGATCCTCCTCACCGAGGCTCCTGAGCCCAAGGTCCGCGACCGTCAGACCGGCGAGATCGCCAAGGACGCCGTCAGCGGTGAGGCGCTGATGACCCTCGGCGTCGTCTACATCGAGGACGGTGAGTCCTCGCTGATCAAGGTCACCGTGCCCGAGGGCGGTGTCTCCGAGGGCCTGAACCTGGGCGCTCCGGTCTCGCTGCCGGGGCTCGTCGCCCGGCCGTGGGAGTCCGTGTTCAACGGCCAGCAGCGTCACGGCATCGCCTTCCGGGCCGCCGCAGTCACCCCGGCCGCATTCCCGGCCGCCATGGGGGCCACCGCCTGATGACCGACCTGACGACACTCCTGGAGGTGGGTGGTCCCCTCGCCGCAATCGGCGGCGGGACCGCCTACACCCGGGCCAAGTACCCGGCGCTCTACTGGTCCGCCGTCGGCGGCCCGATATCCACCGCCCGCCTGCTCAGCTCGTACAGCTCCGTCATGGAAGCGTGCGGCCTGACCGTCGCCCCTTCCCGGCTGCGGGTGCTCGCCGTGAAGGCCACGACTCGGCGGGAGGTCCGGCCGGTCCCGCCCCGCCGGGGCATCATCCGTCCCACCTCGACCGGGCTGCGCCTCCGGCTGCGGCTCGCCCCCGGGCAGGAACCTGCCGACGTCGCCGCCTCGGCCGAACGGCTGCGGCACGCCTGGGGAGTTCACGCCGTCTACGTCACCACCGTCAAGCCCGGTGTCGTCGAACTGCGGCTCGTCGGCTACGACGTCTTGCGGCGGGTCCGGATGCCCCGCAAGACCGACGCCGGGTTCCTCAAGGTGCCGGTCGCCCTGCGGGAGGACGCCATGCCCTTCGTACGGGACTACCGCACTGTTCCCCACCAACTCACCCTCGGCGCCACCCTGTCCGGCAAGTCCATGTACCTGCGCCACCTCATCGCCGGACTCGCCCCGCAGTCCGTCGCCCTGGTCGGAATCGACTGCAAGCGGGGTGTCGAACTGGCGCCCTTCGCCGCCCGCCTGTCCGCCCTCGCCACCGACCCGGACGAAGCGGCCGAACTCCTGCCCGCCCTGGTCAAGGAAATGGAGGACCGATACGACCAGATCAAACAACGGCAGGGCATCGCACCCGACACCCCGGACGAGGAGATCACCTCCGACATCTGGGGTCTGCCCGAGGCCGAACGCCCGGTGCCCGTCGTCCTGTTCGTCGACGAGGTGGCCGAACTCTTCCTCACCGCCACCCGCAAGGACGAGGAACGCCGGGACGAGATGGTCACCCAGCTCATCCGCCTCGCCCAGCTCGGCCGTGCGGCCGGCATCTACCTGGAGGTCTGCGGCCAGCGCTTCGGCGCCGAACTCGGCAAGGGCGCCACCATGCTCCGCGCCCAGCTCACCGGCCGCGTCTGCCACCGCGTCAACGACGAAGCCTCCGCCAAGATGGCGCTTGGCGACATCGCCCCGGAAGCGGTCTCCGCTGCCTGCGCCATCGCCCCCGAACTGCCGGGCCTGGCCGTCGCGGGCGATACCTCCGGCGGCTGGTCCCGGATTCGCACGCCCTACCTCTCCCTCGGTGATGCCGCCGAGATCTGCCGGGAGTCGGCGCACTTGGTGCCCGACCTGGCCGCGCTCAAGCCCTTCCGGCCCGATGTCCCCGTACGCCCCGTCGAGACCCCGGCCCCGGCAGTCCTGCCGCACCCGGCGACCGACTGACGCACACCTCTTCACCCGGTCGGCGTGACCGCCTCGCGCCATGTCCCTACCCCTGCCATGCCCGCAACCGAAAGGAGCCGGACCGTGCGCGCCCATCTGGCCCGTGTCGACGCGGTGTTGGTCCAGGCGCTCATCGCCGCCGCACTGTCCTTCGCCCACATCCACGACGTCGCCATGGCGGCTGGACAGGACGGATGGAAGGCGTGGGCCTACCCGATCAGCGTTGACTTGCTGCTCGTCGCCGCTTGGCGTCGACTGCGCTCCGGTACGGCCAAAGCGGCGGCCTGGTGCTGGTTCGTCATCGCCCTGACCGCGTCCCTTGGCGCCAACGTCGCCACCGCCGGACTCCTCGACATGACCGACGTGCCGGCCTGGCTGCGCATCCTCGTCGCGGGCTGGCCTGCGGTCGCCTTCCTCGGCGGGACCCTCCTCGCCCATACGGCGCCGAAAACGGCCACCGAGGAGAACGGCACGGAACTCATCGAGGACCCGGAGCACGAGCCCGAAGCCACACCCGACCCGCCTGTCCAACCCGCCATCGAATCGATGCCGCCGACCCCGCCCGTCCCGGTCCCGGTCGCCCTGGTCGACCACGCTCGCAAGGTCGCCGCCGAACACCACACCCGCACAGGAACCCCGATCGACACCCCCACCCTCCGCGCTCGCCTCGGCGTCCCCGCACCTCTGGCCGAAGCCATCGCCGCCCAACTCTGAAGGGAGAGCCCGCACATGACCGCCAACCGCCGCTTCCGCAACGTCACCCGCATCGGCCCTGTTCAGGTCGCCACCTCTTACGACGGCAGGGGCCGCGAGAAGCACACCGCCGCCTGCACGGCCCCGCGCTGCAACTTCTCCGCCGACTACGACAGCCGCGCCGCCGCCGAACTGGCCGCCCGTACCCACCGCTGCCCCGTCCGCTGAAAGGACCCACCCTCCCGTGACCGTCAGTCTCCCCCTCGTCGTCGTCCTCGGCTTCTTCGCCTGGGGAGCGGTCAAGTTCCTCGGCGTCCGCACCTGGATTGTCGTCCTGATCGCCCTCTTCGGCTTCTGGCTCTCGCACACCTTCCTCGCCCCCGCCATCGAATCCGGCACGCGCTCCGGCGTGACCGTCATAAACGGCTGACATATCTAGACGAGTAGATAAGGAGTCCCGGCCGTGTTCCTCCCCAAGTACCCCGACAACCCGACCCCGCCGCCCGCACACACCCACACCGCAACGACCGACCCGGCACCCGCACGCCGCTCGCTGCCCTCGGTGTCCATCGATCAGAAGACGGTCGCGGCCCTGGTCGTCGGCGGAGTCGTCCTCACCGCGCTCCTGGCCGCTGTCGCCGTCACGGCCATCTCGGTCGCCGTGGCGGCCGTGGTCCTGCGCTCCCTGCTCCGCGACCACAACCGGCGCTGAACCGATTCGGCCTCCGGGGCGACGGCACACGACCAAGCATTTCGCCGCCCCGGGGCCTGTTCCTCCCGACCGAGCCAGTCAGAAGGAGAAACGCCATCTTCACCCGCACCACTCCGGCACCCGTGCCGGAACTCGCGAACCTGGCCGCCCAGGGCACCCTCCCCGGTATCCTCCGCCAGCTCTCCACCCTCGGCGGCTGCACCCATCCCATCCGCCTCGACGGCCACCGCACCGAATACGACCTCGACACCACCACCGGCGAGATCGGCAACGTCCTTCACCACCTGAACTCGACCGACCTCCCCGCCGGCCAACTCCTCGTCCGCTTCAACAACCGCCGCACCACCCGCTGCCCGGCCTGCGCCGAGGTCTACCGCCGCGACACCTTCCACCTGATCACCGCCGGACTGCGCGGCGGTAAGGGCACCCCGGAACAGGTCGGCACTCACCCCCGCGTGTTCGCCACCTTCACCGCCCCCGGCTTCGGCCCGGTCCACAACCGCCGTACCGGAGGACGCCCTTGCCGCTGCGGCCTCCACCACGACCAGGAGGACGACACCCTCGGCACCCCACTCAACCCCGACACCTACGACTACGAAGCCGCCGTCCTCTGGAACGCCCACGCAGGCGTCCTCTGGCGCCGCTTCTCGATCTACCTCCGCCGGGAGGTCGCCAAGCGCGCAGGCATCTCACAACGACGTCTCCGCGACCACGCCCGCGTCTCCTTCGCCAAGGTCGCCGAGTACCAGAAGCGCGGAGCCGTCCACTTCCACGCGGTCATCCGCATCGACGGCCCCGGCGGAGGCAACACCCCACCGCCCGCCTGGGCCACGGCCGAACTCCTCACGGACGCCATAGAAACCGCCGCCTCCAAGGTCCGTGTCGACGGCCCGGTCATCGACGGCCGCACACACACCTTCACCTTCGGCCGCCAACTCGACGTCCGGACCATCCGATCCGCCGACTTCAACGACGGCCAGGAGCTGACTGAACGCGCCGTTGCCGCCTACATCGCCAAGTACGCCACCAAAGGCGCCGAGACCGCGACGGGAGCTCTCGACCGCCCGCTCAAATTTGTCGCCGAACTCGCCCAGCTCGACATCAGCGACCACGCCCGCCAACTCATCCGAACCGCCTGGACCCTCGGCGCCCGCAAGGACCTGGAATACCTCCGCCTGCGCGCCTGGGCTCACATGCTCGGCTTCCGCGGCCACTTCTCCACCAAATCCCGCCGCTACTCCACCACCCTCGGCGCCCTCCGCAACGCCCGCGCCGAATGGCGCCGAGCACAAGCCGCAACAGCCACCAACCCTCAGCCGGACACGACATACGTCCTCGCCCACTGGGTCTTCGCCGGAACCGGCCTCTCCGACACCGAAGCCTGGCTGTCCGCATCCCTCGAACCCGCCCCCGGAACGGAAGGAGAACCAACTCGTGGCTGAGCCCCGAGACCTTGCCACCACATCCGAGCGGCCCGACCCCTCCTTGGTCCTTCTGACCGTCGAGGAAGCTGCCCGGCGCCTCCGTATCGGCCGCACGACTTGCTTCCGCCTCGTCCTCGCCGGAGAGATCGAGTCGGTCACGGTCGGAAGACTTCGCCGGGTCCCCGCCGACGCCGTACCCGCCTACGTCACCAAGCTCCGCCACCGACCCGCCCAAGCGGCCTGAGGGGGACGACATGGCAGAGAAGAAGACACGCACCCGACAGCCCAACGGCGCCTCCTCCATCTACCTCGGCAAGGACGGCAAGTGGCACGGCCGAGTGACGGTCGGCCTCCGTGACGACGGCAAGCCGGACCGCCGTCACATCGAGCGCAAGACCAAGGCCGAGGTGACCAAGGCCGTCCGCGAAATGGAACGGGCCCGGGACGACAAGAAGCTCAGGAAGCCGGGCCAGAGCTGGACCCTGCAAGCCTGGCTTGAGCACTGGGTCGAGAACATCGCCAAGCCGTACGTCTCCGAGAACACGTACGACGGCTACGAGGTCGACGTACGCGTACACCTCGTCCCCGGCCTGGGCGCCCACAAGCTCGCCAAGCTGGAGCCCGAGCACCTGGAGAGCTTCTACCGGAAGATGCAGGATTCCGGGAGCTCCGCCGGCACCGCTCACCACGCTCACCGAACGATCCGGGTCGCCCTCGGTGAGGCCAAGCGACGCGGTCACGTCGCCACCAACGTGGCTGAGATCGCCAAGGCGCCGCGTCTCGAAGAAGAGGACATCGAGCCGTTCACGATTGAGGAGGTTCAGAGCCTCCTCGTCGAGGCCGCCAAACTCCGCAACAGCACGAGGTGGGTCATCGCCCTGGCCCTCGGGCTCCGCCAAGGAGAAGCGCTCGGGCTCCACTGGGAAGACGTCGACCTGGACACGGGATACGTCCGCATCCGCAAGAACCGCCTCCGTCCCAAGTATGCCCACGGCTGCGGAGACACCCCGTGTGGCCGGAAGGCGGGCTACTGCCCCCAGAAGCAGCAGACCCGCCGCGAGCACAAGTCGACCAAGTCCCGGGCCGGACGTCGCACCATCGGCCTTCCCGACCCCCTGATCAAGCTCCTGCGCCAGCACCAGGAGCAGCAAGACAAGGAACGGATCGAGGCCGGAGCCGACTGGGAGGACAAGGGATACGTCTTCGCCTCCCCGACTGGCGGGCCTCTCAGCCCGAACACCGACTTCCACACCTGGAAGAAGCTCCTCAGAGACGCGGGTGTGCGTGACGGCCGTCTCCATGACGCTCGCCACACCGCCGCGACCGTCCTCCTGATCCTCGGCGTCCCCGACGTCGTGGTCGACGCGATCATGGGCTGGGAGCCCGGGGGAGCGGCCCGCATGCGCGCCCGGTACATGCACGTGACCGGAACGCTGCTGCGCAAGGTCGCCCGACAAGTCGGCGACGCTCTCTGGGAGCCGCCGAAGACCGGCTGAAGCCCAACTGAGACGGAAACTGAGACGGACAACGACGAAGGGCCCCACCGCGAACGGTGGGGCCCTTCGACATCGTGCCCGGTGAGGCACTGGCGGAGGATACGAGATTCGAACTCGTGAGGGGTTGCCCCCAACACGCTTTCCAAGCGTGCGCCCTAGGCCTCTAGGCGAATCCTCCGCCGCAAACAATACAAGACGTTGAGGAGTGCTCGCGAACTCGTTCCCACCCCCTGCCATCGGGTACTGTTTGGGCAGCCCCTCACGCGGCGCTATCTGACTGAACTCCCCCAGGGCCGGAAGGCAGCAAGGGTAGGTTGGCTCTGGCGGGTGCGTGGGGGGCGCTTGCGTTGTCGGGCCCGGGCGGAGGGCTCGCACGGCCCGGGTTGTCAGTGGGCGCCTATAACCTCGTATGCGTGTCGTCTCTCGCGTTGTACCGCCGCTACCGCCCGGAGTCATTCGCCGAGGTCATCGGGCAGGAGCATGTCACCGACCCGCTGCAGCAGGCGCTGCGGAACAACCGGGTCAATCACGCGTACCTGTTCAGCGGTCCGCGTGGGTGTGGCAAGACGACCAGCGCGCGCATCCTCGCCCGGTGTCTGAACTGCGAGCAGGGACCCACGCCCACCCCCTGTGGAGAGTGCCAGTCCTGCCAGGACCTCGCGCGCAACGGGCCCGGTTCCATCGACGTCATCGAAATCGACGCCGCCTCCCACGGTGGTGTGGACGACGCCCGTGAGCTGCGGGAAAAGGCCTTCTTCGGGCCTGCGGGCAGCCGGTACAAGATCTACATCATCGACGAGGCCCACATGGTCACGTCGGCCGGTTTCAACGCGCTGCTGAAGGTCGTCGAAGAGCCCCCGGAGCACCTCAAGTTCATCTTCGCCACCACCGAGCCCGAGAAGGTCATCGGGACGATCCGGTCACGGACCCATCACTATCCCTTCCGGCTCGTGCCGCCCGGCACCCTGCGGGACTACCTCGGTGAGGTGTGCGGGAAGGAGAACATCCCCGTCGAGGACGGAGTGCTTCCGCTCGTCGTGAGGGCCGGACAGGGCTCCGTGCGTGACTCCATGTCCGTCATGGACCAGCTGCTCGCCGGAGCACGCGAGGAGGGCGTGACGTATGCCATGGCCACGTCCCTCCTCGGCTACACCGACGGCTCCCTCCTCGACTCCGTCGTCGAGGCCTTCGCCACCGGTGACGGCGCCGCCGCCTTCGAGGTCGTCGACCGCATCATCGAGGGTGGCAACGACCCGCGCCGCTTCGTCGCCGACCTGCTGGAGCGGCTGCGGGATCTGGTCATCCTCGCCGCCGTTCCCGACGCCGCGGAGAAGGGGCTCATCGACGCCCCCGCCGACGTCATCGAGCGTATGCAGGCCCAAGCCGGCACCTTCGGCGCCGCCGAGCTCAGCCGCGCCGCCGACCTGGTCAACGAAGGCCTGACCGAGATGCGCGGCGCCACCTCGCCCCGTCTCCAGCTGGAGCTCATCTGCGCGCGCGTGCTGCTCCCGGCGGCTTACGGGGACCAGCGCTCGATGATGGCCCGACTCGACCGCATCGAGCGCGGCGTGAACTTCTCGGCCGGCGGCGCCCCCGCGATGGGGTACGTGCCCGGTCCGGAGGCCCACGGGGGCGCGGCACCGGGTGCCCCGACGGCCGCCGTCCCGCCACCTGCTCCGGTCCCGCCCGGCGGCGGTCCGGCCGCGGCCCGGGCGGCGGTCCGGGCTTCTGGCGCGGGCGCGCCCGGCGGCGGAGGGCCCGTCGGCGGCACGGGTGGAGGCGCTACGGCCGAGTCGGCGCCGCCCGCCGGTCCGGCCACGCCCGTCGGCCCGACCCCGGGCTCGGCGCCCGCCGGTCCGGCGCACAGTTCTCCCGAAGGCCCGCCCCCCGGTTCCCCGGCCGCCCCCTCCGACCCACCCCACCAGCCCAACCAGCCCCATCAGCCGTCATCGGGCACGGCCCCCGGTGGCTGGCCCACCGCCGCCCCTGTCGGCGGCGGCCGGCGTCCCGGTGGCTGGCCCACCGCGGCACCCGCAGGTGGCGGCCAGCCCCAGGCACCCGCAGCCCACCGACCCGCGAGCACCCCGGCCCCGGCCCAGCCCGGGTCTGCGGCCTCCGCGCCCGGCCCAGCCGCCTACGCCCCCCCGGCCGGCGGTCTCGACCCCCGCCAGCTCTGGCCCAACATCCTGGAAGCGGTCAAGAACCGCCGCCGCTTCACCTGGATCCTGCTCAGCCAGAACGCCCACGTGGCCGGTTTCGACGGCACCACGCTCCAGCTCGGCTTCGTCAATGCCGGCGCCCGCGACAACTTCGCGAGCAGCGGCAGCGAGGAGGTGCTGCGGCAGTCGCTCACGGAGCAGTTCGGCGTCCAGTGGAAGATCGACGCGGTCGTCGATCCGTCGGGCGGCGGCGCCGCGCCCCCGGCATCGGGCGGCTTCAACAACGGCGGCGGCTACGGCGGAGGCGGCACCCAGGGCGGCTACGGCACCCCCGGCGGCTACGGCGCCCCGGCCCCCCACACCCCGCCGTCCCCGCAGCCGACATCCGGCCCAGCCCACTCAACGCCCACGCCCGCCCCCACGTCCTCGTCCTCATCCACGCAGGCCCCGGCTCCCGCACCGGCTCCCACCCCCCAGCCCTCCGCGCCGGAACCCCCGCCGGTCTCCATCGAGGACGACATCCCCGAGGACGACGACCCCGACCTCAACGAGTCGGCCCTCTCAGGCCACGAACTGATCGTGAGGGAGCTCGGGGCGACGGTGGTGGAGGAGTTCACGAACGAATAGGGGAGTGGGCCCACGCACCAAGCCCACCCTCGCCTTGGAGGAACCTACGACGCGGCTGCGCCCACCCCTTAGAACCACCCACAAAAGCCCCGTTAGACATCTCAGGGGGCTAAGAAGTCAAGAGGATCCGCAAGTCTTGATCCCTGTCGAGCCTGCTGGTTGGCTGGCCGACATGACTGATCTCGGACCTGTTGCCTGGCCGCCTGCACCGATCAGGACTGAGAGGCTCGTGCTCCGTGAGTCCGAGGCCCGGGACCGTGTGGCGTTCATCGAGCTGCTGGCGTCGCCAGATGTGCACACCTATCTCGGTGGGCCCCGCCCGCGTGACGAGCTTGAGCGCGAGTTGCCCGAGGTGCCCGAGCGGTGGCCCGGGAGCTTCGTCGTCGATCTCGACGGGGCGATGATCGGCCAGATCCTGCTGAGGAGAGCACCGGAGCACCATCGCCCGGCTGCCGTGGGGAAGGCCGATCTCGGCTACCTGTTCCTGCCACGGGCATGGGGATTCGGGTATGCCGCCGAATCGTGCGCAGCGGCACTCGACTGGCTCGAAAGCGTCCTTCCCGGTGAGCCTGTGGTGCTCGCCACCCAGACCGCCAACGTCGGCTCGATGCGCCTCGCGGCAAAGCTGGGGTTCACCGAAGTAGAGCGGTTCCGAGCCTGGGACGCCGATCAGTGGCTCGGCCTGCGGGCCTCGGGCGCGCCCTCTGATTGAGCTCGTGCTCGACAGCGTGGATCTGTCGAAGTGCCGTTGTTGTCGTTGACGAAGCCGGGCGGGTTCGCGGGTCACGCAGCACATGCGGGTCACGCGGCGCCCTAATCCCAGGACTCATAGGTCCGCCATCTCAGTAGCCGTTCGCGACACCAGCGCACCCCAGGGGCTCGGTCTTTCTCCTGAGCTCGCGGGCTCGCGGAGTGAAACGAGAGATCGAGCCTGGGGCGGGCTCGCGCCGTGACGATCAACGTCCGGCCGGCCGCCGCGAGTTTCGCGGTGATCAGGGAGACACCGGGCTGTGCCGCTCTTGAGAGGCCTCGAAGGGCCCGGGGAAACGGAGGCATCAGCCCGGTGCCCGCGTCATCACCGCGGAGCACGGACGGTGGCGGGGGTCCGTGGTGGTGGCGAAGGCGCCGGGCTTCGCCGCTCTGACGGGAGGCCTCTCGGGCCAGGCTGACTTCGGGCGTTGCCCGACGCCCACGTCACCGCCACGAACCCAACGGGGGACAGCGGTGCCGGTCTCGGAGCGGGTCTCATGGACCAGAGAGGGCCAAGGCGTTCCGCCGTCCGTCGTAAGCCGCCGGTCGGCCCCTTGCGGGGACCGGTCGGAGCCGCCTACACCCTGGATTAGGCTGACCCCCGTGAAGGTCCTTGTCATCGGTACCGGCGCCCGCGAACACGCCCTGTGCCGCTCCCTGTCCCTCGACCCCGACGTCAGTGCTCTGCACTGCGCTCCCGGCAACGCCGGCATCGCCGAGGTCGCCGAGCTGCACCCGGTCGACGCCCTCGACGGCGAGGCGGTGGCCGCGCTCGCGCAGCGACTCGGCGCCGACCTGGTCGTCGTAGGCCCGGAGGCCCCGCTCGTCGCGGGGGTCGCCGACGCCGTGCGCGAGACGGGCATCCCGGTCTTCGGCCCGTCGGGGGAAGCCGCGCAGCTGGAGGGCTCCAAGGCCTTCGCCAAGGACGTCATGGCCGCGGCCGAAGTCCCGACCGCTCGCTCCTACGTCTGCACGACACCCGAGGAGGTCGCAGAGGCCCTCGACGCCTTCGGCGCCCCGTACGTCGTCAAGGACGACGGGCTCGCGGCCGGCAAGGGCGTCGTGGTGACCGACGACCTCGAACAGGCCAAGGCGCACGCGAACGCCTGCGACCGGGTCGTCATCGAGGAGTTCCTCGACGGCCCCGAGGTCTCCCTCTTCGCCATCACCGACGGCGACACGGTCCTGCCCCTCCAGCCCGCCCAGGACTTCAAGCGCGCGCTCGACGGTGACGAGGGACCGAACACCGGCGGCATGGGCGCGTACTCCCCGCTGCCCTGGGCCGACCCGAAGCTGGTCGACGAGGTCCTCCAGACCGTCCTCCAGCCGACCGTCGACGAGATGCACCGCCGCGGCACCCCCTTCTCCGGCCTGCTGTACGCCGGTCTCGCGATCACCAGCCGGGGCGTACGGGTCATCGAGTTCAACGCCCGCTTCGGCGACCCCGAGACCCAGGTCGTCCTGGCCCGCCTCAAGACCCCGCTGGCCGGCATCCTGCTCGCGGCCGCCACCGGCAACCTCGGCGACCTGGCTCCCCTGCGCTGGAGCGAGGACGCCGCCGTCACGGTGGTCGTCGCCTCGCACAACTACCCCGGCACCCCGCGCACCGGCGACCCGATCGCCGGGCTCGACGAGGTGGCCGCCGAGGACGCCCCGCACGCGTACGTCCTGCATGCCGGTACCAAGCGGGACGGCGACGCCGTCGTCAGCGCCGGCGGGCGGGTCCTGTCGGTCACGGCGTCCGGCAAGGACCTCACCGAGGCCCGCGATCGCGCGTACCGGGCCGTGGCCCGTATCCGGCTCGACGGCTCCCAGCACCGGTCGGACATCGCGGCGAAGGCGGCATCGGAAGCCTGAGAGACCAGGCCTCAGAGACCAAGCCTGAGAGATGAAGCCCGACAGACTGGCAGAGGCAACAGAGCACTGAGAATCAGGCGAAAACCGCAGGACCGTATGAACCCGGCAGGCCCCGGATCCGTCTAGGGATTCGGGGCCTGATCTTTGCTGTCCGTCATCCACCTTTCCCCAAAGCCATTCCATCGAGTGACCAGAGCCCCATACAGCTGACGGAGGCCCGGGGCCCAACTAGGGTGCGGCGCAAGCGGTCCGGCACTTGGCCCACCGGCATTGCGATGTCAGTGGCGGATGCCACAGTGGGGGAGTGAGCAACACCAGGAGAGCTGGGCGTTCAGGACGGCAGGGAGGGGGTGAGATCCGCTCGTGACCGGTATCGGTGTGGAGGCAGGCGCGCAGGCAGCGCGCTCCCGGGCCCTCGCCGTGCTGCGCATCCGCAGCCGGGCGCTGGCCGTGGCTCTGCTGCCCGCAGCCGTCGCCGTGGTGCTGCTCGCAGGAGGTTCCACCGGCCATCTCATGGGCGGGTTCTGGGACACCGCCCGCCTCGCCATGACCGTGCTCGGGGCGCTCGTGCTGCTTGCCGCCGGGGCCGTCGCCCTGGTCGTCGCCCGGGCCCGTCCGGCCGTCAGCCCGACGGTCTCGATCGTCGAGGAGTCCGCGCCCGACCTGTACCGGATGGTGCGTGACCTCGCCGACCGCCTGGACGTCCCTGCCCCCTCCGCGATAGCGCTCACGCCTGACTGCGACAGCTGGCTTGAGGACCGCACCCATCCCGCCCACGGCCCGCCTCCGCAGGAGGGCCGGGAGGACGAGATCGCGGGCGTCCGCGGCTCCCACCGCCGGGTTCCCGCGGCGCCGGTGCTGGTCATCGGCTCCCCGTTCCTGTGGTGGATGCGCGTCGGCGAGCTGCGCGCGGTCCTCGCCCCGGTCGTCGCCGGTACGGGACCCTCGGCGCACCCCGACATAGCGGCGGCCCGCCGTTTCGTGCGAGGTCTGGACGCGGCGGTGGCTGTCGGCTCCAGTCCCGGCCGGTGCCCGCTCACCCGTTTGCTCTGCGCGGGCGTTGCCTGGGTGGCCCGCCTTCTCCTGCGCAGCTGCCGGGAGCACGCGGCCCAGATGGAGCGTGGGGTCGCCGCCGCGGCCGCCGAGCGTGCACAGGCTGTGGACTACGGCCTCAGGATCGTCGCCCAGGAGCAGGTGGGACTGGCGTACGCCGGCTGGGACCGTCTGCTGACCCGGGTCGCGCTGCCCGCCTGGCGGATGGGGCGCTGGCCGTCCCGACTGGACGCGGGTGTGGTGGCCGCGCTCACCGAGCTGTCCCGCCGGGACCGGCTGGCCGAGGGCTTCGCCTCCCGCCTGGGTGAGCGCCCCGCCTGCGACCTGCTCGAAGAGCCGGGCGCGATGGACGAGGCCGCATCTCTGCTCGCCGCCCGCCTCTTCCACGGCGGCCCCGCGGAGACCGGTCCGGACTGGTCCCCCGTGGACTGGCAGGAGTACCCGGAAGAGGTCGTGGACCGGAAGTGGCGCCTGGACGCCGCCCGTCTCCACCGAGTCCTCGACGCCCAGGGCGTGAGCCGTACCCAGGGATCCACGCCCCCGGAGTCCGACGGCCCCACCCTGTCCCGAGTCCTGGACCACCTCTCGGCTCCCTCACCCACGGCCCCGACACCAGCCACTCGATCCCACGACTCCGTACCGGCTTCGCCGCACGCCGAGTCGGCCCAGAACCACGAGCAGGCCCCGACGCACGAGCCCGCGGCCGCCGACGGCGTCGTATCGCCTCTGCAAGAGCGCGCTCTCGCGGAGCCCCCACCGGCCCCGGCGGACGACCGAGGAACCACACAGCAGGAACCGGCCTCGCTGGACGGGCCCGCGGCCTCGCTGGACGGGGCCCCGGCCCGGCAGGACGAGCCGCCGACCGCGCCCGCGACCCCGCCGAGCGAGTCCCCGGCCCCCCTGGACGACGCCCCGACCGCGCCTGCGACCCTGCCGAGCGAGCTCCCGGCCCCTCTGGACGACGCCCCGACCGCGCCCGCGACCCCGCCGAGCGAGCTCCCGGCCCCTCTGGACGACGCCCCGACCGCGCCCGCGACCCTGCCGAACGAGCCCCAGCCCCCGCTGGACGAGGCCCCGGCCCCCCCGACCCCGCCCGCTACCGCGCCTGCGCCCCCGCCGACCGCGCCCTCGCCCTCGCCCCCGCAAACTGAGCCCTCGGCCCCGCAGCCCGCCCCCCCAACCGCCCACCCCGTATCCCCCCTGCTCGAAGAGCCGCCCTCGCCGAACGACCCCGCGGTCGCCGACAGCGAGACCGCCCCACAGAGGCCACCCACACCCGACCGCGAAAGCCGTGCGGATGGTGCGGAGGGTGCGGATAGCGCGGAGGGGACCCCAAGCCGCGAAGGCGAGGCCGAGAACCTCGCCGCAGCCCTCACCGCCGAGATCGCCCGTGAGGAAGCCGCCGCACCCCCTTCCCGCACGTCCCCCGACCCCACCCCCTGGGACGACACAGGCCTCCCCCTCTTCCCGCTCCAGCCACCCCGCAGCGCCCGCGAACTCCTCACGGACCACGTCACCGCGATGGTCTGCTGCGCCGCGATCGACACCGCAGGCGCCGCCCCGGGCCTGGACTGGCTCGACGGCCCGTCCCTCCTCGTCAACGGCGAGCGCGCGGCGGATCTCACCCCCCGCGTCCTCGCCCTCGTCGAGGACGGCGACCCGGTCCCCCTGCGTGCCTGGCTGGTCAAGTCGGGAATACGCCCCGAGAAGCCGGTCCGCCTCGTCTGACGGACGACGGACGACGGACGACGGCCGACCCATGACGGCCGACGGATGCCGACGACGAACGACCCGCGACGGGCATCGACCCGGAACACCCGCTTCCACTTTCGGCCAATTCGCAACGAATAGTGACAGCACGAGTGCGGAATGTGATGTGCTGGGACCGATCGCGCGCACGGCAAGGGCGTGCGCCATAAAACAGGCGCACAACAGGCGCACAACAGTCGCGCACAACAGGCGCGCACGACATGCGCACAAGGTGGCGCGCAGGCCGAACGACAGGGGCACGAGGGAGGGGAGCGACCCATGGGACCAGGACCGGAGCACATCCGCCGCTGGGAGTCGGGAGCACTCGCGCACGCCGTGGCGGACCCCTTCGGCCAGGGCCCCGTCCCCTGGCTGCGCGGCAGTGAGATGTACTTCGACGACACCGGTCAGATGGTCCCCTGGTACGTCGAGACGGACCCGGGCCACACCCCGGAGCAGGGCGCCGCGCGCGTCCCCTCCCCCCGCACGGCCCCCCGCATGACGCCCCGCTCCACCCTCGGCGGCGCACCCCGCTCCGCCGACGACGTCCGCCGCCAGATCAAGGGATTCATCTCCACGGCCGCGGTAGCCCCCGGCGAGGCCGTCGACTTCCACATCACCGTGGACCCGCCGCAGGAGTTCGGCGTCGACGTCTACCGCATCGGTCACTACGGCGGCGACGGCGCGGCGAAGGTCACCACCAGTCCCCGTCTCTCCGGGATCGTCCAGCCCCCGCCACTGACCGCGGACCGCACGGTCTCCTGCCACCACTGGTGGCTGTCCTGGCGCCTGCAGATCCCGTCGTACTGGAGCATCGGGGCGTACGTCGCCGTCCTCACCACCGCCGACGGTTACCGCTCCCACATCCCCTTCACGGTCCGTGACGACCACCCCGCGGACCTACTGCTCCTCCTGCCCGACGTGACCTGGCAGGCGTACAACCTCTACCCCGAGGACGGCCGCATTGGCGCCAGCCTCTACCACGCCTGGGACGAACAGGGCCGGCTCCTCGGTGAGGCCGACGCCGCGACCACGGTCTCCTTCGACCGGCCGTACGCGGGCGCGGGCCTGCCGATGCACGTCGGTCACGCCTACGACTTCATCCGCTTCGCCGAGCGCTACGGCTACGACCTCGCCTACGCCGACGCCCGCGACCTGCACGCCGGTCACCTCGACCCCACCCGTTACCGCGGCCTGGTCTTCCCGGGCCACGACGAGTACTGGTCGACGGCCATGCGCCGCACGGTCGAGCGGGCGCGGGACAGCGGCACCTCACTGGTCTTCCTGTCCGCCAACACCATGTACTGGCAGGTCGAGTTGGGCCCCTCGCCCTCCGGCGTCCCCGACCGTCTGCTGACCTGCCGCAAACGCAGGGGCCCGGGCCGACCGGTGCTCTGGCGCGAAGTGGACCGCCCCGAGCAGCAGTTGGTCGGCATCCAGTACGGGGGAAGGGTGCCCGAGCCGCACCCCCTGATCGTCCGCAACGCCGACCACTGGCTGTGGGAGGCGACGGGCGCGCACGACGGCGACGAACTCGACGGCCTGGTCGCGGGCGAGGCCGACCGCTACTTCCCGCGCACCCCACTGCCCGAGCACGACGACCGCATCCTGCTCGCCCACTCGCCGTACGCCGACAGCGAGGGCGCCCTGCGCCACCAGGAGACGTCCCTGTACCGGGCCCCCTCCGGCGCCCTGGTCTTCGCCGCCGGCACCTTCGCCTGGTCCCCGGCGCTGGACCGCCCGGGCCATGTCGACACCCGCGTCCAGCGCGCCACCGCCAACCTCCTGGACCGCATCTGCAAGCGTGACTGAGCTCACGTACGAGCCCTGCCCTGGACCCCAAGTCCAAGGTCAGCCCCCCATACGGGACAATCGACCCGTTGGAAATAACCACGGGGAGGAACCGTGTCCGGATTCGTAGAAAAGCCCGAGCCGATCCAGGTGCCGGGCTTGGTACACCTCCACACCGGCAAGGTGCGTGAGCTGTACCAGAACGAGGCGGGCGACCTCGTGATGGTCGCCAGTGACCGTATCTCCGCCTTCGACTGGGTGCTGCCGACCGAGATCCCCGACAAGGGCCGGGTCCTCACCCAGCTGTCCCTGTGGTGGTTCGACCAGATCGCCGACCTGATGCCGAACCACGTCCTGAGCACCGACGTGCCGGAAGGCGCCCCCGCCGACTGGGCGGGCCGCACCATGGTCTGCAAGTCGCTGCAGATGGTCCCCGTGGAGGCCGTCGCCCGCGGCTACCTCACCGGCTCCGGCCTGCTGGAGTACAACGAGTCCCGCACGGTCTGCGGCCTCGCCCTCCCCGAGGGGCTCGAAGACGGCTCGGAACTCCCCGCCCCGATCTTCACTCCCGCCACCAAGGCGGCCGTCGGCGAGCACGACGAGAACGTCTCCTACGAGGAGGTCGCCCGCCAGGTCGGCGCAGACACCGCCGCCCAGCTGCGCCAGGCGACCCTCGCCGTCTACTCCCGCGGCCGGGACATCGCCCGGGACCGCGGGATCATCCTCGCGGACACCAAGTTCGAGTTCGGCTTCGACGGGGAGACCCTCGTCGTCGCGGACGAGGTCCTCACCCCGGACTCCTCCCGCTTCTGGCCGGCCGACCAGTGGGAGCCCGGGCACGCGCAGCCGTCGTACGACAAGCAGTTCGTGCGCGACTGGCTGACCTCGGCGGAGTCCGGCTGGGACCGCAGGAGCGAGCAGCCCCCGCCGGCGCTGCCGCAGGAGGTCGTGGACCGCACTCGCGCCAAGTACATCGAGGCGTTCGAGCGTCTGACGGGCATGAGCTGGTCGTAACGGAAAAGCCCCCCGGCGAAAACCGGGGGGCTTCTCTTCAACAGAGCGAACGACGAGGTTCGAACTCGCGACCTCAACCTTGGCAAGGTTGCGCTCTACCAACTGAGCTACGTTCGCATGCGCCGTGGCGTGAGAACCACTATACCCAACCTCGTTCCCGCGCGAGCCGCACCGCCGCATGCCGGTTCTCCGCCCCGAGCTTGGAGACGGCCGACGACAGATAGTTCCGTACGGTGCCCTGCGACAGCGCGGCCCGTTCGGCGATCTCCACCACGGGCGCCCCGTCGGCAGCGAGTTCCAGCACCTCGGCCTCCCGCACGGTCAGCGGCGAGTCCCCGGCGGAGATCGCGTCGGCGGCCAACTCGGGGTCGACGTAACGGTTTCCCGCGTGCACCGTCCGGATGATCTCCGCGAGCCGCTGCGCGCTCACGGTCTTCGGGACGAACCCCCGCACACCGGCCGCCAGGGCCCGTTTCAGATGCCCGGGCCGCCCGTGACTGGTGACGATCAGCACCCTGCACGAGGGCAGTTCGGACCGCAGAGATGTGGCGACCCTCACACCGTCCGCGCCGGGCATCTGCAGATCGAGTACGGCGACGTCGGGCTCGTGGGCCCGGGCCATCGCCAGTGCCTCGGGCCCGGTCGCCGCCTCCGCGACGACCGCCAGGTCGTCCTCCAGGGAGAGCAGCGCGGCGAGCGCGCCCCGGATCAGATGCTCATCGTCGGCGAGCAGCACCCGCACGCTCACGCGACCACCCCTTCCGACGTCCCGCGTACGCTCACGCGACCACCCCTCGTTCCGCGCACGGTCACGCGACCAGCCCCTCCGATGCTCCGCGCACGCTCACGCGACCACCCCTTCCGACGTCCCGCGCACGCTCACGCGACCACTCTCCGACGCCCCGCGCACCCTCACGAGACCCCCCTCTCCGACACCGCACACGCTCACGCGACCCCCTCCGCCGCCACCAGCGGCACCACCGCCACCAGCCGGAACACACCCTCGCGCACGGGCCCCGCCTCCAGCGTCCCGGCGACGGCCGCGAGCCGCTCCCGCAACCCGGCGAGCCCGGAGCCGCCGGGGCCCGACGAGCGCAGCGCCCCGTTGTTCTCCACGGTCAGCACGACCCGCTCCTCCTCCGTGCGTACGGCCACCGTGCACCGCTTGGCGTCCCCGTGACGCAGGACGTTCGTGGTGGCCTCCCGCACCACCCAGCCGAGCGCCGACTGCACCTCGGCCGGCAGTCCGGCCGGCTCCCCGGTGACCTCGCAGTCGATGCCAGCTGCGGTCAACACCCCTTGTGCGCCCGCGAGTTCGGCCCCGAGATCGGCCTCCCGATATCCCCGTACGACATCCCGCACCTCGCGCTGTGTCTCGTGCGCGATCCGCTGCACCTCGGTCATCTGGTCCAGGGCCTCCTCCCGCCCGCGCCGCGCCAGCTGCACCGCCAGCTCGCTCTTCAGCGCGATCACGGCCAGGTTGCGGCCCATCACGTCGTGCAGGTCCCGCCCGAACCGCAGCCGTTCCTCGGCGACGGCGAGCCGGGCGCGGGTCTCGCGGGCCGCGTCGAGTTCGTAGACGGCGTTCAGGAGCCAGACGGAGAAGACGGAGGTGAAGGCGAGGAATCCGGCGGCGACCAGTACCACCACCCCGGTGACCAGCGACTCCGGGAGGGCGTGTCCCAGGGGGAAACCGCCGATCACGGCGCCCACGGCGAAGCCGGCCACGAGCGCGAGCACGCGCCGTCGCCTGCGGACACCGAGCGCGCCGATACCGGCCGCGAAGATCAGCACGCCCGCGAAGACCGCGCTCGCCGCCGTGTCGACACCCGCGTCGTCCGGACCGCGCTCGGCGATTCCGATCACCGCGACGCTGACGACGAGAGTGATCGCCCCGAGCGTCCACAGCGTCCGCACCGGCTGCTCACGCCGACCACGCGTCCAGTCGAGCGCCCGCGACGCGGTCACGCCGCACATCACGGCATGTGCGCACACCAGCAGCAACAGCCAGACCGCGAGCTGCCCCTTCACCTCTCCGAGGACCGGCAGCCCGACCGAGGCGACGTAGATCACCGAGAAGAAGTGGAACGACCACCGGGTGTACGTCTCCACCTTCGCCGGTGTGCTCTTCCGCCGCCACCAGCCGCCCGAGCCGCGCATTTCTCCCGCCCCTCGTAGGTTCAGCGCCGGGGTTCCCAGCGGAACCACCGCCGTACAGCAAACACGGCAAGCGCGCTCCAGGCCACCGCCGTCAGCACCGCTCCCAGTGCCTCGTACGCGGAGAGGTCGCCGCTCCAGCCGCCGCGCACCAGTGTGATCACCGGGCTGAGCGGCAGCAGCTCGCACACCGAGGCGAGCCGGTCGGGCAGGAACTCCAGGGGGACGGTGACCCCGGAACCCAGCATCGTGACCAGCGTCAGCGGCAGGCCGGTGACCTGCGCGCTCTCCACGGTCCGGGTGAAACTCGCGGTCAGGGCGGCCAGGGCCGCGCACATCAGCAGTCCGAGCAGCACCCCGAGGACGGCGAGCAGAGGCGCCTTCGGCGCGGCCACGTCGAGCAGTATCGAGCAGCCCACGGCAAGGAGGACGCACTGCGCGAGGCTCGTGACGATCGACGGCAGCGCCGCCCCGGCCATGATCTCGCGGTCCCGCAGCTCTCCGGTACGCAGCCGCTTGAGGACGAGTTCCTCGCGCCGCCCGACGAAGACGCCGATCAGGGCCACGTACACCGCGAAGAGCAGCGAGAACCCGATGGCCGCGGGCAGCAGCACCAGACCGAGGCTGAGCCCCTTGTCCTTCAGGTCCAGGTCCTGCGTTGCCGCCTGCACGCTGAAGGGCAGCAGCAGCGGCACAAACACCGCCGAGACGATCATGCCCTTGCTCCGCAGGAAGAGGGTCAGCTCGGCCCGCCCCAGCGCGGTGATCCGCTCCGCCGGCGTGGTCATCGTGGTCCCACTCATGCCACCCGCTCCTTCACGTCCCGGGCGATCCCGAGGAACGCCTCCTCCAGCGAGGCCGACCGCATGTCGAGACCGCGCAGCTCGACCCGGGCCGCGTCGGCCCACACCAGCAGCCCGGTGGCCGCCCGCTGGAGATCGTGCGTCCGCAGCCGTACGACCTTCCCGTTCACCTCGTGCCCGCACACGCCGAGCGCGTCCAGCGGCGGCAGATCGCCGAGGTGGTAGTGGTCCGGCAGCCGGAAGGAGATCCGGGACGGCTGTGCGGCGGTCACCTCGGCCGTCGTCCCGGTGGCGGCGACGGACCCCTCGTGCAGGATCGCCAGCCGGTCGGCGAGATCCTCGGCCTCCTCCAGATAGTGCGTGGTGAGCAGCACGGTCGTCCCGCGATCCCGCAGCGTCCGCACCAACTCCCAGGTGTCCCGGCGCCCTTCGGCGTCAAGGCCGGTCGTCGGCTCGTCGAGGAACAGGACCTCGGGGTCGCCGAGCAGCGCGAGCGCCAGGTCAAGGCGCCGCCGCTCACCGCCGGACAACTGCTTGACCCGTACGTCGTTCCGCCGGGCGAGCCCGACCAGCTCCAGCACCTCCAGCGGCGGCCGGGCCCCGCTGACGCAGCCCGACCACATCCGCGCGGTCTCGCCCACGGTCAGCTCGGACGGGAAGCCGCCCTCCTGGAGCATCACCCCGGTCCGCGGGCGTAAGGCGGCCCGCTCGGCGTACGGATCGTGTCCGAGGACGCGGATCCGCCCGCCGCTCGGCCGCGCGAGCCCCTCCAGCAGTTCGACGGTGGAGGTCTTGCCGGCGCCGTTGGTGCCGAGCAGGGCGAAGACCTCTCCGCGGTGCACGGAGAAGCTGATTCCGCGCACGGCCTCGAACCCGCCCCCGTACACACGCCGCAGGTCGGTGACCTCAATCACGTGTTCGTGTTCGTCGGTGTTCATGAACCCAGCGTCCCGGCGGACCGGATGCGACAGCAGTGCGCGCTGTCACCACTCCGTATGACAAATGTCAGTCGGGCAGACGGCCACTGGGCATGAAAAAGCCCCCCGACAGAAGCCGGGGGGCTTGATTCAGAGCGGACGACGAGGCTCGAACTCGCGACCTCAACCTTGGCAAGGTTGCGCTCTACCAACTGAGCTACGTCCGCATTGCCTCCGACCGGCTCTCACCGATCGGCGCGAGCACCAGCCTACCTGATCCACAAGCATGGACGGACCGGCGGTGCAGAGCGGGTGACAGGAATTGCACACTGCGCCTTCCCCCTGGAAGGGGGATGTTCTACTACTGAACTACACCCGCGTGTACTCCGTGAGCTGGGCCTTTTCAGCCTCGCCCCTCGGCGTGCTCCAGACTCTAGCTGACCATGTGGGGTGCAACGCAAGTCGGTTGTCCCGAGGGGCGGGTGACCCGGCGTCGGCCGCGGCACACAAAGCAACGGCTCACTGAGCACGGCTTGCAAGGCCGCGGCTCACTGAGCCTCGGCGAACGCCTCGTAGACCTTCTTGGGGATCCGCCCACGCGCGGGCACGTCCATCTTGTTGGCCTGGGCCCAGGCCCGGACTGCCGCCGGGTCGGGTGCGACCTCGGTCTGCTTGTACGCCTTGCCCGACCTTGACCGCTTGCGGCCGGCCTCCACGTAGGGCTCCAGGGCCTTACGCAGTTTCTTGGCATTGGATTGATTCAGGTCGATCTCGTACGACTTGCCGTCGAGTCCGAAGGCGATCGTCTCCGCCGCTTCCGAGCCGTCGATGTCGTCAAAGAGAGTGACCACGACCTTCTGCGCCACGAATATCGGTCCCTTCTTACGGCACGTTGCCAATTCATTTGTACAGTGCCCGACAATGCATTGTGAAGCTCGACTAAATCCTTCCGCGTGTCCGAGCGCAATAGCTGTCGGGTGTCGATCTGAGATCTTTCCGGGAAATTTTCGCGAGCGGCCACCTCCGCGGTGTCTCGTGATGGCCGTCACGTAGATTCCTACAACTCAACGCGCGTAGAAATTTTGTGCGGGTAGTCTGAAGGAACCTGCTCAGCACCACACCACCGGGAGTGCCAGTGGCACGCGTCGTAGTCGACGTCATGCTCAAGCCGGAGATCCTCGACCCCCAGGGCCAGGCGGTGCAGCGCGCACTGCCGCGTCTGGGTTTCGAAGGCATCTCCGACGTACGTCAGGGAAAGCGATTCGAACTGGAAGTTGACGGACCGGTCGACGAGGCCGCGCTCGCCCGCATCCACGATCTTGCGGAATCCTTCCTCGCCAACACCGTGATCGAGGACTTCACCGTCAAGGTGGAGGAAGTCGCGGAGGCCGCGAAGTGACCGCTCGTATTGGCGTCGTCACTTTCCCCGGCAGCCTCGACGACCGGGACACCCAGCGCGCGATCCGCCTCGCGGGTGCCGAACCGGTCGCTCTCTGGCACAAGGACAAGGACCTCCACCAGGTCGACGCGGTCGTGCTCCCCGGTGGTTTCTCCTACGGCGACTATCTGCGGGCCGGAGCCATCTCCCGCTTCTCGCCGGTGATGGAGACGGTCATCGAGCAGGCCAAGGCAGGACTCCCGGTCCTCGGCATCTGCAACGGCTTCCAGATCCTCACCGAGGCCCACCTCCTCCCGGGCGGGATGCTCGGCAACGACCACCTCCACTTCATCTGCCGCGACCAGAAGCTGCGGGTGGAGAACGCGGACACCGCCTGGACCGCCGACTACACGGCCGGCCAGGAGATCCACATCCCGCTGAAGAACATGGACGGCCGGTACGTCGCCGACGAGTACACGCTGGACAAGCTGGAGGCCGAGGGGCGGGTCGTCTTCCGGTACCTCGACTTCAACCCGAACGGCTCGCTCCGTGACATCGCCGGCATCACCAACGAGGCCGGGAACGTCGTAGGCCTCATGCCGCACCCGGAGCATGCCGTGGAGCCCCTCATCGGGTCCGGCCGCACCGACGGCCTCCCCTTCTTCACCTCGATCCTCAAGAAGCTGGTCAACGCATGAGCCGGACGCCTCTGGACACGGTCGAGCACGCGGCCGCGACCCCCGACGTCGAGCTGCCCTGGGCCGAACTCGGCCTGAAGAAGGACGAGTACGAGCGGGTCGTGGAGATCCTCGGCCGCCGCCCGACCGGCGCCGAGCTCGCCATGTACTCGGTCATGTGGTCCGAGCACTGCAGCTACAAGTCCTCGAAGGTGCACCTGCGCCAGTTCGGCGAGAAGGCCCCGCAGAGCGACGCGCTGCTGGTCGGCATCGGCGAGAACGCGGGCGTGGTGGACGTCGGCCAGGGTTACGCCGTCACCTTCAAGGTCGAGTCGCACAACCACCCGTCGTACGTCGAGCCCTACCAGGGTGCGGCCACGGGCGTCGGCGGCATCGTCCGCGACATCATCGCGATGGGTGCCAGGCCGGTCGCCGTGGTCGACCCCCTGCGTTTCGGCGCGGCCGACCACCCGGACACCAAGCGGGTGCTGCCGGGTGTGGTGGCGGGCATCGGCGGCTACGGCAACTGCCTCGGGCTCCCCAACATCGGCGGCGAGGTCGTCTTCGACTCCTGCTACCAGGGAAACCCGCTGGTCAACGCCGGTGCCATCGGTGTCATGCGGCACGAGGACATCCACCTGGCGAAGGCGTCCGGCGCGGGCAACAAGGTCATCCTGTACGGGGCTCGCACGGGCGGCGACGGCATCGGCGGCGCGTCGATCCTGGCGAGTGAGACCTTCGACGACGCGAAGCCCTCCAAGCGCCCCGCGGTGCAGGTCGGCGACCCCTTCCAGGAGAAGCTCCTCATCGAGTGCACCCTGGAGGCGTTCAAGGAGAAGCTGGTCGTCGGCATCCAGGACCTGGGTGCGGCAGGCCTGTCGTGTGCGACGAGTGAGCTCGCCTCCAACGGCTCCGGCGGCATGCGCGTCACCCTGGACGACGTACCGCTGCGCGACTCGACCCTCTCGCCCGAGGAAATCCTCATGAGCGAGTCGCAGGAACGCATGTGCGCGGTCGTGGAGCCGGAGAAGGTCGACCGGTTCCTGGAGATCTGCGACAAGTGGGACGTCATCGCCACGGTGATCGGTGAGGTCACGGACGGCGACCGTCTTGAGATCTTCTGGCACGGCGGCAAGATCGTCGATGTCGACCCGCGGACCGTGGCCCACGACGGCCCGGTCTACGAGCGCCCGTACGCCCGCCCGTCCTGGCAGGACGAGCTCCAGGCGGACGACGCCAACAAGCTTGCGAGGCCGGGGACTTCGGCGGAGCTGAGGGACCAGGTCCTGAAGCTGGTGGCCTCTCCCAACCAGGCCTCCAAGAAGTGGATCACGTCCCAGTACGACCACTTCGTGCAGGGCAACACCGTGCTGGCCCAGCCGGAGGACTCCGGCATGATCCGCATCGACGAGGAGACCGGTCTCGGTGTCGCCATCGCGACGGACGGCAACGGCCGTTACGCGAAGCTCGACCCGTACGCGGGCGCCCAGTTGGCGCTGTCCGAGGCCTACCGCAATGTGGCGACGACCGGCGCCAAGCCCCTTGCGGTCTCCGACTGCCTGAACTTCGGCTCGCCCGAGGACCCGGCGGTGATGTGGCAGTTCGCCGAGGCCATCCGTGGACTCGCCGACGCCTGCCAGCAGTTGGGCACCCCGGTGACCGGCGGCAACGTCTCCCTCTACAACCAGACGGGCGAGGTCGCCATCCATCCGACCCCGGTGGTCGCGGTGCTGGGCGTCATCGACGACGTCGCCCGCCGCACCCCGGTCGCCTTCCAGGAGGAGGGCCAGCTGCTGTACCTCCTCGGCGACACCCGTGAGGAGTTCGGCGGCTCGGCCTGGTCCCAGGTCGTCCACGACCACCTCGGCGGCCTGCCGCCCAAGGTCGACCTGGAGCGCGAGCGGCTGCTGGCCGAGATCCTGATCTCCGCCAGCCGCGACGGCATGATCGACTCCGCGCACGACCTCTCCGACGGCGGTCTGATCCAGGCGGTCGTGGAGTCGGCGCTGCTCGGCGGCAAGGGCGCGCGACTGATCGTCCCGGACGGTCTGGACGCGTTCACGTTGCTGTTCTCGGAGTCCGCCGGCCGCGCGGTGGTGGCGGTCCCGCGCTCCGAGGAGCTCCGCTTCAACGACATGTGCGGCGCCCGGGGCCTGCCCGTCACCCGTATCGGTGTCGTGGACGGCGACTCGGTGGAGCTCCAGGGCGAGTTCGAGCTGTCGCTGGAGGAGCTGCGGACGGCTCACGAGGAGACGATTCCGGCCCTGCTCAAGTAGGCGGTCGTACGACTCCGAAGGCCCCGCCGGTCGTTGTGACGGGCGGGGCCTTCGTCATGCCGTCACCGGTTCCCGCAGCTGTTCCGAAGTGCCGGGCGCCGCAGGAGACTTGGGCAGCCGCAGGGCCATCAGCGCGGCCAGGGCCATCAGCGCGGCGCCGCTCCAGAAGACCACGCCGGTCGCGTCGACGAAGGCGTGCACGCCGGCGGTGCGGGCGCTGCCGGTCAGACGGGCGAGGCCGGTGACACCGCCGTCGGGGCCGTGGGCGGCGTACATGCGGGTCAGGACGGTGCCGAAGAGGGCGGTGCCCAGGGCGTTGCCGAGGGTCTGGAAGTAGCGGATGGAGGTGGTGGCGACACCGAGCCGTGTACGCGGGGCCGCTTCCTGCACAAGCAGGACGAGTTGGCCCAGGAGCTGTCCGAACCCGGCGCCGGCCAGCAGGAGTTCGGCGCGGATCAGCCAGAGCGAGGTGCCGGGGCCGGTCGTGGTGGCGAGGAGGACGAAGGTGAGGGCGGTGGTGGCCGTGCCGCTGACCGTGAACGTCCGTGTCGTCCAGCCGCGTGCGGTGAGCAGTCCGGTCGCCGACAGGCCGATCGCCATGGGGAGCAGGTAGAGGCCCGCGGAGGAGCTGGCGATGCCGCGGACGACCTGGAGATAGATGAGGACGTAGAAGATGGCGCCGGTCATCGCCGCGCCCGTGATCGCCTGGATGGCGAAGCCGAGGCGCAGTTCGCGGATGCGGAACAGGGAGAGCGGCAGCACCGGTTCGGGTGCCCGCAGCTGCCGCCACAGGAACAGGGCCAGTGTGAGGGCCGCCGCGGCGATCAGCGCGAGGACGGTCGGTGACGACCAGGCGTACTTGTCGCCGCCCCAGTCGGTGACCAGGAGCAGCGAGCTGGAGAAGGCGGCGGCGAGCGCGGCACCGGTGTAGTCGAGCGGGCGGCGGACGTGGTGCTCGGGGAGCTTGAGGGCGAGGGCGGATCCGGCGAGGACGGCGAGGCCGACGGGCAGGTTGACGTAGAAGATCCAGCGCCAGCTGGCGTGGTCCGCCAGCAGGCCGCCGATCCAGGGGCCGATGGCCATCGCGCCGCCGGCGACGAGGCCGCCCATGGTGGTGCCCTTGCCCGCGCTTTTCTCCTCCGGGCCCTTGAGGTGGGCGATCACCACCATGGTCACGCTCATCAGGCCACCGCCGCCGAGGCCCTGCACCGCACGGGCCGCGATGAGCTGGTCCATCGACCGGGCCGCGCCGCACAGGGCCGAGCCCAGCAGGAACACCGCGATCGCGCCGGTGAAGACCCGCTTCGGGCCGAGCACGTCGCACAGCTTGCCGTACAGGGGGAGCATCGCCGCCGACGCCAGCGCGAACGCGCTGACCAGCCAGGGGATCTTGTCGATGCCGTGCTCGGGGTCGAGATCGCGGACGATCGGGACGGTCGCCGCGGACACGATCTGGAGGTCCAGGACCGCCAGGACGATCGTCACGAGGCAGACGAGGAAGCCGATTCTGCGCTGGGTCTCGGTCATGGGCACCACCATGCCCGGCATTTGTGTACTGGGTCAATATTTCATCTGGGATTAAAATTCATCTTGGTACAGTGCTGACATGGCTGCTGAGGCGATGGGGCTGCGCGAGCGCAAGAAACTGCAGACGGCGACGCGGATCTACCGGACCGCGGTCGCCCTGTTCGCGGAGAAGGGGTTCGACAACGTCTCCGTCCAGGAGATCGCCGATGTCGCCGAGGTCTCGAAGATGACCGTCTTCAACTACTTCGGCACCAAGGAGGACCTGGTCTTCCTCCCGGTCGAGGAGCACTTCGGCGACGCCGCGCGGGCCGTGCGCGAGCGACAGCCGGGCGAGACCGCGCTGGACGCCGTGCGCCGGCAGTTCCTGGAGATGATCGAGGCACGCGACCCGGCGATCGGGCTGCACAGCGAACCCTTCTCCCACCAGGTGCGCAAACTCGTCCTGGAGACACCCGTCCTGATGGAGCGCGCCTTCCTCGCCGCCCAGAAGGGCACCCGCGAACTCGCCACCCACCTGGCCGAGGAGACCGGCGACCGCACCCTGGCCCTCATCGCCGCCGCCACCCTCTCCGCGGCCCGGCAGGCCCTGATCGAGGAACACCACCGCCGAGTGGACGCAGGCGAGCCGATCGAGTCGGTCGCCGCGGACGCCACGGCCCTGGCCGAGCGCACGTTCGCGCTGGTCGCACAGGGGCTGGGGGAGTACGCGCGCAAGGCGTGAGGCTCCGGTGGCCGAAGGGGCCCGTCTCCAGGGGTGGTTGGTGGCGTCGGAAGTGCTCGGAGTCCCACCGCGGGACCGGCCGACCACGACCACGTCGTTCGCCCGGAGAGCACCGGCCGGCGGGTCGTCTCGCCGCACACCGGCTCCGGCGAGGACGCCAAGAACGCGCCCACCTCACCGGCACCGTCCACGACGAGCCGCCGGAACCCGCCGGACCCGGCAAGGCGGGCCGCGGCAACGAGGACGCCGTCTCGTCGCCCTCCCCCCGTCTGCGACGGCACTGCGCGCCCCGGGTCCGCACCATTCGCATCGCCGACGGCTACGACCGCCCGATGACCCCCCGCCTCGCCGAGGTCGTCCGCGCGCATGTCGACGACGTCGCCCACCGCCGGGGCCGCACGAAGATCACCTTTCCCTCTTCCTCCGCCTTCCGCGCCGACTAGGCTCACCGCCATGCCCACGGCCAGGAAGCGCGCCCGCACCTACGACTCCGCCAAGATCCGCGAAGCTCTGCGGACCCAGTTCGGGAACGTACGGGAGGCCGTCCGCACGCTGACCCCCGAACAGCTCGCCCTCCCGACCCGCCTGGACGGCTGGACGGTGCGGGACCTGGCCGCGCACATCACCATGGCCGTCGAGACGGTCAGCCGGAACCTCGGCCGTGAGGAACCGTCGGCGCCGGAGCTCACCCTCCTCGACTGGCCCTTCGCCACCGCGGCCCGGGCCGGCGACATCGCCGACGGCACCCGGGACCTGGCCACCACCAACCCGGACCTCGACGCCCTGTACGCCCGCACCGAGGAGCGGTTCCGCGAAGCCCTGGCCGCCCCCGACACCCGCGTCCTCGCCGCCCGTACCGGTGCCATGACCCTCGCCGACTACCTCGTCACCCGCACCGTCGAGCTCGTCGTCCACACCGACGACCTCAACGCCGCCGTCCCCGGCCTCGACATCCCGTACGACCGCCAGGCCCTCGCCGCCTGCACCCGCCTCCTCGCCGACGCCCTCGCCGCCAGGGCGCCCGGCGGTTCGACCGAGGTGCGGATCCCGCCGTACGCCGTCGTGCAGTGCGTCGAGGGACCCAAGCACACCCGTGGCACCCCGCCGAACGTCGTCGAGACCGACCCGCTGACCTGGATCCGGCTCGCCACCGGGCGTGTTGCCTGGAAGGACGCGCTGGACGGGGCGAAGGTCGGCGCGAGCGGGGAGCGGGCGGACCTGGGCGGGCTGCTCCCACTGATGGGGTGAACCCTTCGCGGGTCCCGTGCGTCCAAGGAGCATGAAGCGGACGACACGTGTGAAATGCGCCGCCCTGGCCGCCGTGGGCACCACACTGCTGGCCGCCTGCGGCACGGAATCCGGCACCGGGAGCGACACGATCGCCGACGGCGAGAAGGTCACCGGGGCCGGTGACATCGCGGACGTGGAGTGGCTGCCGCAGAAGGTGACCGTGGACGGCAAGGAGTACGTCCTCCCGAAGAACGCCGAGGACGCCCACATCACCTTCGAGCCCGGCACCACCGACCCGGACGTCGGGGGCGGCGAGTCCGGCGGCTCGGTCGGCTGCAACAGCATCGGCGCCGACGCCGAGATCGACGGCGACACCGTGCGGATCACCGACCTGACCCAGACGCTGATGGGCTGCCCCGACCCGCTCGGGGAGTTCGAAACACAGTTCACCAGCGTCTTCGAAGGCACCCACAAGGCCACGGTCACGAAACGCGACGGCACCAGGACCCTCACCCTGACCAGCCCCGACGGCGACACCATCACCCTCCGGGAGATGACGGTCCCGGCGCTGAAAGGCACCCGCTGGGCGATCGGCCCGAAGGCACATCTCACCCTCGGCAAGGACGACACCGTCACCGGCAGCCTCGGCTGCAACACCTTCCGTGGTGAGGCCGTCGTCAAGGACGGCACCATCGAGTTCGGCCACCTCGCGACCACGCGCATGATCTGTGGGGCAGCCGTCATGAAGACCGAACGCGAACTCGCCGGTATTCTCTCCGGAAAGGTCTCCTACCAGCAGGAACGCGATTCCCTGACCCTCACCGCAACCTCCGGCGACAGCGTTACGGCCCGCGCGGAGTAAGAAAGCCCACTCTCCACGAATTCGGACCAGTGGTCGATCTCGCCTACACTCGGAGCCGTGCCACGTGGTGACGGACGACTCAACCACGACCTGCTCCCCGGTGAGAAGGGCCCCCAGGACGCTTGTGGCGTCTTCGGTGTCTGGGCTCCGGGCGAAGAGGTCGCCAAGCTCACGTACTTCGGGCTCTACGCCCTCCAGCATCGGGGCCAGGAATCCGCGGGAATCGCGGTCAGCAACGGCTCCCAGATCCTCGTCTTCAAGGACATGGGCCTTGTTTCCCAGGTCTTCGACGAGACCTCTCTCGGTTCGCTCCAGGGTCACATCGCGGTCGGTCACGCCCGCTACTCGACCACCGGTGCCTCCGTGTGGGAGAACGCCCAGCCGACGTTCCGCGCCACCGCGCACGGTTCCATCGCGCTCGGCCACAACGGCAACCTGGTCAACACGGCGCAGCTCGCCGAGATGGTCGCCGACCTCCCCAAGCAGGAGGGCGGCCGTACCCCGCGTGTGGCGGCCACCAACGACACCGACCTGCTGACCGCGCTCCTCGCGGCCCAGGTCGACGAGGACGGCAAGCCGCTGACCATCGAGGAGGCGGCCCACTCCGTCCTCCCGAAGGTGCGCGGCGCCTTCTCCCTCGTCTTCATGGACGAGCACACCCTCTACGCCGCCCGCGACCCACAGGGCATCCGCCCGCTGGTCCTCGGCCGCCTGGAGCGCGGCTGGGTGATCGCCTCCGAGTCCGCCGCCCTCGACATCTGCGGCGCGAGCTATGTCCGCGAGATCGAGCCGGGCGAGTTCGTCGCCATCGACGAGAACGGCCTGCGCACCTCCCGATTCGCGGATGCGAAACCCAAGGGCTGCGTCTTCGAGTACGTCTATCTCGCGCGCCCCGACACCGACATCGCCGGCCGGAACGTGTACCTCTCCCGCGTGGAGATGGGCCGCAAGCTCGCGAAGGAAGCCCCCGTCGACGCCGACCTGGTCATAGCGACGCCGGAGTCCGGCACCCCGGCGGCGATCGGCTACGCGGAGGCCTCCGGCATCCCGTTCGGTGCGGGTCTCGTGAAGAACGCGTACGTCGGACGTACGTTCATCCAGCCCTCCCAGACGATCCGGCAGCTCGGCATCCGTCTGAAGCTGAACCCGCTCAAGGAAGTCATCAAGGGCAAGCGGCTGGTCGTCGTCGACGACTCGATCGTGCGCGGCAACACCCAGCGTGCGCTGGTCCGCATGCTCCGCGAGGCGGGCGCCGCCGAGGTCCACATCCGGATCTCCTCGCCGCCCGTGAAGTGGCCCTGCTTCTTCGGCATCGACTTCGCCACGCGCGCGGAGCTCATCGCCAACGGCATGACCATCGACGAGATCGGCACCTCCCTGGGCGCCGACTCCCTGGCGTACATCTCCCTCGACGGCATGATCGAGGCGACCACCATCGCCAAGCCGAACCTCTGCCGCGCCTGCTTCGACGGCGAGTACCCGATGGAGCTCCCGGACCCCGAACTGCTCGGCAAGCAGCTCCTGGAGACCGAGCTGGCCGCCGGCACGGCGGTCACGGCCGCGGTCGACGCGATCCGCCGCCCGTAGTCAGCCCGCAACACCTGCTTACCTGCAGTACGACACGAAAGTTCTCACAAGCCATGTCTGAGACAACCGGTGCCAGCTACGCAGCTGCTTCTTACAAAACAGCAGGTGTCGACATCGAGGCGGGCGACCGCGCCGTAGAACTCATGAAGGAGTGGGTGAAGAAGACCCAGCGCCCCGAGGTCCTCGGCGGCCTCGGCGGTTTCGCCGGCCTCTTCGACGCCTCCGCCCTCAAGCGCTACGAGCGGCCCCTGCTCGCCTCCGCCACGGACGGCGTCGGCACCAAGGTCGACATCGCGCGCCGGCTGGGCGTCTACGACACCATCGGCCACGACCTGGTCGCGATGGTCATGGACGACATCGTGGTGTGCGGCGCCGAGCCGCTGTTCATGACCGACTACATCTGCGTCGGCAAGGTCCACCCGGAGCGGGTCGCCGCGATCGTCAAGGGCATCGCCGAGGGCTGTGTGCTCGCCGGCTGCGCCCTGGTGGGCGGCGAGACGGCCGAACACCCCGGTCTGCTGGGCCCGGACGACTTCGACGTCGCCGGCGCCGGTACGGGTGTCGTGGAGGCCGACCGGCTGCTCGGCGCGGATCGCATCCGTAAGGGTGACGCCGTCATCGCCATGGCCGCCTCGGGTCTTCACTCGAACGGGTACTCGCTCGTCCGGCACGTGCTCCTGGACCAGGCGGGCCTCGCCCTGGAGACCCGGATCGACGAACTGGGCCGCACTCTCGGCGAGGAGCTCCTGGAGCCCACCAAGATCTACTCGCTGGACTGCCTGGCCCTGATCCGCACCGCCGAGGTGCACGCCTTCTCGCACGTCACCGGTGGCGGCCTCGCCGCCAACCTGGCCCGCGTGATCCCCGACGAACTGCACGCGATCGTCGACCGCACGACCTGGACCCCGGACCCGATCTTCGACCTCGTCGGCAGGACGGGTCAGGTCGAGCGCCTGGAGCTGGAGAAGACTCTCAACATGGGCGTCGGCATGATCGCCATCGTCCCGCAGGACTCGGCTGACGTGGCCCTGGCCGCCCTGGCCGACCGCGGTGTCGAGGCGTGGGTCGCGGGCGAGATCACGGACCGCGGCGACCACGCCACGGGTGCCGAGCTCGTCGGTGACTACGCCTAGAGGGACTGACGGGCAGCGCAAAACCCGGTCCGGTGGTGTGGACCACTCCGGACCGGGTTACGCACAGCTAGATCGTCAAGCTCCGCGGCGTTGAGACGCAGGACCGGACTCATCGTCCTCGTCCTCGTCGTCGTTGTAGAGATCCGCGTACTGGGCGTACGGGTCGTCTTCCTCGTCGTCGTCCTCGAACGGCTCGCCATTCGGCGGCTGGTTCGAAGTCGAAGCGCCCAGCTCATTGGCCAGACGCGACAGGTCAGTCCCGCCGCTGCTGTACTTCAGCTGGCGGGCGACCTTCGTCTGCTTGGCCTTTGCCCGGCCGCGCCCCATGGCTCGACCCCCTCGAATACGGGGCCCGGCGGCCCCAGAGTCTTGACACGCGTTCATGATCTGGAACGGACTCTCCTCGGAGAGACCGGTCCGTAGGGCTTCCACGGTACCTGAGCCCACGCCCATACGGTACGTCGCCCGCAGGACGTGCCCGGACCCAGAACCCTCGGGGAGCCCCGTCCCCGCTGGTCAACCGCGATTTTAACCACTTCTGAGCGGCCGACCCGCCGACGAACGTGAGAGTTCTCTCTAAGTCTGCGCCGACGGGTACCGGTCAAACGTCGGCGGGTCCGCTTCACGACCGTTTCACGGCCGCGTCACGGCCGCCTCATGCATCCGTTGCTCGGCGATCCGGTCGGCTGCGGCGGCCGGCGGAATCCCGTCTTCCTTCGCACGTGCGAATATGGCGAGCGTGGTGTCGTAGATCTTCGCCGCCTTCGCCCTGCACCGCTCGAAGTCGAACCCGTGGAGCTCGTCGGCGACCTGGATAACCCCGCCGGCGTTCACCACGTAGTCCGGCGCGTAGAGGATCCCGCGGTCGGCGAGGTCCTTCTCGACGCCGGCGTGTTCGAGCTGGTTGTTGGCCGCCCCGCAGACGATGCGGGCGGTCAGGGCGGGCACGGAGTCGTCGTTCAGGGCCCCGCCGAGGGCGCAGGGGGCGTAGATGTCGAGGCCTTCGACCCGGATCAGTGCCTCGGTGTCGGTGACCACACCCACGGCCTGGTGCCTGTCGGCGATGCGCCGAACGGCTTCCTGCCGGACGTCGGTGATGACCACCTGGGCGCCCTCGGCCAGCAGATGCTCCACCAGGTGGTGTCCCACCTTGCCGACGCCCGCGATGCCGACCGTACGGCCGCGCAGCGACGGGTCGCCCCACAGGTGCGCGGCGCTGGCCCGCATGCCCTGGTAGACGCCGAAGGCGGTGAGGACGGAGGAGTCGCCGGCGCCGCCGTTCTCGGGGGAGCGGCCGGTCGTCCAGCGGCACTCACGGGCGACGACGTCCATGTCGGCGACGTACGTACCGACGTCGCAGGCGGTGACGTAACGACCGCCGAGGGAGGCCACGAAGCGGCCGTACGCGAGAAGCAGTTCCTCGCTCTTGTCGCGTTCCGGGTCGCCGATGATCACGGCCTTGCCGCCGCCGTGGTCGAGCCCGGCCATGGCGTTCTTGTACGACATCCCGCGCGCGAGGTTCAGCGCGTCGGAGACGGCCTCCTGCTCGCTCGCGTACGGGTAGAAGCGCGTCCCGCCGAGTGCGGGGCCCAGCGCGGTGGAGTGGAGGGCGATGACGGCCTTGAGGCCGCTCCTGCGGTCCTGGCAGAGCACGACCTGCTCATGGCCGCCCTGGTCCGAGTGGAACAGGGTGTGCAGCACATCGGCAGCGGCGCCGGTTACGTCGGTCACTGTGGTGACTCCTGGGTAAGTTGCGGCGGTGGGGCACAGGCGGCCCGTACAGGTGGCGGGGCCTGTGAGCACGAGATTAGGGCTTGTGGCGCCCCCTGACCGTGCAGTGCTCAGGATCACTCTCCGGCGGGGTTCGGGCGTGCGACGATTTGCATAGTTTTCCCGCACGTTTGTGTGCGGGTTTCGCAGGTTTTCCCGGCAGGCGGCGGGGGAGAGAGCAGGCGTGCCCAAGGTGTCCTCGGTGATCGTCCCGTACGCGACCTATCTGCGCGTGTACGAACCGCTGGCCGCCTTCCCGGAGCCCGAGCGCACGCACTGGGCGCGCTACGCCCGCCGCCCCGACCGCCCGTCGTACCAGGACGAACTGCGTCGCTCCCTGGCCGACTTGCTGCCCACCCCACCGGTCCCGGTGCCGGTGCACGAGAGCAGTGACGCCTTCGTGCTCGACGTGGACGGCGTGGTGTGCGTGTGCCCGTGGCGCACCCGGCTGCGCGGCTGGCTGGCCCTGGAGGAGCTCGGGGAGGAGCTGCCGGGGCCGGTCCTGGACGCGGTGCTGCCTGAGGTCGTACGGCACCAGACGGCCCAGGACTACGAGCGCTGGCTGGCCCGCAACCCGGACGCCCGGCCCTGGATCCGCACCGCGACCTGGCAGGTGCCGCTGAACTGGTTCGTACTCGTCTCCGACGAGGAGCGGCGCTTCGACAAGGGCTCCGGCGAGATCCCGCCGATGCTGCGCTACCGCACGCCCATGGTGCAGGCCCGGCGGCGTGTGGCGCGGGGCCTGAGGGCTCTCAAGGACGCCGTCGACGAGGGGCCGCTCATCGACGGCCTGATCGACGTCGGGCGCTGGCTGGAGGAGTTCCACCCGCGCTCGCTGGTCGAGCTCGACTACGGCGGACTCGTCCATGTGCTGCCGCCGGGCGAGCTGGAGGACGACCACTCGGCGGCGGATGTGGCCGAGGGCATCGAGGCGCTCAGGCACGGCGACGGGGCCGCGGCGGGGGAGGCCTACGGGCGGCTCGTGGAGCGCTGGCGGGGCGTCAGGGACCGGCGTTCGGCGAACTGAAGGCAACTGAATGGGCCCCATGTGTGCCATGTCACGAACTGGCGTTTGACCTGACGCACGTTTTGGGGTTTCGTCCTCGGTCTAGGTGTCACCAGGTTTCGCTCAAGTCCCTGATGTTCCGCCAACAAGGGACGTAGATCCCGATCCGGGCGTACGCCTCACGGGGTGTCAAGCGTGACGGACCGCACGTACCCGGCTCTTGCATCTCTTCCCCCTCCTCATGCCAAAATAGGACAAGGGGCCCGGGGGAGGTTCCGCTTTGGGGGGTCTGGTGACTCCTGATCGCTCTGTGACTGATCGTCACAGTGGCGTGACTGTCCGCTATGGCATGGTCCATCGGCTTCCGTCGCCGATGAACACCTGGGGGGCAATTCCATCGGTTTGGCCGACGCGGCTGGACAGATGGTGTAGTTGTAGTGCCGAGGACAAGCCGTTCGTCCTATAACCGACTCGACCCGCATCCGCCATTTCGGGCAACGCGGGTCAAGGTGCAGAATTTAGAGGAAAGAACCGAGAAGGTTCGGTTCTCCCGAGGAGGCCGCTCATGACCGCTCGCACCCCTGATGCCGAGCCGCTGCTGACCCCGGCTGAGGTCGCCACGATGTTCCGCGTGGACCCGAAGACGGTCACGCGGTGGGCGAAGGCCGGCAAGCTTACGTCCATTCGCACGCTCGGCGGGCACCGCCGTTACCGCGAGGCCGAGGTCCGCGCTCTGCTCGCGGGCATCCCGCAGCAGCGCAGCGAGGCCTGAACAACTGAATAACCGGGCAAATCGACTGGTCCCCCAACTGGTCGAGGCGTCCGAACCCTGGCTACAAGCGACGCGGGTCCTGCCCCAACAGGGCCCATTCTCAAGCTCGTCGTCGATCGCGCTGGACTCCGCCGGGTCCAGCGCGATCTTTTTTGTGCGCGGACCGTGGTGGGTTGTGGGGGCTCCGGCCCAGCTGTGAGCGGGCTTGTCGGAGTCTGGGGAGGGGTTCCGGATCTCCTGCGAGGGTGCCCCTGCCGAAGGTGCGATCAGTGGTGCAATTGCACATATTAAATTGACCTGTTGTAGGTGAGGGGTAAGTTCCACGGTTTCAGAAACTCATGCGGTGACTCCCGTCACATGCCAGAGTCCTTGTTGCCGCTGGGCCCGGTGCGCTAGAGGGAGTCACGCCGGGGAGGGGCTCTCGTCCTCCACCGCCTTGTCCGGCACCGCGACGGCCGGTGGGGCGGAGTCCATCGCCAGCCGCAACAGGCGGTGGCAGATCGGGCAGTGACGCGTCAGATGCCGATACGACGACGCGGCCGACAGATGCGCGCGGAGCAGGGCCCGCGTCTCGTGCCTGACCGATGCCGCCATACGCCACCTCCGGGCTCAGCTGGGAACGGGGGCCTGGTTTCTGGGTACCGGGGTCTGCGGGTGCCGTCAAGATGGCGTGGGCGCGGCCAAGCCTTCCGCCGGTGCCGACGAGACCCTCCGGGGGCTGCCGCCCCGGCCCCCCGCTTCGGGCCCTGAAGGGGCCTCGTCCTCAAACGCCGGACGGGCTGAGACTGCCTGACCCGGCGCTGAGCAGCCACCCGACCGCGCACCATGGCCCCGACCGCACAACACGAAGAAGGCCCGCTTCCGTTGTCGGGATGCGGGCCGGGTTTCCTCTGCGGTCCTGACGGGATGTGCTGTGTCTGATTGCGGCTGCGCCGCGGGCGCGGCTTCCACCTTGGCAGGGTGGTGAGCGGTGGGCGTTGGCGCATGAAGAAGGCCCGCGCCCCGTTGTCGGGATGCGGGCCGGGCTTCCTCTGCGGTCCTGACGGGCTTTGCTGTGTCTGATTGCGGCTGCGCCGCGGGCGCGGCTTCCACCTTGGCAGGGTGGTGAGCGGTGGGCGTTGGCGCATGAAGAAGGCCCGCTTCCGTTGCCGGATGCGGGCCCAACTTTCCACTGCGGTCCTGACGGGATTTGAACCCGCGGCCTCCACCTTGACAGGGTGGCGAGCACTCCAAACTGCTCCACAGGACCAGGTTTCGCGGCGCTTATTGCTGCGTTGCGCTGCGAGAAGGACTGTACAGGAGCGGGCGGGTCCTGGTCGAACTCACTGTGGGTGAAGGGGGCGTCACGGCGCCAGCGTGTCGATCGTCTTCACGATCCGCTTGTCGGAGACGGGATACGCCGTGCCCAGCGCATGGGCGAAATAGCTGACCCGCAGTTCCTCGATCATCCACCGGACGTCCAGGACCTGCTGCGGAACGGGCCGGCCCTGAGGGAGCTGTTCCAGGAGCCAGGCGTACTCGTCCTGCATCTCGTGGACCTTCTCCATACGGGTCGTGTCCCGTTGGACGTTCGTCGGCATCTGCTGGAGACGCCGGTCGGCGGCCACCAAGTAGCGCATCAGGTCGGGGAGGCGGCGCAGGCCCGTCTCCGTCACGAAGCCCGGCTTCACGAGGGCGTCCAGCTGCTTGCGCACGTCCGCGAGATTCGGCAGCAGCGCCGGGCTCCGTACGGCCTTCAGGCGACGCTCACAGGCCTGCCAGGCGGCCAGCACCTGCTGCACCTGCCCGACCGTACGGACCGTCGTGTCGACGATGTCCGCCCGCACCTTGTCGTAGAGCTTGCGGTACGACTCCTCGTCCCACGCGGGCCCCCCGAAGTCCCCGATCAGCCTGTCCGCCGCCGCCGTCGCGCAGTCGTCGAACAGGGCCTGGATCGAGCCGTGCGGATTCGCCGACAGCGCGAGCTTCTGGGGGTTCGTCAGCTTCTCGGACGCGAACTTCGCCGGGCTGACCGGGATGTTGCGCACGATCAGCCGCCGTGTGCCCTTCCACATCGCCTCGGCCTGCTCGGCCTCCGTGTCGAAGAGGCGGACCGAGACCGTGTCGCCGTCGTCCACCAGCGCCGGGTACGCCTTCACCGGCTGCCCGGCCCGACGCGTCTCGAAGACCCGGGTGAGAGAGCCGATCGTCCAGTCCGTGAGCCCCTTGCGCTCCAGGGACTCGCCGCCCTCGCGGGAGGCGGTCGCCGCCGCGGCCTGGGAGAGCGCCTGGCGTGCCTTCGGCCGCAGCCGCAGCCGCAACGCCTCCAGGTCCTTGTCCTCGGCCAGCTTCCGCCGCCGCTCGTCGACGATCCGGAAGGTGATCCGCAGATGGTCCGGGACCCGCGCCCAGTCGAAGTCGTCCTCCTCGAAGGGCACGCCGACCATACGCTTCAGCTCGCGGGCCATCGTGACCGTCAAAGGCTCCTGCAGCGGGACGGCCGTATCGAGGAAGCGCTGTGCGAAGTTCGGTGCCGGCACGTAGTTGCGGCGGATCGGCTTGGGGAGGGAACGGATCAGTTCCGTCACCAACTCCTCCCTCAACCCCGGGATCTGCCAGTCGAAGCCCTCGTCCGTCACCTGGTTGAGGACCTGGAGCGGGATGTGGACCGTCACACCGTCCGCGTCCGCGCCCGGCTCGAACTGGTACGTCACCCGGAACTTCAAAGGCCCCTGCCGCCACGAGTCGGGGTAGTCGGCCTTGGTGACCGCCTCCGCCGACTCCCGGATGAGCATCGCGCGCTCGAAGTCCAGGAACTCCGGCTGCTCGTGCCGCTTCCGCTTCCACCAGGAGTCGAAGTGCGCCCCGGACACGACGTGTTCGGGCACCCGCTGGTCGTAGAAGTCGAAGAGTGTGTCGTCGTCGACCACGATGTCCCGGCGCCGCGCCCGGTGCTCCAACTCCTCGACCTCGCTGAGGAGTCTGCGGTTGTCGGCGAAGAACTTGTGGTGGGTGCGCCAGTCGCCCTCGACGAGGGCGTTGCGGATGAAGAGCTCCCTGGAGGCTTCCGCGTCGACACGGCCGTAGTTGATCTTCCGCTGCGCCACGATCGGCACGCCGTACAGCGTGACCTTCTCGTACGCCATCACCGCGGCCTGGTCCTTCTCCCAGTGCGGTTCGGAGTACGTCCGCTTCAGCAGGTGTTCCGCGAGCGGCTCGACCCACTCGGGCTCGATCCTGGCGTTGACGCGGGCCCAGAGGCGTGAAGTCTCCACCAGCTCCGCCGACATGACGAAACGCGGCTGCTTCTTGAACAGGGCCGAGCCCGGGAAGATCGCGAACTTGGCGCTGCGGGCGCCCAGATACTCGTTCTTGTTGCCGTCCTTCACGTCCTTCATGCCGATGTGCGAGAGCAGACCGGCGAGGAGGGAGACATGGACGCTCTGGTCGGCCGCGTCCTCCTCGTTCAGATGGATGTCCATCTGCTTGGCGACGGTCCTCAACTGCGAGTAGATGTCCTGCCATTCGCGGATGCGCAGGAAGTTCAGATACTCCTGCTTGCACATCCGGCGGAAAGACGACGAGCCGCGCTCCTTCTGCTGCTCGCGGACATAGCGCCACAGGTTGAGGTAGGCGAGGAAGTCGCTGGTCTCGTCCTTGAAGCGGGCGTGCTGCTGGTCGGCCTGGGTCTGTTTGTCGGCAGGGCGCTCGCGCGGGTCCTGGATGGACAGCGCGGCGGCTATGACCATGACCTCGCGGACACAGCCGTTCTTGTCGGCCTCCAGGACCATGCGGGCGAGACGAGGGTCCACCGGCAGCTGGGCGAGCTTGCGGCCCGTCTGCGTCAGCCGCTTGCGTACGTCCTTCTCGGCCGGGTCCAACGCGCCCAGTTCCTGGAGGAGTTGGACGCCGTCGCGGATGTTGCGGTGGTCCGGCGGGTCGATGAACGGGAACTTCTCGATGTCACCGAGGCCGGCCGCGGTCATCTGCAGGATGACGGAGGCGAGGTTGGTGCGCAGGATCTCCGCGTCCGTGAACTCGGGGCGGGCCTCGAAGTCCTCCTCGCTGTACAGCCGGATGCAGACGCCGTCCGACGTACGGCCGCAGCGGCCCTTGCGCTGGTTGGCGCTGGCCTGCGAGACCGGCTCGATGGGCAGCCGCTGGACCTTGGTGCGGTGGCTGTAGCGGGAGATCCGGGCGAAGCCGGGATCGATGACGTACTTGATGCCCGGGACGGTCAGGGAGGTCTCGGCGACGTTGGTCGCCAGAACGATCCTGCGCCCGGTGTGCTGCTGGAAGACGCGGTGCTGCTCGGCGTGCGAGAGCCGGGCGTAGAGGGGGAGGACCTCCGTGAAGCGATACGCCTTTTTCATGAGCGCGTCCGCGGTGTCCCGGATCTCCCGCTCACCGGAGAGGAAGACGAGGATGTCGCCCTTGCCCTCGCCCTGGAGCTCCTCGACGGCGTCGCAGATCGCGGTGATCTGGTCGCGGTCGGAGTCGTCCGAGTCCTCTTCCAGCAGCGGGCGGTAGCGCACCTCCACCGGATACGTACGACCGCTGACCTCCACGATCGGGGCGTCCCCGAAGTGCCGGGAGAATCGCTCCGGATCGATGGTCGCGGAGGTGATGATCACCTTCAGGTCCGGCCGTTTGGGCAGCAGCTGCGCCAGATACCCCAGCAGGAAGTCGATGTTGAGGGACCGCTCGTGGGCCTCGTCGATGATGATCGTGTCGTAGGCGCGCAGCTCGCGGTCGGTCTGGATCTCGGCGAGCAGGATGCCGTCCGTCATCAGCTTCACGAAGGTCGCGTCCTGGTTCACCTGGTCGGTGAACCGCACCTTCCAGCCGACGGCCTCGCCGAGCGGGGTGTCCAGCTCCTCGGCGACCCGCTCGGCGACGGTACGGGCGGCGATGCGACGGGGCTGGGTGTGCCCGATCATGCCGCGCGCGCCCCGGCCGAGCTCCAGACAGATCTTCGGGATCTGGGTGGTCTTGCCGGACCCGGTCTCACCGGCCACGATCACGACCTGGTGATCGCGGATGGCGGCCGCGATCTCGTCCTTCTTCTGGCTGACCGGGAGCTGCTCGGGATACGACACGGAGGGCACGCGCGCGCGTCGCGGACCCATCCGCTCCTCGCCCTTGCCGATCTCCGCCTCGATCTCGGCCAGCACGGCGGCGCGCGCCTCCGGCTTGCGGATCTTGCGCGCGCCTTCGAGCCTGCGCCCGAGCCGGTGCGCGTCACGCAGGGACAGCTCGGTCAGGCGGGCGGCGAGATCCCCGAAGGCGGGGGTGCCAGGGGCGGGGGTGCCGGGGGCGGGGGCAGGGTGCGTAGACATACGCGACCCAGGATCTCATCCCCGGGAAATTCGTGGCGAACGGTTTTGCCGTCGGCGGTGGACCGCGGAATCAAGGGGTCCGCTGGACCGGAGGAGAGGCAGGCGTGCGGTCACGGGCCTCGCCGAGGGCGATGGACCGCGCGGTGTTGGAGACGGCCTTGATGCCCAGATAGGCGGTGGTCATGCCGCTGACCGCGGTGAAGGCGGCGGTGAGGACACCGACGATCACCGCCTTGTCGCCGTCGAGCCGCCAGACCCCGACGACCGCCACCCCGGCGATCGCCAGATTGCTGGCCAGCACCGCGAAGAGCCCGTACCGTGCCCGGGCCAGCTCCAGCGCGTCGTCCTGCTTCATCGTCCCCGCCCTCGATCACGACACATACAACAAGACCCCGATCCGCAGATCGGGGTCTGTGCTGTGGCTGGGGCCGGGGTCGAACCGGCGACCTACCGCTTTTCAGGCGGTCGCTCGTACCAACTGAGCTACCCAGCCGCGAGGTTTCCGAGGAAACCTCAGCGGTCCTGACGGGATTTGAACCCGCGGCCTCCACCTTGACAGGGTGGCGAGCACTCCAAACTGCTCCACAGGACCAAGCGTTGTGCACGAACAGTGTCGCACACGGTGTTACGTGCCCCCAACGGGATTCGAACCCGTGCTACCGCCTTGAAAGGGCGGCGTCCTAGGCCGCTAGACGATGAGGGCTATCGGCCCGCCTGGGCGCTTCTCAGCGCGTCGGGGACGTGAGAAGCATATGGGATGCCGGGAGGTATCGCCAAAACCGTTTAGGGGGAGCCCGAGGGGGACGGGGTGGAGGACGGAGCCGGGGAGGGGGCCGGGGACGGGGTCGCCCCCGGCTGGTTGTCCTCCGGGAGGTGGCGGCTGACCTCCGCCGTCGTAAGGCCCAGACCGCCGAGTTTGATCTCGTCCCAGGCCTGGAGACGGCGGGTGTCACGGTCCAGGTAGAGGATCGAGGCCTCGATGGGGTCGGGGTACTTGCCCTCGACGGCCCGTAGCCCGCTGCCGCCCGTCGAGCCCTCGATGCGCAGCCGGGTGCCCTTCTTCATGACCTCCATCTCCTGGTGGTGGAGGTGCCCGGACAGGATCATCGGGACCTCGCCGTCGACCTCGCGGGCCGCCGAGGGTTCGTGTGCGATCGCGATGTCGACCGGGGTACCGGCGGTCCGCTGCTCACGCAGGGCCGCGGCCAGGCGGTCGCCCGCCGCCTCCTGGGACTTGTCGGCGCCCGGGTTCGTGGAGCGGTCCGGGGTGAACTGGGGGTCGCCCATGCCGGCGAAGCGCAGTCCGGCGATCGTCTCGGCCTTGCCGTTGTCCAGGACGTGGACCCGCTTGAGGCCCTCCATGTAGCGCTGGGTGGTGAGGGAGTCGTGGTTGCCGCGCACCCAGACATAGGGGGCGCCGAGGTCCGGGATCGGGTCCAGGAAGCCGTTCTCCGCGGCTGTGCCGTGGTCCATGGTGTCGCCGGAGTCGACGATCACGTTGACCTTGTACTGCTCCACCAGCGAAGCGATGATCTTCCAGCTCGCCGGGTTGAGATGGATGTCGGAGACGTGCAGGACCCGGATGGTGGTGGGGTCCGGCTGGTAGGCGGGAAGCGTGGACGTGACGTCGTAGAGCTTGGTCACGTTCGTCACCAGGCGGGCCAACTCCTTCTGGTAGACGTCGAACTCGGTGACGATGCTGCGGGCGTTGCCGACCAGTGAGGGGGCGGAGGAGAGCAGCCCCGAGAACTTCGGTTCCAGGACGGATTCCGGGTTCCAGGTGGCGTACGCCGTGCCGCCCGAGGCGGCCAGGAGGGTCAGGGCGAGTCCGCCGGCCGCCAGGGCCCGGCGGGGGCGGCGGTAGACCGCGAGGCCGAGCGCGGTGGCTCCGGCGACGACGGCGACGCAGGAGCGGACGGCGAGGTCCAGGGTGCCGTGCTCGACGTCCGCCGCGACCTCGTCCTGGAGGCCGGAGAGCCGCTCGGGGTGGTCGACCAGGGCCTGGGAGCGCTCCGGGTCGAGCTGGTCGACGTTGACGTCCAGGCGGACGGGGGCCTGGTGGCTGTCCAGCTGGAGTGCGCCGAGCGGAGAGACGTTGATCTTCGTGCCGCCGGACAGGGACGGGCGCAGGGTCATCGTCGTGTTCATGGGGCCGACCGGAACCCGTACGTTGCCGACGATCAGCAGACCGAGCCACGCGCCGAGGAGCACGACGGCGACCAGACCGAGGGCGCGGACCCAGGGGTGCGGCGGCTGGACGAGCTCGACGGACGGGTGGGATCGGCGCCGGGCGTAATGCCGGGTGAGGGCATGCGGGAGCTTCTGTGCGGCGGTCAGGATCTTCCGGGCTGCGGCGGGGACGCGGGCCATTGGTCCCGTATGCCCAAGTGCGCGCGCGGATATGCGGGCGGGCTCATGACTCTCGTACGACGGGGTCGTACCGGAGAATGGGCTTGTGCTGGAGATGACGCGCGAGGTGTTCGAGGAACTGGTCGCCGAGGCGCTGGACCGGATTCCGCCCGAGTTGACGCGGCTGATGGACAACGTCGCGGTGTTCGTCGAGGACGAGCCGCCGGCGGACGATCCCGAGCTGCTCGGCCTGTACGAGGGCACTCCGCTGACCGACCGGGGTGAGTGGTACGCCGGGGTGCTGCCGGACCGGATCACGATCTACCGGGGGCCGACGCTGCGGATGTGCGATTCCCGGGAGGACGTGGTCGCGGAGACCGAGGTGACCGTGGTTCATGAGATCGCCCATCACTTCGGGATCGACGACGCGCGGTTGCATGCGCTCGGATACGGGTGAGTGCGTTTCGAACGGGGCGCGTGTCCTCTTGTGGGCGGCGGGAGTTGGGCAGGTTGACTCTTTGACGACCGCCCTCGGAGGTGGCTGCTCGTGCGCCGCTTGTACGTACCCGTCCGTCTGGCCGCCACGGTCATGGCCGTCGCCGTCGCCGCGGGCTGCATGAGTGTGGGCGGGGACGGCGGAGGTGGCGGTGCGAAGCCGTCGCACTCCGCCGGTGAGCGGGGTGGGGCCGAACCGGACGGCGGGTCGGCGGGCTCGGGCGGTTCCGCGGGGTCCGGCGGGGCGGCCTCGGACGGCAAGCACGGAAAGCACGGCAAGGGGAAGCACGGGGAGGAGTCGTCGTCGCCGTCGGCTTCCGCTTTGGCGAGTGTGTCGGCCTCGGCGGGGGCGAGGCCGGGGAAGCCGGCCAGGCCGGTGCCCTCGGCGACGACGACCGATCCCGTGCCCACGCGTACGCCCGACCCGGAGCCGCCCGCGCCGAGCGAGCCGCCCGCTTCGCCCACGCCGTCGCCGCCGCCCGCCGAGCCGTCGTCGTCGGCTCAGCCGGAGACGGGGCCGCAGTTGAGCCAGCGGGAGCCGGCGCCTACTGCCGGGGCGCCGGTGTGACGGCGGCGGGATGGCGGCGGGATGGCGTGATGGCGAAAGGGCCCGAGTGACCTCGGATACATACGCAGGGATCGGTTTGCCTTCGGGGGTGAGGGGTGCGTATGGTTATAGATCGTTTGATCATTTGCCCGGCGCCAAAGCAGAAGAGCGCCGTGTGGCGCGTTCTCTCCCTTGCCGTGGCTGACCGCATAGAGGCGGTCGTATTGCGAATCACGGAGTTGACGGGCGCGTGCCGACGAGACTCCGGAAGGTTTCGCATACGCATGTCCATTTCCAGTTCTGATCACGCCGTCATGCCCGAGAACGGCGAGAACGAGATCGTCGAGGAGACCCCCACGGTCACCTTCGCCGACCTCGGTCTCCCCGAGGGCGTCGTGCGCAAGCTCGCGCAGAACGGCGTGACCACCCCCTTCCCGATCCAGGCCGCGACCATCCCGGACGCCCTGGTCGGCAAGGACATCCTCGGCCGTGGCCGCACCGGCTCCGGCAAGACCCTCTCCTTCGGTCTGCCGACCCTGGCCCGCCTGTCCGGCGGCCGCACCGAGAAGCACCGGCCGCGCGCGGTGATCCTCACCCCGACCCGTGAGCTCGCCATGCAGGTCGCGGACGCCCTCCAGCCCTACGGCGACGTCCTCGGCCTGAAGATGAAGGTCGTCTGCGGCGGTACGTCCATGGGCAACCAGATCTACGCCCTGGAGCGCGGTGTCGACGTGCTCGTCGCCACTCCGGGCCGACTGCGCGACCTCATCAACCGCGGCGCCTGCTCCCTCCAGGACATCGAGGTCGCCGTCATCGACGAGGCCGACCAGATGTCCGACCTGGGCTTCCTGCCCGAGGTCACCGAGCTGCTGGACCAGGTCCCGGCCGGCGGCCAGCGGATGCTGTTCTCGGCCACGATGGAGAACGAGATCTCCACGCTGGTCAAGCGCTACCTGAGCGAGCCGGTCACGCACGAGGTCGACAGCGCCCAGGGCAACGTCACGACCATGTCCCACCACATCCTGATCGTGAAGCCCAAGGACAAGGCGCCGGTCACCGCCGCGATCGCCTCCCGCAAGGGCCGCACCATCATCTTCGTCCGCACCCAGCTGGGCGCGGACCGTATCGCCGAGCAGCTGCGCGACTCCGGGGTGAAGGCCGACGCGCTGCACGGCGGCATGACGCAGGGCGCCCGCACCCGGACGCTGGCCGACTTCAAGGACGGCTACGTCAACGCGCTCGTCGCCACCGACGTCGCCGCCCGCGGTATCCACGTCGACGGCATCGACCTCGTCCTGAACGTGGACCCGGCCGGTGACCACAAGGACTACCTGCACCGCTCCGGCCGTACCGCTCGCGCGGGCCGCTCCGGCACGGTCGTGTCCCTGTCCCTGCCGCACCAGCGTCGGCAGATCTTCCGGCTGATGGAGGACGCGGGCGTCGACGCCTCGCGTCACATCATCAACTCCGGTACGGCCTTCGAGCCCGAGGTCGCCGAGATCACCGGCGCCCGTTCGATGACCGAGGTCCAGTCCGAGTCGGCGGCCAACGCGGCTCAGCAGGCCGAGCGTGAGGTCTCCGAGCTCGCCAAGCAGCTGGAGCGGGCGCAGCGTCGCGCGACCGAGCTGCGCGAGGAGGCCGACCGTCTGGTGGCCCGGGTCGCCCGTGAGCGTGGTGAGGACCCCGAGACTGCGGTCGCCGAGGCGCAGGCCGCGGTGGCCGAGGCCGCGGAGGCTCCGGCCGAGGCCGTGGTCGCCGAGCGTCCCGCGTACGAGCAGCCGCGTCAGCGCCGTGATGAGCGGGGCAACTACGAGCGTCGTGACGACCGTGGTGGCCGTTCCTTCGAGCGTCGTGACGACCGTGGCGGCTTCAACCGCGACCGCCGGGACGGTGAGCGTGGCGGGTTCCGTCGTGACGAGCGTCGTGACGACCGTGGTGGCCGTTCCTTCGAGCGTCGTGACGACCGCGGTGGTTTCAACCGCGACCGCCGGGACGACCGTCCCACCGGTGGCTTCAGCCGTGACCGTCGTGACGAGCGTCCTTCGGGCGGCTTCCGCCGCGACGACCGTCCCACGGGCGGCTTCAACCGTGACCGTCGCGATGACCGTCCCACCGGTGGCTTCAACCGTGACCGTCGTGACGAGCGCCCCTCGGGCGGCTTCCGCCGGGACGACCGTCCCACCGGTGGCTTCAACCGCGACCGTCGCGACGAGCGTCCGTCCACCCACCGGGGCAGCGACCGTCCCTTCAACCGCGACCGCCAGGGCGACCGCCCCACCGGTGGCTTCCGCTCCGGCGGCCACGACCGCCCGCAGGGCCGTCGTGACGACCACCGTGGCACGGGCACCGGTACCGGCTCCTTCGGCCGCCGCGAGGACAAGCCGCGCTGGAAGCGCAACGGCTGACGCCTGCGCTGACGCCTCTGAGCAGTGAACGCCGTGGCCCCCCGTCGTACCTGACGGGGGGCCACGGCGTTTGTCGTGTACCGAGTCAGAAAACGCTCTCCGGGAAAGGTCAAGAGACGGTAAGATCAGCGGACTTGTGAGACGGATGTGATGGCCGGGGGGCCTGGGACACCGCACGGCGGTGGGCCGTCCGTCTCCTTCTTCGGGGAGGGTCTTCCTTGGCTCGTCATGCCTTCGTACGTCTACGTCTCGTCGCCGCTTCCGCCGTCCTGGCCGCCGGACTGAGCCCGCTGCTGCCGTCGTCCGCGGTCGCGGACACCGCGCAGGAGACGGTGGTTCCGGCGACGTTCCGGGACGCGTACACCGTCGCGACCGTCTCCTACGCCGACACCGCCTACGGGGCCGAAGGGGCGGGCAGCCAGGGCGTCTTCCACCGTCTGGAGGGCCACTCGGGCCTGGTGTGGACGCGGTACGCGGACGGTACGTCCGTCGGGGTGCCGTGGGACGCCGACGACCTGCCGGTCGCCGACGGCACCGGCACCGACGTGCTGGCGCACCGCTCCTCGGACGGCCGCGTCGACCTCTTCGACGCCGCCGAAGGCACGACCCGTACGTTCTGGATTCCCGCGGGATACGGCGGTGTGTACGGCGGTGTCTACGGCAGCACGATCGTCGCCTACGAGAACGTCACCGGCGAGGACGGGATCACCACCAAGGTCAGGCATCTGCTGAGCCCGGGACCCGACGGAAGCACCCGGGACCTGACGATCTCGGGCCTGCCCGCGGGCATGCAGATCGGTGCGCCGCTGCGGGGCGACGCCTCCGGCATCGTCTTCCGCGCGTCGCTCGACGGCACCATCCGGTCGGTGCTCGTCGACCCGGAGACCGGACAGGTCCAGGGCTGGACCCCGACCCTGTCCGGCGGCAACTCCGCCGTCCTGTCTCCCGACTACCTGGTCCACTACGCGGGCAACACCGCCTCGAAGGCGTACGTCTACTCCCGCGCCGACCTCTCGGCGCCGCCCGTAGAGGTGTCCCTGGACGGCGCCGGCGCCCTGGACCCCGCCAACGAGCTCTCCGTGGTGGGCGACTGGCTCGTCCACAGCCCGGGAGTGGGCACCACGGTGACCGCCGTACCGATCGCGGGCGGCGCCCCGGTCACCCTGCTCGCCGCCTCCAAGGGCGACGTCTCCGCCTCGGCGGTCGGCGACGCCGTCGCGGTCGGCCGCACCGGCGCCGACGACTGGGGTATCCAGCGCATCCACGCCGACGAGGACGGCAAGCCGGTGGTGAGCATGGTCAAGGCGCTGCCGAAGCCGCCGTACAAGATCCAGGGGCTCGGCCTGGCGCAGGGGCGGTTGCTGGTCGCGGACGACAGCCGGGGCAGTGCCCGGGACACCTATCTGCGGACCGTCGCCGCCACCGGGACGCCCGTGTACGGGGCGCGTTCCAACTACGACGGCACCGACATGGCGCTCTACGGCTGCCCGAAGGCGGAGGGCGGCTGTGCCGTGTTCGGTACGGCCGACAACCGTGCGGTCTGGCTGACGCCTGACACAGGCACCTACGACCGGATCAGGGCCAGCGGGCCCGGGGCGTACGACTTCTCCGAGCTCTACGTCCCCGCGGGCGGGCGGATCACCGACGTCTCCGGTCAGTACGTGATCCACACGACGGCGGCGCAGCAGATCGTTCTCAAGCTCGGCGACAGCTCCGGCCCCAAGGTCACCCGCACTCCGGGCGCCGCCGCCCTCGACGGCGAGCTCCTGTGGACGGCGGGGGCGAACGCCGGTGTGGTCACGGCGTACAACCTGACGACGAAGAAGACCGTCGAGACGGTGACGACGGACGCCGGCTGCGTGCCCACCGAGCTCCAGGCACTCGGCCGCTATCTGTACTGGACCTGCGACGGCCGGGCCGGGGTGTACGACCGTACGGCGGGCAGGTCCGTATCCGTGCCCGCCGACGAGGCCAAGCTCGGTGACGGGTTCGTCGTCACGCACGACAAGCAGGCCGGGAAGCTGACGCTCACGACGTTCGCCGGCGGTACCGTCGCGAGCCGGATCATCGGCGAGCTGCCCGACACCGGGACGTCGCAGCGGGACGTGCGCTGGACCGTCGACGAGTCCGGAGCGAACGCGGCCTACGTCGACGACCAGGAGCAGGTGCACCTCGTACCGTCCGGGGTGGCGCAGCAGCCGCTGCGGCTGCTCGCACCGGTCACCAAGGCGGCGTCCGTCGAGGCGCACACGTTCGACACGACCGCCGACACCCTGACCACCCTGCTGCTGTCGAAGCCGTCCTCAGGCTGGGACGTCACCGTGCGCAACCGCGCGACCGGCAAGGTCTACGGTGATGGCAAGGACGGCACGGCCGCGCGGGGTGAGCTGAACGTTCCCTGGAGCGGTCTCGACCCCAAGGGCACCGGGGACGCGTACCTGCCGAACGGCTCCTACGACTGGACCGTCACCGTCACCCCGGCGGACGGCGTCGGCGACCCGCTGACGGTGAGCGGCACGGTCAAGCTGGTGAAGGGCGCGGCGGTCCACCGTGACCACGTGGGCAACGACGGCTTCGGCGACCTCCTCACCCTCAACTCCTCCGGCGCACTGACCTTCCAGCAGAGCAACGGAAAGGGCGCGTTCTCCGGGAACGTGAGCGGCAGCGGCTGGGCGACCTCGGTCAGGGCGGTGCCGTTCGGCGACCTCAGCGGGGATCGCTGCAACGACGTCCTGGTACGGCTGAGCAGCGGGGCCCTGCGCGCCTACAAGCCGGGGTGCGGTGCCGCGCTGAAGCCGTCGACGCCGTACACCTCTCTCGGCACGTCCGGTTGGAACCAGTACGACGTGCTGACCGCGCCCGGTGATGTGAACAAGGACGGGCGCCCGGACCTGATCGCGCGGAACTCCTCGACCGGGGCCGTCTACCTCTACAAGGGGACCAGCGCCGGCAAGCTCTCCGCGCGCGTGAAGCTGTACGACAACTGGAAGACGTACAAGAAGGTCGTGGGCGCCGGGGACCTGAACGGCGACGGCATCGGTGATCTGCTCGCCCAGGACAAGTCGAACAACCTGTACCGGTACTACGGCAAGGGCAACGGCACGTTCACGGCGCGGGTGAAGCTGTTCACCAACTGGGGCGGCTCGTACAACGCGGTCGTCGGGGTCGGGGACATCACTGGGGACGGCAGGGCGGACCTCGTCTCCCGCGACTCCGGTGGGAACGTCTGGCGCAACAGCGGTGACGGCAAGGGGTCGTTCGGAGCGCGGGTGAAGATCGCCACGGGCTGGCAGGGCTACAAGGGCATTTTTTAGCCATGCTGTGATGCATGTCACGCCCCCGGTGAGGGAATCGCTGGGGGCATGACAGATGACGACATAGCGAGTGGGCTGTCCGACGAAGAACGGCTTGCCCAGCTCGGCTACACGCAGGTCCTCGCCCGCCGTATGTCGGCGTTCTCCAACTACGCGGTCTCCTTCACGATCATCTCGGTCCTGTCGGGCTGTCTGACGCTGTATCTCTTCGGCATGAACACCGGCGGCCCCGCCGTCATCACCTGGGGCTGGGTCGCCGTAGGCCTGATGACGCTGTTCGTCGGTCTGTCGATGGCCGAGATCTGTTCGGCGTACCCGACCTCGGCGGGCCTGTACTTCTGGGCGCACAAGCTGGCCCCCGCGCGGACCGCGGCCGCCTGGGCGTGGTTCACGGGCTGGTTCAACGTGCTCGGTCAGGTCGCGGTGACGGCGGGCATCGACTTCGGCGCGGCGTCCTTCCTCGGCGCGTACCTCAACCTCCAGTTCGACTTCGAGGTGACCCCGGGCCGCACGATTCTGCTGTTCGCGGCGATCCTCGTCCTGCACGGCCTGCTGAACACCTTCGGCGTGCGGATCGTCGCGCTGCTCAACAGTGTCAGCGTGTGGTGGCACGTGGTGGGTGTGGCCGTCATCGTCGGCGCCCTGACCTTCGCCCCCGACAAACACCAGTCGGCGTCCTTCGTCTTCGGCGAGTTCGTGAACAACACGGGCTGGGGGAGCGGGGTGTACGTGGTGTTGCTGGGGCTGTTGATGGCCCAGTACACCTTCACCGGCTACGACGCCTCGGCCCACATGACCGAGGAGACCCACGACGCGTCGACGGCGGGGCCCAAAGGCATCGTCCAGTCGATCTGGACGTCCTGGATAGCGGGCTTCGTGCTGCTCCTCGGCTTCACCTTCGCGATCCAGTCGTACGACGGTGCGCTTTCATCGCCGACGGGAGCGCCGCCGGCCCAGATCCTCCTGGACGCCCTGGGCGCGACGGCGGGCAAGCTGCTCCTGCTGGTCGTGATCGGCGCCCAGTTGTTCTGCGGGATGGCGTCGGTGACCGCCAACAGCCGCATGATCTACGCCTTCTCACGCGACGGCGCGCTGCCGTTCTCGCACGTCTGGCACACGGTGAGCCCGCGCACGCGGACCCCTGTGGCGGCGGTGTGGCTGGCCGCGGGCGGGGCGCTGGTGCTGGGCCTGCCGTACCTGATCAATGTGACGGCGTACGCGGCGGTCACCTCCATCGCGGTCATCGGCCTCTACATCGCCTACGTCATCCCGACGCTGCTGCGGCTGCGCAAGGGCGAGGCCTTCGAACGCGGGCCGTGGCATCTGGGCCGTTGGTCCCGGGCGATCGGCGTGGTGTCGGTGGCGTGGGTCGGCGTGATCACGATCCTCTTCATGCTCCCGCAGCTCTCCCCGGTCACCTGGGAGACCTTCAACTACGCCCCGATCGCCGTCCTGGCCGTCCTCGGCTTCGCCTGGATCTGGTGGCAGGCCTCGGCCCGGCACTGGTTCCTGAACCCCGAGCACGAACGCACCAAGACCCGCGAGGCGGCCCGCGCGAACGCCCCCGAACCGGTCGATCCCTGATCTTCCCACCCGTACCGTCCCCCCGACCCGGCCGTGTCTCCGATACCCGATCGGAGACACGGCCACCTCCCGCTATGCTCGTGGGGGCAACATCGCCTGGGCCCTTAGCTCAATTGGCAGAGCAGTGGACTTTTAATCCATTGGTTGTGGGTTCGAGTCCCACAGGGCCTACGGTGCGGGTGACGGGGGTACCCCCTCTGACCTGCTGTGCAGCGCTCGGGTTGGCTTCGGCCGGCTCGGGCGCTGTGGCGTTTTCGGGGGCAGCGTGAGTGGATGTTCGAGCAGCGAGGTGGGGCTGACGTCGCGAGTCGGCCCTCTCGATGACGAACAGCACCGTCGGAACGTGGGCGGTAGGTTGGCCGTCGCCTCGAGGACTGCGCCCCATTGCGAGATCCGCTGGCCGTCCTGGTGAACACGACTCCCTCGGGCGGACTCGGCGGGAGGTGCACCGTGACCTGCCGGCCACTGTCGTACCCGAATGTCTCGGCGAAGGCGGTCTCCGGCGCTTTTTCCGGAACGTTGCGCTGCGAGTGAGGCAATAACTGTGCTTGTGAGGTCAGAGTTTGGCGGACCATGCCGCGAGGGTTTTTGTCGCAACGGGCGGAGTGGAATTATTTAACGTACATAGACCGTGGGAGCATGCTACTGTCCATCTCAGTTGCAGTTTTGGTTCCCGAAACTTCGGTGCTCCCGCTCGGCTCCTGCCGGGGAGAGCATTTTTGTATTTCCGGTCGTTTTCCGGGCGGGGTAAATCATTGCGGCGACACGGCGTTCGCACAGTGCGGAGCCGATGCACTGCCCCGAAGGAGATATGACATGGCTGCTGGTACCGTGAAGTGGTTCAATGCGGAAAAGGGCTTCGGCTTCATCGAGCAGGACGGTGGCGGCGCTGACGTGTTCGCCCACTACTCGAACATTGCCGCCCAGGGTTTCCGCGAGCTGCTGGAAGGCCAGAAGGTGACCTTCGACATCGCGCAGGGCCAGAAGGGCCCGACGGCCGAGAATATCGTTCCGGCCTGACGCTGACGCGCACTTGGTAGCTGGGGCCCGCATCCTTCGGGGTGCGGGCCCCAGCTACAGGTGTTTCCCGCGGCGGTTTCGCCTTTTGTAATCGGTCCATACTTGTGGTTCTCCGTGCTGCTCACGCTGCGGGAATTCCTTGATATGTGCCACATCGAGGAAGGTTCCGCATGAACCGCACACGTACGAACGACCGCTTTGCCCGCACCCGTAATGGCGGTGCCGGAGCCGGAAAGGGCGGCAGCCGCTTCGGCTCTCCGGCACCGCGCCGTTCCGGCGGCTACGGCCGTCGGCCCGCTGCGGTACAGGGTGAGTTCGCGCTCCCCGAGACGATCACCCCCGCGCTGCCCGCCGTCGAGAGCTTCGCCGATCTCGACATGCCCGAGCAGCTACTGGCCGAACTCGGCAGGCAGGGCGTGAGCGCACCGTTCCCGATCCAGGGCGCGACGCTGCCGAACACTTTGGCGGGCCGCGATGTCCTGGGCCGCGGGCGCACCGGTTCCGGTAAGACCCTCGCCTTCGGTCTCGCCCTGCTCGCCCGCACGGCCGGACAGCGTGCTGAGCCCCGCCAGCCGCTGGGGCTGATCCTCGTACCGACGCGCGAGCTGGCGCAGCAGGTGACCGACGCGCTCACTCCGTACGCCCGTTCCGTCAGGCTGCGACTGGCCACCGTGGTGGGCGGGATGTCGATCGGCAGGCAGGCAGGCGCGCTGCGCGGCGGAGCCGAGGTCGTCGTCGCGACCCCGGGCCGGCTCAAGGACCTCATCGACCGCGGCGACTGCCATCTGAACCAGGTGGGCATCACGGTGCTGGACGAGGCCGACCAGATGGCCGACATGGGCTTCATGCCGCAGGTCACCGCCCTGCTCGACCAGGTGCGTCCGGAGGGGCAGCGGATGCTGTTCTCCGCCACCCTGGACCGCAACGTCGACCTGCTGGTGCGCCGCTATCTGACCGACCCCGTCGTGCATTCGGTCGACCCGTCGGCCGGTGCGGTCACCACGATGGAGCACCACGTGCTGCATGTCCACGGTGCCGACAAGCAGGCCGCCACGACCGAGATCGCCGCCCGTGAGGGTCGGGTGATCATGTTCCTGGACACCAAGCACGCCGTCGACCGGCTGACCGCGGACCTCCTCAACAGCGGGGTCCGGGCCGCCGCGCTGCACGGCGGCAAGTCGCAGCCGCAGCGCACCCGCACACTGGCGCAGTTCAAGACGGGCCACGTCAGCGTGCTGGTGGCGACCAATGTGGCGGCGCGCGGCATCCACGTCGACAACCTCGACCTCGTCGTCAACGTCGACCCGCCGACCGACCACAAGGACTACCTCCACCGCGGTGGCCGTACCGCCCGTGCCGGCGAGTCCGGCCGCGTCGCCACCCTGGTCACACCGGCCCAGCGCCGCGGCATGGTCCGCCTCATGTCGGACGCCGGGATCCGGCCGCACACCACCCAGATCCGCCCGGGTGACGAAGCCCTGCACCGGATCACCGGCGCCCAGGCCCCGTCCGGCATTCCGGTCGTCATCACCGCACCGGTGTCCGAACGCCCCAAGCGCAGTGCCACCTCCCGGGGCCGGCGCCGCTCTTCTTCGACAACCCGCCGTGCGCCCGCACGCCGGACCGTCTTCGATACGGCGGCGTAGCACCTTCGTGATCAGGAAGCTGACCCATCTCTGCAGGAGGCACCTTTTGACGCTGGTTCAGATGCAGCCCCACCCGATGAACGCAGGCCCCGTGCACACGACGGTGACCGAGGTCATGGACGCGGACGGACCACAGGTCTGGGACGACATGAGCGTTGAGGTGGCGCTGTCCGTCATGGCCGCCGCCCGCACGGGCCGACTGGTCGTCTGCGACCAGGACGGCCAGTGCACCGGCCTGGTCACCCGGACCGAACTCGCCGCTGTGCGCGACAGCTCCGCTTACACGGACCGCGTCCGACTGCGCGACATCCTCGGTGACCGCCGGTCGTTCACGTCACGCGTGATGACGATGGCCGAAGCCGAGCACGCGATGCGCTCCCGCCGGCTCGGTGCCCTGCCGGTGGTCGACGGTCGAAGCAGCACCCTGGGCGTCCTCGTGCTCTCCGCTGATCCGCCTCACCCTGGTCGGACCGTTCTCCCCTTCACTCTGTGAGGCTTCCATGCGCTGCGTCATCGCCCGTTTCCCCTTCGAGCTCACCAAGAGCGGTGTGCTGGAATCGATGAAGGGCATCAAGCCCGAGCAGGTCATGGGTGAGTCCGTGATCATCGGCCGCCGTCACTACCCCGTCAAGCAGGTCGGCCAGGTCGTGACCCGTCAGGACCGCCGTGACTTCAGCGCCGATGAAGTCCTCCGGGCGATGACCAAGCTCGGCTTCACCTGCCGTGCCCTCCCCAAGGCCGTACCCGTAGGCATCCACGGCTCGCTCCAGCAAGCTTCCGCGATGCTCGGCACTCCCATGTCTGTGTGACCGACGCGACGGGTACGAGCCGACCCCCGAACAGCAGTGGGCCCGGCCGGCGTGAGCCGGCCGGGCCCACTGCTGCGACCGGTTTCCGTCGCCGTGGTTGCTCAGTGGTCGGAATAGCTGAAGTCGCCCATGGTCCAGGCGCTGACGTCGTCGATCGCGACCCGGTACATCCCGCCCGTCTCCGGGATTCCCACTGTGCCCTGCAGGATCCGGGCGACATGGAAGTGCAGATGAGTGGGCGGCCCGTCCTTGTCCTCGTTCGCGGGGGTGTCGAAGACGGCGGAGAACTCTCCCAGGCTGGCGGAATCCGACAGCACCTCCGACACCCTCCGCCTCCACACGGCTTCGGGAGCCAGCCGGCCGGTGATGACAGCGCCACCGGTGACCACGGTCAGGGACATCTGGTTGCTCTGCCCGGACTCCACCACGGTGGCGACGTCAATGAGCAGCTCGTCAGGCTTCGACATGGGGGAGATTGTATTTGCCGGCCATTCGGCTGCTTCAGCCGTGGTGCTACCGGGCAGGGCGGGCGCTGACGGTCTTGGCGCCGCAGGCCCGGCGGGTGACCGCGGTGGTACGTGCGAGGCGGTTGACCATGTGCCAACCGAAGCCTCCGGTGGCTTCGTTCAGGTCGGGGGTGTGCATGCGCGGCGCCTGGGGCTGTCGTGGACGGCCCCCTCGATGCTGTCGGGGTGTTCGGTCAGGTCCAGGGTGCGGGTGCGGCCTCCGTGACGCAGAGCCCCTCTGGGCAGTGCCTGTGTCCCCGCCGGCGGCCCGTTAACCGGGCAGTGACGACCTCGCACCGGCCCGCATCACTGTTCGAAGCTGATTACCTCGCTGTCGAACACGCGGAAATCTATGTTTGTTGAAGTAGACATTCGAGTGTAGGCGTGGTTATGGTTCTCTCGTAGCAGAGAGACAGAAGGGCCGGGCAGACACGAACTGCCGGGCAGCAGTACAAGCAGGTGCAGTGCGAAGGACGGTGCGGTGGTGGAGTCGCGAAGCCAGGCTTGTTGCAGGACGGCGACGGGGCTGACGACCGTACCGGGCGGCCCGCAGTGATCAGGGGCCGCCGTGAGCAGTACCGCAAGTGCAGTTCAGTAGGTGCAGTTCGCAGTACCCAGCAGTGAAGTAGGTGAGCAGCACCTCGGTGAAGGCGTCGGCTGCGGGCGCGCGCACCGGGAGGTTCGGCAGTGGGGTTCCAAGCCAGAGCAGACGCAGGACGGGCGACGGGGCTGGCTGTCGAAGAGCGGTGCTGTCACAGGCCGTCGAGTAGTACGCAGTACCCGTTAGGCAGCAGTTGATCCCAGAGGGAAGAACGGAGGAGCAGAGCGCCATCAGGATCGCCCGGGCCGGCACATTGAACCCGGGTACCGCAGGACATCGATAGTGAGGTGGTCTCCGGTCAAGCAACCGCGATCCCAGCATCCCCGACGGCATCAAGGTCGGGGCTGCGGAAACAGAAGGCCGGCGCAGCATCAGGGCCGGTAGATGGTGTAGTAGTTCCTTCGGGGCCTTGGTGCTATAGGCACCAAGGCCCCTCGACGCGTTCCACAGAGAGGTGCAGATGACAGCAGATGATTCATTCGGTCGTATCGACGACGAGGACTACCCCGCCTACACGATGGGCCGGGCCGCCGAACTGCTCGGCACCACCCAGGGCTTCCTCCGCGCCATCGGCGAAGCCCGCCTGATCACCCCGCTCCGCTCCGAGGGCGGACACCGCCGCTACTCCCGCTACCAGCTGCGCATCGCCGCCCGCGCCCGCGAACTCGTCGACCGCGGGACCCCCATCGAGGCCGCCTGCCGCATCATCGTCCTCGAGGACCAGCTCGAAGAAGCCCAGCGCATCAACGCCGAACACCACCGCACCGCGGAATCGGCGAAGCCGACGTCCACGGCCTGAGGCGGGGGCCTGCGACATCGGTGGGCACCGCCGTACACCTGGTCCCGGGGTGCGACGTGATCGCTTTCCCTGATGACGCGGGTATGTGGCGTCTGTGCCAGCTGTCATGGTTGGGCGACCACCTCCGCTTGGGTGATGCGTGGGCGCATGTGTCGCGACGAGCCAGCGCATCAGGAGTGCCCGGACCGCGGTGGGATCTGAAGGATGCTCACCCTCAAGGTGTGGGCGGACTGCTGAATTGCCCCAGCGGCGGACACGCAGTGAAGGGATTACGGGCTCGACAGCTCCGCAATGATGCGAGCATCGGGGCATGTTCTCAGGCGCACACGTGATCCTCTACTCCCAGGATGCTGAGGCAGACCGGGCGTTTGTCAAAGATGTCCTCGGGTTCGCCCACGTCGACGCGGGCCACGGGTGGCTGATCTTCAAGCTGCCGCCCGCCGAGGTCGCCGTGCACCCCACCGACGGTGCGCCGAAGCACGAGTTCTACCTGATGTGCGACGACCTCGACGCCGTACTCACCCAGCTTGCGGAGCGCGGCGCGGAGCTCACCGGCGGGGTGACCGAGGAGCGGTGGGGACGCCTTGCCGCCGTACGCCTCCCCAGTGGTGGTGAACTGCCCCTGTACCAGCCGCTGCACCCCGTTGCGCACAGCCTCGACTGAACCTCCGCCACCCTGGGAAGGGACTGCGAGAGATGACCATGCACGATGACCAAGTGGACGTGACCACCGACGTCGTTGCGGCCTTGGTCCAGGAGCAGTTCCCTCGGTGGAGCGACAAGGCGGTCCAACGGCTGGCGTCGACCGGGACGGTCCACGCCATCTTCCGTATCGGGGACGACCTCTCCGCGCGGTTCCCACTGCGTCTGGCCGATGCCGCCGAGGTGCTCGCGGTTCTGGAGCAGGAGGCCCGGGCGAGCGCGGAGCTGGCGCAGGTGTCTCGGTTCCCCGTCCCAGAACCTGTCGCCTTGGGGAAGCCTGGAGCGGGTTACCCCATGCCGTGGTCGGTCCAGACCTGGCTGCCGGGGACGGTCGCCTTTGATGCCGACCCGAGTGGGTCGGACGCTTTCGCCGAGGACCTCGCGGCCTTCATCGCAGCCCTGCGGGGCGCCGAGACGCGGGGGCGGCTTTTCAGCGGCGGAGGTCGTGGCGGCGATCTCGCTCACCACGACGACTGGATGGCGAAGTGCTTCGAGGAGAGTGAAGGGCTGCTCGACGTGGCCCGGCTGCGCCAAGTGTGGGGTCACTTCCGGGAGTTGCCACGCATGAGTGCCGATGTGATGAGCCATGGCGACCTGATTCCCGGCAATGTGCTGGTCGCGGGAGACCGGCTCAGCGGCGTACTCGACACCGGCGGCTTCGGCCCGGCCGACCCCGCGCTGGATCTGGTCAGTGCCTGGCACCTGTTGCAGCCAGGCCCGCGGGACGTGCTCCGGCGGACACTGGCCTGTGACGACCTGGAGTGGGAACGCGGCAAGGCGTGGGCGTTCGAACAGGCGATGGGTGCGGTCTGGTACTACGTCGAGAGCAATCCGGTGATGAGCGGGATGGGGCTCCGGACCCTCGAACGGATTCTGGAGTCGAAGGAGTGATGCCGCCCCGAGCGGGCGGAGTCGGCCGACGTCGGGCTCTGCGGTTCAGGCCCCGTGCGTGGGGGGTCGTGCGTCCTGGGTCGCCGGTCGGGCCGTGTCGCGCAGGGCCTGCAGCAGTGCCGCCGCCGCGGTGATGGCCAGGGTGTCCGGCCACAGCAGGGCGAAGACGTGGCGGGTGGGCCAGCCGGTGAGGGGGCGGGCCACTACGCGGGGGTCGGTGCGGCCGGCAGCGGCCTCTGGGACGAGACCCTCACCGGCCCGCCCGCCGACCGCGCTGCTGCACCTGCGCCTGGCCAGCCCCGGGCTGCCCGTCGTCCCCGGCAACACCCACCCCTTCACCGCGGGCACCTTCGCCTTCGCGCACAACGGGTTCTTCGCGCCGTACGACGCCCTCGACGAGCTCATCGACGCGGACCTGCTGGCCGGGGCGGCGGGCGGCACCGACTCCGAGCGGTACTTCCTGCGCGTTCTGACCCTGCTGCGGGAGGCGGACCCGGTCGACGCCCTTGCCCGCGCCGCTGCGGACGTCCGGACCCGCGCGTCCTACGCCGGCCTCAACTGCCTGCTGCTGACGGAGGGTGCCCTGTACGCCTACGCCGACGAGGACCCGGCCTCCGAGCCCAGCCACCGCCGCGGCCCCGACTTCTTCCGCCTGCGGTACCGGATCGACGCCGACGGTGACCGGGTGGTGGTCGCCTCCAGCGGCGTCCCGCAGCCCGAGGGGCACTGGAACGTGCTGCCGTACCGCCAGATCCTGGAGATCCGCCGCTCCAGCCTGCGGGTCTCCGTCCACCGGGTGGCGTACGACGGTACGGACCTGTGCGGTACGGCAGCCGGGGCCCTCTGAGTGGTGAACGAGCTCGCCGGTGACGCCGAGGCGACGGCTCGCGTCGGTTCACAGCAGGTGGCGGTTGGGTGCCTTCGCCCGCTCCTCATGCTCGCCGAGGACCACCACGTCCACGCCCGCCGCCGTCAGGGTCCCCGTCCCGTCCGCCCCTTCGACGAACGTGTCCGGTTCCCGCCACGCCGTCACCACCCGCCGTACCCCCGCGTCCAGGATCAGCCGGGCGCAGGGGGCGGGGCGGGAGGCGCGGTGGGTGCAGGGTTCCAGGCTGGTGTAGACCGTGGCCGTGACGAGACAGGGGTCGTCCGGGGCGATCTTCGCCAGGGCCGCCTCCTCCGCGTGGACGACCGGATCGCCGGACTCCCGGGAGTGGCCGCGGGCCAGTTCCGTGCCGTCGGCGGCGACCACCACCGCACCCACGCTGAACGCCGTCCGCGAGGGCGGGCACTCGGCTGCCAGCTCGCAGGCCAGGGCGAGCCAGTGGTGGTCCGCGGCGGACGGCCGCAGGCCCGTGCCGGGGGCCGTGGGTTCGTAGCGCATCAGGACCACGTCCTCGATACGGCGGGTCTCCACAAGGCGTAGACGGCCGCCCTGGTAGGAGCCCGGGCCGAAGAGGCGCGGAGCGTCCGGATCGCCGACGAACAACGGGGCCAGCACCAGCTGCACCTCGTCCGCCAGGCCCTGCTGGAGGAGCTGGGTGTGGATACGGCCGCCGCCCTCCACCATCAGCCGGTCCACTCCGCGCTCCTCGTGCAGATGCTCCAGCAGGCGGTGCCAGTCCAGCGAGGGGCCGAGGGAGACCACGTCGGCGGCCAGACCCACCTCGCGGGCCCGTTCCGCGCCCTTCTCCGTCGTATAGACGAGCTTGTCGCCGCCCGTGTGCCAGAAGTTCGCGGACGGGTCCAGGTCGCCCGAGCCGCTGACCGTGACCTTCAGGGGGTACGGCGGTTTCCCGGCCGCCTCCCGGGCCTCGCGGCGCCGCGCGGAGTTCACCAGCAGGCGGGGGTTGTCGGCGCGGATCGTGCCGGCGCCGATGAGGATCGCGTCCACGGAGGCGCGGACCTCGTCGACGCGGTCGAAGTCGGCGGGGCTGGAGAGGAGGAGGCGGTCAGGGCCGGTGTCGTCGAGGTAGCCGTCCAGGGAGACTGCCGCGGAGAGGAGGACGTAGGGGTGGGACATGGAAAGGGGCTCCCCGGCTGGTCTAGGGACGGCGGGCTTGGTTCAAGTTTGAAGCAAACCTACACTGGGTGCATGACGACCCGCTGGCTCAGCCCCGACGAGCAGCGCGCCTGGCGCGCGTACATCGCTGCCTCGCTGCTCCTGGAGGACACCATCGACCGGCAGCTCCAGCAAGAGGCCGGCATGCCGCATCTGTACTACTCCATCCTGGCCAACCTCTCCGAGGCCCGGGAGCGGCGGCTGCGGATGACCGATCTCGCCGAGGGGCTGAAGATCACCCGGCCCCGGCTGACATACGCCGTAGCCCGGCTGGAGAAGGACGGGCTGGTGCGCCGCGAGGACTGCCCGTGGGACAAGCGCGGGAGCGTCGCCGTGCTGACCGACGAGGGCATGTCGGTGCTGGAGCGGGCGGCGCCGGGGCATGTGGAGACGGTCCGCGCCGCGCTCTTCGACCGGCTCACGCCGGAGCAGGTGAGGCAACTGGAGGAGATCTTCACCAGCGTGGCCGAGGGGCTGGAGGGGAATGGCGGCGCCCCCGGGAGCGTTCCCTGGCGGCGACGGTCCTCCCCGTCCTGCTCGTGAAGTCCCGCGTGGAGACCTGCGTGGAGACCTGCGTGGAGAACTGCGTAGAGACCTGCGTAGAGACCTGCTCGTGAAGACCCGCTTGTGACGAGCGCCATAATTCTGTTGCTTCAAATTTAAAACATGGGGTAGGGTCCCGAACCGTGGAGCTGCTTCAAATCTGAAGCAGATATCTCCACGGAGCCTATGGACCGGAGTATCCGCATGACCGAGACCCCCGCCGCCACCCAGCGCTCCCGCGTCCGCGTCCCGCTGCGCTTCGGGGACGGCTACCGCGTCGACGCCGAGCTCGTCACCTTCCACGGCCTGACCGACGGTCAGGAGCACCTCGCCGTCGTCCTCGGCGACCCGGGCCCCGTGCCCCTGGTGCGGCTGCACTCCGAGTGCCTCACCGGAGACGTCTTCGGCTCCGCCCGCTGCGACTGCGGCCCGCAGCTGCGCGAGGCGGTCGAGCGCATCGCCGAGCGCGGCGGTGTCCTGCTCTACCTCCGCCAGGAAGGCCGCGGCATCGGCCTCTACAACAAGCTCGACGCGTACGCCCTCCAGGACCAGGGTCTCGACACCTACGCCGCGAACACCGCGCTCGGCCTGCCCGAGGACGCCCGGGACTACACGGCGGCCGCGCAGATGCTCACCGCCCTGGGGATCGGCGAGCTCGATCTGCTCTCCAACAACCCTGACAAGGCAGGTCAGTTGAGGGACCTGGGGATCGGGGTCCGGGAGCGGGTGCCCACCGGTGTGTTCACCACCGCGCACAACGTCCGGTATCTGCGCGCGAAGGTCCTCCAGACCCAGCACACGCTGCCGCTGGGCGAGTTGAGCGAGCTCAGCGCCGGATGACGGGGGCGCAGCGCGCTGCACCCCGGTTCGGGAGGACCGTTCGGGGCGCGCCAGTGTGCGGACTCACTCCCGCTCACTGCCCGGGAACGGTGTGCGCCAGGTACGCCAGTACCGCCAGCACCCGCCGGTGGCCGCTGTCGCTCGGAGGCAGGCCCAGCTTGAGGAAGACGTTGCCGATGTGCTTGCTGACCGCGCGCTCGGTGACGACCAGGGTCGAGGCGATGGTCGTGTTGTCGTGGCCCTCGGCCATCAGCTTCAGCACCTCGCGCTCGCGCGGGGTGAGGGAGTCCAGCGGGGTGTCGCGGCGGCGGGTGAGGAGTTCGGCGACGACCTCGGGGTCGAGCGCGGTGCCGCCGGCCACCACCCGCTCCAGCGCGTCGAGGAACTCGTCGACCCGGCCGACCCGGTCCTTCAGCAGGTAGCCGACCCCGCTGGTGCCACCGGCGAGCAACTCGGCGGCGTACGACTCCTCGACGTACTGCGAGAGGACGAGGACCGGCAGCCCGGGGATCTTCTCGCGGGCCTCCAGGGCGGCCCGCAGTCCCTCGTCGCGGAATCCGGGAGGCATCCGCACATCGAGGACGGCCACGTCCGGCCGGTGCTCCAACAGGGCGGGCATGATCTCGGGGCCGGTGCCCACGACGGCCACGACCTCGTGTCCGGAAGACGTCAACAACAGGACGAGCCCCTCTCTCAGGAGGGCGTTGTCCTCGGCGATCACCACACGCACGGCAGCTCCACATCGATCACGGTCGGACCCCCGACCGGGCTGGTCACTTCCAATGTTCCGTCGAGTGCGGCGACCCTGCGCCGCATCCCGAGCAGACCCGAGCCCCGCGACTCGTCGGCACCGCCCCGGCCCTCGTCCCGGACCCGCACGGTAAGTCCGCGACGGGTGCGCGCGAGTTGCACCTCGGCGCGATCGGCGCCGCTGTACTTGGCGACGTTGGTGAGCGACTCGGCCACCACGAAGTAGGCAGCCGCCTCCACCGCCGCGGGCGCCCGCGTGCCGCCCTCCAGGCCGCCGTCCTCCACGCTCACCGCGAGCCCGCTGCTCGACGCCAGGGCCCGCACCGCGCCGACCAGACCCCGGTCGGTGAGGATCGGCGGATGGATGCCGCGCACCACCTGCCGCAGCTCCGTCAGCGCCTGCTCTGCCTGGTCCTGGGCGTCGTCCAGCAGCTTGCGGGCGGCGTCGGGGTCACGGTCGTAGGCCCGCTTGGCGAGTCCGATCCGCATCGAGAGCGCCACCAGGTTGGCCTGGGCGCCGTCGTGGAGGTCCCGCTCGATACGGCGCAGTTCCGCCTCATGGGCGGCGATGGCGTCGGCCCGGGTCTCCTTCAGCTCCTCGACCCGCCGGGCCAGCCTGGCCTTGGGGGAGGGCATGAGCAGCAGGGACGACCAGCGGGCCTCGGTGTCGGCGAGCTTCACGATCAGCGGGAGCGCGACCGGGGTGCGGCGCAGCAGACCGGCCCACACACCGTCGACCACCAGGCCGACCGGCCACAGTGGGAGGGCGAGGGCGAGCATGGCGCCGTAGAGGTAGTAACAGAGCATCCAGCGGACGTCGGTGCGCGTGCTGGGGTCCTGCACGGAGATCCGCAGCCGCTCGCGCAGTGTGCCGGTCATCGGCCGGTACGCCTCGGGGATCTCCCGGCCCGTCCACAGGGTGGTCAGGTTCCGCTTGGCGCCGGCGATCCGCCGGATCAGCAGTACGGCCTCGGGCAGCAGCCAGCAGCCGACCACCGCGAGCGTACCGACGGCGGTGATCAGCAGCACGGTGATGAATATGTACAACCCGAAGCACATCGCCGCGGCCACGACGAGATGCACGGTCGCCATCGCCGCACGCTGGACTGTCTTCCACATGCGGTTCACGCTAGATGATCCGCTCCTGGCGCACGGTGTAGCCCGCTACACCATCCGCCCGTCACGTGTGCACACATCGCCCAGGCCGTCCCGCCGGACCTCCAGCACCCGCCGGTACGGCAGCACACTCCACGCCCCGACGACCCGACCCCCGTCCGCCTGGTACCGCAGCCGGAAGTAGCCGGGCCCGCGCCGCATGGTGACCTCGGACCGAGTGTCGTCGTCGGCGTCGCGTACAGCGTCTCCCCGGTCATCAGCAGACAGTTGAGGCTCGCGAAGGACATGCGGGCCCGTGTGCCGTCGGCGGCCTGCCGGCGCCTCGACCGGGTCCTTGTCCCGCAGCAGCGTCAGCACCCGCAGGAAGAACCGCTCGGAGTCGGTGCTCCCGGCCGCGCCGGACAGCAGCCCGGGGGCGATGAGCTCGTCGAGCGCGTCGTACGGCGAGAAGAAGCCGTTGTGCGCGAAGGCGAGGCAGCCCGCGGTGAACGGATGGGTGGGGCCCGGCACGAGGGGCGGCCCGGGCTCGCCATCCGCAGATGCAGCACGGCGGCGTCGGCGAGCGTCCCGGCGAGGGCGTCGTCCGTCACCGTGCTCCCGGCTCAACTCCGCCAAGGGGACGGCGAGGTCGCGCGGGGCGGCGGCGACAGTACTGGGAGGGGCTGACCCAGAGCCGGGTCGGCTCGGACCGGCCGGTTCACAACAGGGTGGCGGTGAGCACACCGAGCTGAGTTCCCGGCAGGTGCGAGGCGCCAGGGGAGGAGCCACGGCCGCCGAGCCTCTTGCTGTCAGCTCCCCTGAGAGGGACCGCCCTCGCTGTGGTCGCGGACCCAGTTCCGGTGGGCGTTCGAGCCCTCGCGGCCGGGGGAGAGTTTCAGCATGACTCCGTCGTCGATCTGCTCCAGGACCGTCACCACGTAGGGGGAGCCCGCGTGGACGGCCAGCCGGACGCTGCCGTTGGCGAACTCCGTCACCCGGAGCGTGCGGCCCCCGGAGAGCGGGATGTCCCGCTTGCCGATCTCCGTCGGGCGCTCCTCGGCTGCCGTCATGGTCCCTCCTCGTTTCCGTGAGGGGCGCCACGGTACGCCGGTCCCACCCGGCCGATCGCCCCAACCGGACCTGGCCGTGGAGGCCAGGGAGACCACGGAGGCCTGGTCGGCGAGGATGGGGCGGTACATCCCGCCTGGCTGGTGGTCCGGAACGCGGGCCCCGACCTGGATGTGGCCCTCAACCACCTGGAGAAACGGCAACCCTGGCGCGAGTCACCCCGCGGATGGCGTACAGTAGTGAACACAACGGCGCGGGGTGGAGCAGCTCGGTAGCTCGCTGGGCTCATAACCCAGAGGTCGCAGGTTCAAATCCTGTCCCCGCTACTCAAGGCTCAGGGCCGGAATCCAGTCACTGGATTCCGGCCCTGAGTGTTTTCCCCGGGGTTCCTGGCCGACGGCCTTCGTGACGTGGTGTGATCGGGCGAGTGCCCTCCGCGTAACAACTGACATGCCGTCAATACCTGTGAGTCACCTGGGGCAAGGTCAAGTCGCCCGTTTTTCGGCGTTCTTGGGCCGTAAGTCCCGTGGGATTTCGTTAATGATCAAGAGGAACGGCTTGGAATCGAGCCCCCGCGTCTATTAACGTTCGATAACGCAGCGCGGTCGTCCCAGCCGTCACAAGAGACGGCTCCGTGCTCACGCGCCGAATTCCGCAAGGGAACCGGGGAACCACCAACTTGGGGTGAATCGCTCGTACTCCGCCGTGGCAGCACGGTGGGTATACGCGCGTAGGAGACCTTCCTGCTCCGAACCCGTCAGCTAACCCGGTAGGCGAGAAGGAAGGAAAGGAGCACGCCCACGTGGCGTCCAACCCGCCTGCCCCCGAGGCGCCGTACGCACCGAGCGACACGCTCGTGTACGGCGGCTACCGTGCCGACGACGAGGCCCCCCTCGGCGAGTGGAACCCGACCGCGGAGTCCCTCGCTCCGGTGCGCGGCCGGCATCGTGTCGCCAAGCAGCGCGGCGGAGGATTCGCCCGCAGCTCCACCGTTCTGGGCGTCGGTGTCATAGCCGCCGTCAGCGCCGGCGGGATGGCCAGCGCCAACACCGGCAAGCCGCCGGTGTCCATCTCCATGCCGGACCTGCCCTCCGTGGACTCGCTCATCTCGGACGACTCCGGCTCCTCCGACGACACGAGCGCCTTCAGCACGGTCGGCGGCACCACCTCCACGGAAATTTCGCAGACCGAGTCCGCCTCGGACGCCGGTGAGGCACTGCGCTCGCGCATCCTGGCCCAGGCCGAGCAGCAGCAGGACCAGATCGACTCCAAGGCCGCCAAGGCCGTCGCGGACGCCGCCCAGAAGGAGGCCGACGCGGCCGCCGCCAAGGCGGAGAAGGAGGCCCAGGAGAAGGCCGCCGCCGCGAAGAAGAAGGCAGAGCAGGAAGCCGCGGAGAAGGCCGAGGCCGCGCGCCTGGCCGAGCTCGCCAAGCAGTTCACGCTGCCGACCTCGTCGTACACGATCACCTCGACCTTCGGTCAGGCCGGTTCGCTGTGGTCCTCCGGCTACCACACCGGCCTCGACTTCGCCGCGCCCACGGGCACGCTGATCAAGGCGATCCACAGCGGCACCATCACGGAGGCCGGCTGGGCCGGTTCCTACGGCTACCGCACCATCCTCACCCTCGACGACGGCACCGAGCTGTGGTTCTGCCACCAGTCCTCGATCAGTGTCAGCGTCGGCCAGAAGGTCAGCACCGGTGACGTCATCGGGCGCGTGGGCGCCACAGGCAACGTGACCGGCGCGCACCTGCATCTGGAGGTCCACCCCGGTGGCGCGGCCGACGGGATCGACCCGATGGCGTGGCTGCGGGGCAAGGGGCTCAACCCCTGAGGTCCACGGTGATTTCGCGGCCGTAGAGTCCCGCTCCTTCGCGGTCCTCGACGCGTACGCCGCTCGCGGCAACCGCGCGGTGCCGATCCCTCCGCAGCCCTTACGTCCGGTACGGGTTGTACGCGGGATACGGCACCGTCGGGTGCACCGGGTGGGTCGGCTGTTGCGCCGGATACCCGTACACCCCGTACACCGGCCAGGGCGGCGCAGCCACCGGCACCGGCGGCGCCGTCATCCGCGCCGCGTGATCCAGCGCCGGCCGCGCCACGTCCCGCCGCCGCCACAGCTCGTGCAACAACTCCCGCTCCCGTACGACGAAGTCCGCGTTCGCCCGTCCGAGCCGCCCCCGGCGCCGCAGGAACGCGAGCGACGTCGCGTACGCCTCGTACTGCGCGACCGCCCGCCCCGCGGCCCGCCCCCCGAGCTGCCGTCGGGCGTACTCCCGCGCCACCCTCCGCGCCCGCATCGACCCGAGCACATACGGCTCGGTCGGCACCAGCCACCCGGCGACGGCGTACGCGGGCAGCTCCTCGCGGACGGTCTTCAGCTCCCGCTGCCGCGTCCAGATCACCAGCCAGGTCAGCAGCGCGAACGCCGGCACCATGAACATCGCGTACACCGCGAAGAACCCGTACTCCCCGAAGGTCGACGAGCCGTTCCACATCGCGTGCATGCCCATCGCGAGCAGCAGCCCGGACAACGGGACGAGCACCCGCCGTATGTGCTGCCGCTCCGCGGCGAGCGCGGAGACGCCGAAGCCGATGCCGGTGAGGACGGTGAACAGGGGGTGCGCGAACGGTGACATCACGACCCGCACGAAGAAGGTCGCGGCGGTGACGGAGGCGATGCCGCGGTCGCCGGTGAGCTGGTCGGCTCCGAAGGCTGTGCCGAGGTAGAGGATGTTCTCGGTGAACGCGAACCCGGTCGCGGTGACCCCGGCTATCACCACCCCGTCGACGATCCCGGTGAAGTCCCGTCTGCGGAACAGGAAGACGAGCAGTACGGCGGCGGCCTTGGCCGACTCCTCGACGACCGGCGCTATCACGGTCGCGCCGAGCGTGTCCGCGCTGGTCGGGTCGGCGGTCGCCGTCGCTATCCACTTCGTCGCGAAGCTGTTGGCGATGATCGCTATCAGCGCGGCCGCACAGGCGCCCCAGGCGAAGGCGAAGAGCAGGTTGCGCCAGGGGCCCGGTTCGACCCGGTCGAGCCAGCGGAAGGCGGCTATGAGCAGCGGTACGGGCAGGACGGCGAGGCCCAGCCCGACCAGGAACCCCTCGGTGCCGGTCTGTTCGCGGACCAGGGCGAGGATGACGAGCCCGGAGAGCGCGAGAAGCGTGATCAGGGCGCCGTAGCGCACCCACTTCTTCTGCCACCAGTGAGCATGCCGCAGCGTGCCGCCACCGGTGGGGTCACCGGGGTGCGTCGGATACGGGGGACAGGTGGCCACAGCATCGACCTTAACGAGACGGAGGCGCCGCCCGCAGCCGGGCTGGGACGCTCAGGCGCCGGTGGGGGGTTGAGCGGATCGGTCGGTTCGGTCGCCGTGCTGTACGCGGCGGAACAGCAGGTCGTTCACGACATGTCCCTTGTCCAGTCCCTGCCCCTCGAAACGGGTCAGCGGCCGGAACTCGGGACGCGACGCAAATCCGCCGTCGGCCTGTGTGTTCTCGAAGTCGGGATGCGCGGTGAGCACTTCGAGCATCTGTTCGGCGTACGGCTCCCAGTCGGTCGCACAGTGCACCAGCGCCCCCGGCCGCAGCCGGGTCGCGGCCAGGTCGAGGAACTCCGGCTGGATCAGCCGCCGCTTGTGGTGCCGCTTCTTGGGCCAGGGATCCGGGAAGTAGACGCGCAGTCCGTCGAGCGAGTCCTCGGTGAGCATCTCGCGCAGCAGGATGATGGCGTCGCCGTTGCCGACCCGGATGTTGGACAGCTTCTGCTGTTCGGCGAGGTTGAGCAGGTTCCCCTGCCCGGGAGTGTGCACGTCGACGGCGAGAATGTTGGTTCCCGGCCGGGCGGCGGCCATCTGCGCGGTGGCCTCGCCCATCCCGAACCCGATCTCCAGCACGACGGGATGATCGTTACCGAACATCTCGCCGAGATCAATCGTGTGCTGTCCGTCGATGTCGAGCCCCCACGTCGGCCACAACCGCTGCAGGGCATCCGCCTGCCCCGCCGTCACCCGGCTCCGCCGCGGCTGGAAACTCCGGATCCGCCGCTCGAAGTGCGACCCCGCGGGATCGGCACTGGGGCCGTCGGGAAACCGCGGCTCCCCTTTGCCCCGGGTGTGCCGCACGGGGACACCGGGGGCATGCGGACCGGCTTGGTGCCGGGGCCGGGAGGCTTCGGGAGCGTTGAGGGAGTCAGACACAGTGGGACCGATTTTACCGGCAGCTCCAGCCCCTCCGGCGCCTGGGCAAATCCAGCCCCTCCGGCGTCTGAGGAGCGGGGGTCCGGTGGTCCGGGGGCGGAGCCCCCGGAGGACGGGGCGGGTAGGGGCGGCGGGGGCGAGAAAAACCCGGAGCCCGGCCAGCGCGCCCCCCTCACACGGCCCGCAACGCCTCCAGGGCCCGCCGAGCCACCTCACGCCCGATCGGCAGCGAGGCGGTCGCCGCCGGCGAGGGAGCGTTCAGCACGTGCACCGCCCGGGCCCCCTCCCGGATCAGGAAGTCGTCCACCAGCGTCCCGTCCCGAAGCACCGCCTGCGCCCGCACCCCCGCCGCCGAGGGCACCAGATCATCCGCCATCACAGCGGGCAGCAGCCTCCGCACGGCCGTCGTGAACGCTCCCCGCGACACCGACCGCCGCAGCTCACCCGCCCCGTACCGCCAGTGCCGCCGAGCTATGTGCCACGACCCCGGCCACGCCAGCGTCGCCCCGAGCTCCCGAGGCCGTACGACCCCCCACCCGTACCCCTCCCGGGCCAGCGCCGGCACCGCGTTGGGTCCGATGTGGACACTTCCGTCGATCCCGCGCGTGAGATGCACCCCGAGGAACGGAAAGGCCGGATCCGGCACCGGATACACCAGCCCCCGCACCAGCTCGGGTCGCGCCAGCGTGTAGTACTCCCCCCGGAACGGCACGATCCGCATCTCCGGGTCGTCCCCGGTCAGCCGTGCCACCTCGTCACAGTGCAGCCCGGCGCAGTTCACCAGCACCCGCGCCCGTACGACATCCCCGGCGCCCGTCAGCACGGCGACCCCGAGCTCCGGCCGCCGGTCGATCCGCCGTACCTCGGCGCCGTACCGGATCTCCGCTCCCGACGCCTCCGCGAGCTGCCGCGCGACCCCGGCGAAGTCGCACACCCCGGTCGTCCCGACGTGTATGGCGGCGAGTCCCTCCACCTCGGGTTCGTACTCCGCGATCTGGGCGGCGCCCAGCTCCCGCACCGGGATGCCGTTCTCCCGGCCGCGCTGCACCAGCCCGTGCAGCCGGGGCAGCTCGCTCCGCTCGGTCGCGACGATCAGCTTGCCGGTCACCGCGTGAGCGATGCCGTACTCGGCGCAGAACTTGACCATCTCGGCGGCTCCGCGCACGGCGTACCGCGCCTTGAGCGACCCGGGCCGGTAGTAGATCCCGCTGTGGATCACCCCGCTGTTCCGCCCGGTCTGGTGCCGAGCGGGTCCGGCCTCCTTCTCCAGCACGACGACCCGGGTGCCGGGCGCGCTCCGCGTGATCGCATACGCCGTCGACAACCCGACGATGCCCCCACCGACCACGAGCACGTCACAGTCGTAAGCGATCCCGGACAGCACCTGCACCACCTCCCACCCCCGATAGTGCACTGCACCACTGACAGTCACTTCAAACGCAGGTGGCGGTGATGCTGTCCAGGGCTTACGCCGGAGCCATCAGCAGCGGCCGAGCCCGCTCCCGCAGCTCCACCACCCGAGGCTCGTCCCCATACGGCTCCAGCCGATGCAGAAGATCCTTCACGTACTCGGTGGTGCGCGCGGACGAGATGCGCCCCGCGACCTCCACCGCCCGCACCCCCTGCTCGCACGCCGCGTCGAGATTGCCCGACTCGAGCTCGGCGACCGCGGAGACGACCAGCCGCAGCCCGTGCGACCGTACGAACTCCTCCGTAGGCTTCGAGAGCGCCTGCTCCGTGAACCGGCGCACCTGCCGCGGCGCCTTCAGATCCCGGTAGCACTCGGCGGCGTCGGCCGCGAACCGGTCGTAGGAGTAGAACCCGAGCCACGAGGGATCGTTGTCCCCCTCCCGGGACCGCTCCAGCCATCCCTCGGCCGCCTTCAGCGCGGCTCCGGCCGCCGCGGCGTCTCCCGCACGCGCGTGTGCCCGCGCCTCGACGAGCCGGAAGAAGCTCATGGTGCGGGCGGTCGCAAGACCACGGTTCCGCTCAAGGGCGGCCTGCGCGAGATCGACTCCCTCGTCGCCGAACCCTCGGTAGGTCGCCTGCAACGACATGGACGCCAGCACATACCCGCCGAGCGGCACGTCCGCCGCCGCGCGGGCGAGCCGCAGCGCCTGGATGTAGTACCGCTGCGCCGCCTCCTGCTGTCCCGTGTCGAAGGCCATCCAGCCCGCGAGACGGGTGAGTTCGGCGGATGCCCCGAACAGGGCCCGGCCCACTTCGTCGGAGTACGCGCCGAGCAGCAGCGGTGCCGCCTCCACCCGTAAACACTCCGGCACCATGGACGAACGCCAGTCGCCGCCTCCGTACTTGGAGTCCCAGCGCCTGGCGTCCTCGGCGGCCTCCCGCAGCTTCTGCACATCGCTGTGGCCGACTTTGAGCGGTGCGCCCGAGCCCTCCGAGGGATGCACCTCGCGCGCGACCGAGCTGTCGGCCGGGGTTATCAGCCACCGTGAGGCGGGCGTTGCGTATGCGCTCACTGCGAACGAACCGGCGAGGGACTGCCAGATGCCGCCCGTGCCGGCCCGGCGGCCCGCGAGGTCGAGGCGGTAGAGCTCCGTGGCCGACCTGACGGCCTGGCCGACGTCCCTGGGGAAGGCGAGGCCCACCTCCGGCGCGGGATCCGCGTCCGCCAGGCCGATCTCGTGGAGCGGCACCGGGCGGCCGAGCTTCTGGCCTATGGCGGCGGCGATGAGATGCGGCGCCGCACCCTGCGGCACCATTCCCTTCGACACCCAGCGCGCCACCGACGTCTTGTCGTAGCGAAGAGTCAACCCGCGTTGGGCGCCAAGATCGTTGACGCGACGCGCGAGTCCTGCGTTGCTGATTCCCGCGAGGGCGAGAACGGTGCCGAGTTTTTCGTTCGGCCCGCGTTGCTCCCTGGACATGCGCCACCCCTCGACACAGACGGCTGCCGCGCTGGCATAACCACGCGGCATTCGTAAACCCAGCGTAGTTCGCCGCATCCCAAGCGTTAAGAGGCATTGTTCCGGATGGCGGGATTGTGGTCCGTACTGAAGTGCGGGTCCGATACGCGCAGTTGCGTCGTGCTCCCGTTGTGTGGCCGTGCGCCTGTCCGTGCGCTCTTCTCCGGCCAACGGGGGAGCGCTTCCATGGATGATGCGTGGGTCGGCCCGCTGTACTGGATCCAGTGGGCTGGGGGACACCGCCGCCTACATCCCCGCGGGCGGCGGACCGGCCCGGGGGGCGAAGTGGCGTCTCCCGGGCTGCGCGTCCGTCGAGCGGCGCGCCGAGTGTGTACGGAGCGTGCTTGAGCCTGCTCCGGTGCCGCCGATTTGGCCGAAAACCGACCCTCGTCTTCGCGGGCGATCAGCCCTCTCACCATGGCAGTTGAGGGCGCGTTAGGTGTTTTTGGGGAGCGTTTCGGGGGCGCATTCGCGTCGCAGGCCCCCTGCCCCGCGCGGCTGTTCGCAGGCGTACGCGGGTGTTCACAGGGGCGCGTTCCCCGCATCCCAAGCGGCTCCACCGCCACTCCGGCACGCGTCCTTCATGGCAGCATGGTGACCGGTTCCAACGGTGCACTGGTTGTCCACAGCCTGTGGAGGCGTCGATGCGGTGGTTGGTGGGGTGGAGCAACACCGCCGCAGGTGTTCCCGAGATCGGGTCCGCGGGGGCCACCGGAAGCGACGGCGAGACCGTGCACCCGGTGGGTTCGCATCTCCTGTGGGGCGACCCGGATCCGCTGTGGGCGGTCGGCGACTGGCGTCCCGACGAGGTGCGCGTGATGAAGGTCGACGCGCAGACCCGGATCGCCGTCTTCGGCACCTGCGGCGCCTCCGACGATCAGCTGCGGGTCGGACTGCTCGCCGCGCGTGGAGGGGCACTTCGGCATCTGACGGCCTGGCCGGGCGGCTACACGGCCGTGGTCCAGGTGGGCCGCCGGATCACCGTGTGCGGCGATCTGGCGGGCGCGCGGCCGGTGTTCTACACGCCCTGGGCGGGCGGTACGGCCTATGCGACCGCCGCCCTGCCCCTCGCCGACCTCATCGAGGCCAACCTCGACTTCGGGCACCTCGCGGCGCTGCTCGCCGCCCCCGACGTACCGGCCGCCCTCCACGACTCCACGCCCTACGAGGGCGTACGGCGCATTCCGCCGGGGCACGCGCTGATCCTGCGCAACGGCGCACGCGAGATCGCCGGCTACGAACCGGTCGCCTCCCTCGCGGTCGCCGCGCCCTCCGCCGACCCGGACAGCGCGGTCGACGGCGTGCGCGACGCCCTGGTGGACGCGGTACGCGCGCGTCTGTCCGCGCCACGCCATGTGCCCGACATCGATCCCGGTCCCGTGCCCGGCATGGGGCCCGCCGAACGGCGTGCCGCACGCGGGATGCCGGTGCCGGGGATCGGGGCCGACCTGTCCGGGGGGCCCGCCTCGGGGACGCTGGCCCTGCTGGCCGCCGGGCTGCCCGGGATGCCGGGCACGGTCCTGGGACACGGCACGGGGGCCGGGGAGCGGCTGCTCGCGGTCACCTTCAACGACCTCGCCGTGCGCGGGCGGGAGGCCGAGGTGGAGCGGGCGGGGACGCTCGCGGCGAATCCCCGGCTGCACCACGTGGTGGTGGCCGGCGGGGAGGAGACGCTTCCGTACGCCGAACTGGACGGCCCGCTGACGGACGAGCCGGGGCCGTGCCTGGTGACGGCGGCGCGACACCGGGCGCGGCTGTCCGCGGGGAGCGCAGACCACTTCACGGGGTACGGGGCCCGACAGGTGCTGGACGCGCATCCGGCGCGCCTCGCGGACCTGCTGATGGACCGCAAGCGCCGTCATCTGGTCCGGCCGGTGGCCGCGTTGGCCAAGGCGGACGGCTCCGTGCTCGTCCCCGCGCGCGTGTACGGCGCCGCGCGGAAGCTGGCCCGTACGCCGTATCGGGTCGGTCTGGAGATGCTGGCCGACCGGCTCATGCACCAGCGCTTCGACGAGCCGGGGGGTGCGGTGGGGGCGTCTCTCGCCGCGCTCACCTGGGCCAGACCGGGGCCCGCGGCGCGGTGGCTGACGGGGGAGGCGCTCGCTGAAGTATCGGTTCGCCTCCAGGGCGCCACGCACCGCTCCGGGGTCGGTCCCGGGCAGCATCCCGGTGACTTCCGCGCGCGTGCGGCGCTCGCCCGGCACGCGTCCGATCTACGTGTCCTGGAGCAGGCCGTCGAAATCCGCTCCCAGCGGCTGCATGCGCCGTTCCTGGACAACCAGGTGGTGCGCGCCTGCCGTGCCCTGCCCGAGGCCCTTCGGGTCCGGCCGGGGGCCCGCGCCGAGATCCTCCGTACGGTCCTGGAGGGCGCCGGTGTCACCGACCTGCCGCCCGGCTGGGGCGCCCCGTCCCACGCCTCCTCGGCGGCGGCGACGCGGACCGGGCTGCGGGTCTCGGCGGACTCCTTGATGTCGTTGTTCGGCACGCCGTTGCTCGCGCAGGCGGGGCTGGTGGAGGCTCGGGTGGTCCGCAAGGCGCTCCGAGCGGCGGCCGAGGGCGAACCGCTGCCGTTGGACGGGCTCGCGGACCTGGTCTCGCTGGAGCTGTGGCTGGGGCGGCTGCTGGCCCGCCGGGGTACGTGCTGGACGGGGACACCGGCCCGCGCGCGTGCGGTGCCGGCGGGGATTCGGCCGCAGCGGGGGGCGTTGGGGGCGGGGGCCTCCGGCGGGGGGCGGGTGTGATGCCTGCGGCGGCCTGTGGGGGTGGGGTGGGGGCGGGCGTTTTGCGCAGTTCCCCGCGCCCCTTATATGCCTGCGGCGGCCTGTGCGGCTCCGGTGGGGGCGTGTGTAGCGCGTGCGGTTTGGTGGGTGGGTCGGGGCCGGGGTGGGGGGTGTCCGTCCTCGGTCCGGCGGTTGCTGTTGGCTCAGATGTGCTGGATAACGGACGCCGGCCGCTGCGGGCGGACACCCCCCACCCCGTCCCCTTCGCGCCGTACGCGGCAAACGGCCCGTCGTGGCGCGCGGGGTGGCGAACGGCCCGTCGTGGCGCACGGGACGGCGAACGGCTCGTGGTGGCGCGCGTGGTGGTTGGCGGTCCGTCGTGGCGCGCGGGATGGGGAACAGCTCGTGGTGGCGCGCGTGGTGGTTGGCGGTCCGTCGTGGCGCAGGCCGCCTGCAACCCCCTAGGGGCGCGGGGAACTGCGCGACCAGCCCCCACCGGGCCGCAGCCGCCAGTCGTCACAGCGAGGCACATCAATAGGCGCCCGGCCCGAGCCCAGCGCTAGCTGTCCGCGGGGAACTGCGCGATCAGCCACAACTGACCCGCACTCGCCAGTCGTCGCAGCGAGGCACGTCAATAGGCGCCCGGCCCAAGCCCAGCGCGCCCTCATACGCGAAATCCGCCAGCGCTCCCCCCAGGAACCCGGTGACAATGACCCCGTGCGGTACAGAATCCTGGGTGTGAGCGAGGTGGCGGACGATCACGGTGCCGTCATACCCATCGGCGGCCCCCGCGTCCGGGCCCTGCTCGCCGCCCTCGCCCACCGCGCCGGCCGTACGGCCACCCCCGAGACCCTGATCGACGAGGTCTGGGCGGACGATCCGCCCCAGGACGCCCCGGCCGCGCTCCAGGCACTGGTCGGCCGTCTCCGTCGTAGCGTCGGCAAGGACGCGGTCGTCTCCGACCCGGGCGGCTACCGGCTGGCGGCCGCCGAGGACGACGTGGACCTTCAGGTCTTCGATCGCCTCGTGGGGCAGGGCACCGCCGCCCTGGCCCGCGGCGACGCACTGGTGGCCGCCCGGGACCTCGCCGCCGCCCTCGCCCTGTGGCGCGGTCCCGCCCTCGCCGACCTCCCCGACCGCACCGCCGCGATCCGCCCGGAGGCACTGCGACTGAAGGCCGTGCGGGCCCGGATCGAGGCGGATCTGCTGCTCGGCCGCGCCCAGGACGTCGTACCGGAGCTGCAGGAGCTGACCGCCGCGCAGCCGTACGACGAGACCCTGCACGTTCTGCTCGTCCGCGCTCTGCGCGACACCGGCCGTGGCGCCAACGCCCTCGCCGCGTACGAGACCGTCCGCCGCGCTCTGGCCGACGGCCTCGGCACCGATCCGGGTCCGGAACTGCGGGCCCTGCATGCCGAGCTGCTCTCTGCCCCGAGCCCGCTCAAGCGTCCCCAATTCGAACGTGCTGGCAACATCCGTCCTCGTCTTACCTCTTTCGTGGGCCGGGAACCTGAACTCGACGCCATCCGTTCCGAATTGCACAGGGCCCGCCTCGTCACCCTCACCGGACCGGGCGGATCCGGGAAGACCCGTCTCGCCGAGGAAGCCGCCGCCGGGCTTCCGCAGGCGTGGCTGGTCGAGCTTGCCCCGCTCGACCGGCCGGAGGCGGTGCCCGGCGCGGTGGTCAGTGCGCTCGGTCTGCGCGAGACCGTGCTCATGACCACCGAGCTGACGGCCCCGCAGGACGACCCGCTCGCCCTGCTCGTCGAGTACTGCGCCCCGCGCAGCCAACTCCTGATCCTTGACAACTGCGAACATCTGATCGACGCGGCGGCCCACCTCGCGGAGACCCTGCTCACCCGCTGCCCGGGGCTCACCGTCCTCGCCACCAGCCGTGAACCCCTGGGCGTGCCGGGCGAGTCGGTGCGCCCCGTCGAACCGCTCCTCCCCGACCAGGCGCACCGTCTCTTCGCCGAGCGCGCCGCCGCCGTCCGCCCCGACGCGGCCGCCGTGCTCGCCGACCAGGAGGCCGTCGCCGAGATCTGCCGGCGCCTCGACGGACTGCCCCTTGCCATCGAGCTGGCAGCGGCTCGGCTACGGCTCCTCACGCCCCGCCAGATCGCCGACCGCCTCGACGACCGCTTCCGCCTCCTCACCTCCGGCAGCCGCACCGTCCTGCCCCGCCAGCAGACCCTGCGCGCGGTCGTCGACTGGTCGTGGGAACTGCTCGACGAGCGGGAGCGGACGCTGCTGTGCGAGGTGTCCGTGTTCGCGGGCGGCTGGGAGCTGGCGGCGGCGGAGGCGGTGTGCACCGGGCCGGCCGCGGAGCTTCTCGGGGCGCTCGTGGACAAGTCCCTGATCGTGGCCACCCCGTACGAGCGGGAAGGCTCCGACGGCATGCGGTACCGCATGCTGGAGACCATCCACGAGTACGCCACCGAGCGCGCCGCCGAGTCCCCCGCCCTGCGTGCCGCGGCCGAGCGCCGACACCGCGCGTGGGCGCACGCCCTCGTGGCGGAGGCCGAGCCGCAACTGCGTTCCGCCGCCCAACTCCCCTGGATCTACCGCCTGGAGACCGAACTCGACAACGTCCGCGCGGCCCTCGACCGAGCCATCAGGGCGGGCGAGGAGGCCGAGGCCGCAGCGCTGATCCTGACCATGGGCTGGTTCTGGTGGCTGCGCAACTACCGCCGCGAGGGCATGGCCTGGCTGGACCGTGTGCTGCGTCTGGGAGTGGCGCTGGACAGGGCCGGCTCGGCCCAGCCGCCGCGAGCACTGAGCGAGGCCGAGGACCCCGTCGACGCCTACCTCGACGCCCCGCACGCGGAGACCACCCACCCCGCACACCGCGCCCGCATGAACCTCCGCATGCTGTACGTCTTCCTCAGGGCCGAGACCGAGCCCATCGCCGGTCGGCTGGACCACCGGCTCCGCCGCTACGTCACCCGCATCCGCGCACACTTCGAGCGCGGCGGCCCCGACGCGGCCCGCCTGCCCGGCATCGTCTGGCCCATGGCCGACCTCGTACTGGGGGTGCCCCCCGTCGACATCCGCTCCCTCATGGACGCGTCCCTGGCCAACTGCCGGGCCCACGGCGACGACTGGTCCATCGCCGTGACCCTGATGTTCCGCACCCACACCATGGTCGACTCCCCGGGCGGCATGGCCGGCGTGGACGACGACCTCGAAGAGCTGCGCGTCCTCAGCCGCCGTGTGGGCGACCGCTGGCTCCGCGCCCAGGTCGGCAGCGCGGCCGGCGAGGCGGCCATGGCCCGCGGGCGGCCCGCCGAGGCCAGGCCGGAGTACGAGGAGGCGCTGCGCCTGGCCTACGAGGTGGGCGCGTACGCCGAGACACCGTTCCTCATCGCCCGGCTCGCCGAGGTCGCGTACCGCACCGGCGACCGCGCCGCCGCGCTGACCACCCTGGACGAGGCGAGCGCCGCCGGGGACAGCTACGGCGTCCCGGAGACCAGGGCGTTCGTGAGTCTGATGCGGGCCCACATCGCTCTGGAGGAGAAGGACACCGCACGCGCACGCGAACTGGTGGAAGCGGTCCGTGAGCAGATCGGCCAGGCATCGCCGCCGCCGCAGTTCACGGTGATGCTGAACTCGGTCGACGCCATGGTGACGGCGGAGGAGTCGGGCCCGGAGCACGGGCTGCCGCTGCTGGCCGACACCGTCCGCGAGGCGATCGAGAAGCGATGCGCCGACGTGATCGTGGCAGCGCTGGTGGACGGCGCGGCGGCCCTGCTCTGCGACCTCGGCGACCTCCCGCGCGCGGTCCGGCTGCTGGCGGCCGGCGAGCGGTGGCGCGGCGGTGACCCACGCCCCCATCCCGAACGCGTGACGGTGGAGCGCGCGGAGGCCCTCGCCCACGTCGGCCTGGGTTCCGTGCGGTACGCGGCGGAACGCGCCCGAGGCGCGGCCCTGACCCCGCAGGACGCCCTCGCCGAACTCGACGGGGCGCTGCGGGCCCGGCGCGCTATGAACACCTGAACCTCGACTCCGCCCAGTCCGCGAGCATGAGGTCGTCGAAGGGGCTGTGCGGCTCGACCACCAGCCGTACGGTCTCGCGCCCGGCGAGGTTCACCTGCACGGGCACGGCCGGGTCGCCGCCCTCGACCAGCCCGGACCTCCACAGCCGGACCCCGTCGGCGTAGACGGAGAAGTACATCTTGCCGAGGCCCAGTGTCATGTCGTCGACGCCGACCATCGTGTCGTAGGAGGAGCACTCGCGGTTGAGGTCGATCGTCACGGAGGAGCGGGCGTGCACGGTCACGCCGTGGGCGTACTCCTGGTCGGCGATCGAGACGCCGTAGCGCTGCCACACCCAACTGCTCTCGCCGATCCGCATCTCGGGCTCGGTGCCGTCGCCGGAGACGTCGTAGGCCAGCCCGCTCCACTGGTAGACGGCAGGCGGAGGCGGGGGAGTCGGCGCCGGGGTGTGAGTGGGAGTGGGAGTGGGAGTGGGCTTCGGGGGCGGGGTCGGCTTCAGGGTCGGCTTCGAGGCCGGAGTGGGAGTCGGGGTCGATTTCGGGGTCCGGGCCGGGGTGGGGGTCGGTGTCACGGACGGTGCGGCCGCGACGGCGACCACCGGGGGCGTCTTCGGCGGGGGCGTCTTCGGCTCGGGCGTCTTCGGCGTGGGAGTGGGCTCGGCGGGCTCGACCACCGGCGCGGACGCCGGCGGCTTGGCGTCCGGTTTCTTGGCCGGGCTGTCGTCGCCGATCAGCGCGAGTGCCACCGCGGCGGCGGCCACGGCGACCACACCGGCCGCGATACCGGCCTTCACGGGAGCGCCCAGCCCATCCGAGGCCGCGGCGCCGCCGGCACCCGCCGCGCCCGAGGAGCCCCCGCTCGCCGCGGCGGCCGCACCCGCGGCACCGGCCGCCCCCGCGCCGCCGGCGATGAGCCCGATGGCCTTGGCGTACCCGGCGGCCCCGAACCAGCCGATGACCGCCAGCGGTACGACGGCCGGGATTCCGTTGGCGACTTCCTTGATCTGGCCCGCGGCCAGCCGGCACTTGGCGCACTCCTCCAGGTGCTGGCGCAGCCCTCGTTCGGCGCGGGTGCGCAGACCCCCGCGGGCGTAGGCGCCGAGCCGGTCGGCGTAGCGGGCGCACTCCTCGTTGCTGGCGAGGGTGGTGCTGACGTGGGCCTGCAGATAGGCCTGCTTGAGGCCCTCGCGGGCACGGCTGGCCAGCACGCGCGTGCCGTTGGCGTCGAGCCCGAAGACCGTGGCGACCGCGCTCGGCGACTCGTCCTCGACCTCGGTGTGCCACAGCACCGCCTGCCAGCGCTCGGGCAGCGAGCGGAAGGCCCGCATGGCCATGGACTGCTCGGCCTCGTGCATCGCGCGAACGTCGGCACCCACGTCCAGTGCGTCGTCGTCGGAGACCTCGGACGAGAGCGAGGCCTGCGCGGCGAACACCGCGAAGTCGTCGACCAGCTGCTCGCGCTTCGCCGACTTCGTCCAGCCGGCTGCGACGCGGCGGACGCTGGTGAGCAGGTAGGCGCGTACGGCGTGCTCGGGTCCGTGGCCGCCGCGCACGGCCTGCAGCGTGCGTGCGAAGACCTCGGCGGTGAGGTCTTCGGCGGTGTGACCATCACGGCAGCAGGTACGCGCGTAACGGCGCACCGCCTCCGCGTGGCGCCGGTAGAGCTCCTCGTAGGCCGTGTCGTCGCCGGAACGCATCCGCTCGATCAGGTCGGCGTCGGACGGCGGCATCTCCCGGGGCAGCTGCGGGACGCTGCCGTCCTCGCGTCGGTCGCGCTGCGCCGGCACACTGCCCTCGACGGGTTCGCCGCCCTGGGCCGGGATACCGCCCTGCGGGATGCCGGCACGACCGCCCTGGCCCGGCACCTGTGGTGTGCCACCGGCGTCCCCGTCGCCCTCGCCCAGCGGCTCGTTCCGCCCGTCAACGCTCATCGCGGAATGCCCCCGCCGCCGGCCCAACCAGTTCCGAACACCGGGTCAGAGTGCCATATCGACTTTTAGTCAGTAGGGCGCAGTGCGCCGCATCCACTCGTCCGTGGGGTTTTCCGGCGGTTCGGTACTAGCCCTCACTCGTTCGGGGAATGCTCAACTGTCATGGCAGGAACGGGAGTTGAGCCGTCCGCCGAAAATGACCGGGAATGTTCCGGGGTGCGGTCGGCATGCCGACCGCACCCCGCTTTCACCTTGACGAGTCACGCAGGCCGCGACCGCAGACCTTCCAGCAGGATGTCCAGCAGCCGCGCCGAGGCCGCCGCCTGCTGCGCCGCGTCCGGCAGCGAGGGCGCCGCGGTCGCGATCACCAGCAGGACGTCCGACACCGACACGTCCGTTCGCAGCTCACCGGCCGCCCGCGCCCGGTCCACGAGCTGCCCCACGACCTCCAGCAGCGCCGCCGCCCCTGTGTCGTCGTCGGCGGAGACCATCGGGGCCTCCTCCGGCACCAGCCGCAGCTCGCCGGAGCCCGGTGTCGTCCGCTGCTGCGGCACCCGCGTCTGGTCGTAGCCGTCGGTCCCCTCGTCGGCGACCCCGACCCGCAGCACCTGCGGCGGCAGCAGCCGCCCGGCACCGGACGCGACCGACGTGCGCAGGAAGCGCGACAGCGCCGACCACGGTTCGTCCTCCTGGCCGAGCGCCGCCCGCGCCTGGTCGGTCAGCCGGGAGGTCTCCTCCTCGGCTATCCGCCGGACCAGGACGTCCTTGCTCGGGAAGCGCCGGTACACGGTGCCGACACCGACCCGGGCGCGCCGCGCCACGTCCTCCATCGGCGCGCCGTACCCCAGCTCGCCGAAGACCTCGCGCGCCGCGCGCAGTACGTGCTCCAGGTTGCGCTGTGCGTCCACGCGCAGCGGGGTCGAACGGGACACGTCACCGCGTCCGTTGCCCGCCGCGCTCATCGCCGAGCCCATCGCGCCGCCCATCGCCCCGCCACCGGGTGCGATGGCGGACGCGGTAGACCAATGAGAGTCCTTAATGTGCATAAATGATCCCCCGGTAATGACGTCTCCCCCCGGAGACTCTCCCCGCCATCGAAAGCCGGAGCGTGCGGAACATGCCCGTTTCGCGAGTCCGCCCGTCGCGGACCCGGAGCGCATCCCCCTACACCCCGTCGACACACGAACATAGTTGAGTGGGGGTCAATTCAGAAGGGGCAGGTTCCGCACGGAGCGCCCCCCGATCGGAGTACGGGTGGCAAAAGCGCCGATTGCACCACCTACCACCACCCGGCGCACACCCACTGACCTGCGAACCTTCGCCAGGCTCCGGCGATTCGGCCAACCCGGCGCGCCGATGAACTCCGGTCACACAAATTGTCGAGGCTGTGGACAAACTCCAGCGTCGGGTGCGTCATGGGATGGTGAAGGAACGTGCGCGCATTCTCGTTGTCGGCGGCGGCTACGTCGGGATGTACACGGCTCTGCGTCTGCAGCGGAAGCTGAAACGGGAACTCCAACGGGGCGAAGCAGAGATCACGATCGTCACGCCCGACCCGTACATGACCTATCAGCCGTTCCTCCCCGAAGCGGCGGCCGGATCCATCTCCCCGCGCCATGTCGTCGTACCGCTGCGCCGTGTGCTCGACCGCTGCCGTGTCGTCGTGGGCGAGGTCACCGCGATCGACCACGCCAAGCGCACCGCCTCCCTCACCACCCTCGCCACGGAGGAGGAGGAGGAGCGGACGGGCGGAGAACAGCTGTCCTACGACGAACTCGTCCTCGCCCCGGGTTCGATCGCGCGCACCCTGCCGATCCCCGGACTCGCCGACCACGGCATCGGGTTCAAGACGGTCGAGGAGGCCATCGGCCTGCGCAACCACGTCATCGAGCAGATGGACATCGCCTCCTCCACCCGCGACCCCGCGATCCGCGACGCGGCCCTGACCTTCGTCTTCGTCGGCGGCGGCTACGCGGGCGTGGAGGCGCTCGGCGAGCTGGAGGACATGGCCCGCTACACCGCGCGCTACTACCACAACGTCCGCCCCGAGGACATGAAGTGGATCCTCGTCGAGGCCACCGGCCGCATCCTCCCCGAGGTCGGCGAGGAGATGGGCCGCTACACGGTCAGCGAACTGCGCCGCCGCAACATCGACGTACGGCTGAACACACGCCTGGAGTCCTGCGTGGACCGTGTCGCCGTCCTCAGCGACGGCTCCCGCTTTCCCACGCGTACGGTCGTGTGGACGGCCGGCGTCAAGCCCAGCCCGCTCCTCGCCGCCACCGATCTTCCGCTCAATGAGCGCGGTCGGCTGAAATGCACCCCCGAGCTCACCGTCGACGGCGTCACGCACGCGTGGGCGGCCGGAGACGCCGCCGCCGTCCCCGACGTCACCGCCGAGGAATCCGGCAAGGAGACGCCCCCCAACGCCCAGCACGCCGTCCGCCAGGCAAAGCTCCTCGGCGACAACATCGCGCACGCGCTGCGCGGCGAGCCCCTGGAGACGTACGCGCACGCGTACGTCGGTTCGGTGGCCTCCCTGGGTCTGCACAAAGGTGTCGCGCAGGTCTACGGACGCAAGCTGAAGGGCTACCCTGCCTGGTTCATGCACCGCGTCTACCACCTCAGCAGGGTGCCCACCTTCAACCGCAAGGCCCGCGTCCTCGCCGAATGGACCCTGTCGGGGCTCTTCAAGAGGGAGATCGTCTCCCTCGGATCGCTCGAACATCCCCGAGCGGAGTTCGAACTCGCGGCCGGTGGAAAGCCTCCTCATGACCCGGCGAACGACCCGAAGGGGTCGTCCTGACCGGACCGAGGAACTCCACGGACCGCCCCGGCGTCTGACGGATGTCGACCAGGTCGGCCCCCTGTCACACTGATGCCCGCCCATCGAACGCAAGAGGTTTTCCCACCGTGCTGCACCCCCGGGCTGCCGTCCCCAGCCCACCGGCCGGGCCCGGATCCGGCCCGACGCCGAGGACGACGAAGACGACGAAGACGACGACACGAGGCAAGGATTCGTGAACTTCACGCGCTGGAGCGCCCGCCTCCCCGGAACGCAGCGCCGCGCCGCAGCGCGGACCGACGACCTGGTCACCGAGGACCGCCTGAGCGAGGGCGCCGTCCCAGCGGCCCGCGCCGAACAACTGACCGTGCCGGTCCCCGCCGTCGACGAACTCCCGGTCCGCGAGGTCCTCGACCGTGTCCCCGCCCTCGTCGCCCTCGTCCACGGCCCCGACCACCGTCTCGCCTACGTCAACGACGCCTATGTGGTGGCCTTCGGCCTGCGCTCGCCCGGCGCACCGGCCCGCGAAGCCCTCCCCGAGCTCGACGAGATCGGCCTACTCCCGCTCCTCGACCAGGTCCTGCGCAGCGGCAAACCGCGCACGGTCAAGTCCCGCAAGGCCCCCGACGGCCGCTCCTACACCTTCACCTGCACCCCGGTCACTGAAGGCGACGGCGGAGTTCTCGTCTTCGCGACCGACGTCACCGACCACGCCGAGGCCGCCGAACGCCTCAGAGCCAGCGAGCGCCGCCAGCGCGAGACCGCCGTCACCCTCCAGCGCTCCCTGCTACCCCAGGAGCTCGAAGAACCCGACGACCTGCGCATCGCCGCCACCTACCACCCCGGCGGCACCGAGGCCGCGGTCGGCGGCGACTGGTACGACGTCATCACCCTCGGCGGCGGCCGCACGGCTCTGGTCATCGGCGACGTCATGGGCCGCGGGGTGCGCGCGGCAGCGGTCATGGGTCAACTGCGCACGGCGGTCAGGGCGTACGCCCGCCTCGACCTGCCTCCGCACGAGGTCCTGCAACTCCTCGACGGCCTGGCGACCGAGATCGACGCCAACCAGATCGCCACCTGTGTGTACGCCGTCCACGACCCGAACGAGGGCCGGCTGGTCTACGCCTCGGCCGGCCATCTGCCCATCCTGGTCCGCGACGAGAGCGGCGTCGTCCTGCGCGCCGACGAACCCACCGGCCCGCCGCTGGGCACCGGCGGCTGGATGCACTCCTCGGGCACCATCCCCCTCGGCCCGGGTTCCACGGCCGTGCTGTACACGGACGGCCTGGTCGAACGCCGTAACGAAGACCTGGACGAGGGCATCGCGGCGCTGGAACGCGCCCTGGCCGGCGCGACCGGCACCCCTCAGGTGATCTGCGATCGCCTGGTCCGCTCGGCCGGCGTCACCGCGGAACACGACGACGACGTCGCCGTCATGGTCCTTCAGCACCCTGCCCACACGGGCCCCGACGGGGAGCTCTTCCGCAACGCCGCGCTGGAACTGCTGGGCGGCGTCGAGGCGGCTCCCCGCGCGCGTGCCTTCGCCTCCGGCGTGCTGACCAGTTGGCGGTTCCCGGTCGAGCTGCATGACCTGGGCGTGCTGGCGGTGAGCGAACTGGTCGCCAACTCCCTTCAGCACGGGACGCCGCCGATGCGGCTGCGGCTCCGCCGTACCGACCGGCGTCTGATCGTCGAGGTGACGGACGGGGACGACCATCTGCCCCGGCGTCGGCGGGCGGAGCCGGGGGACGAGTCCGGTCGGGGGATCGCCATCGTGGCGACCATCGCGTCGAACTGGGGGTCGCGGCGGACGCCGGGGGGCGGGAAGGCGGTCTGGTGCGAGTTCGTGTTGCCCAAGGGGTAGCGCCTGCGGATCGCTGCCGGGTGCGGGTCCGTTGTGGCTGGTCACGCAGTTCCCCGCGCCCCTGGGGAGGCGCAGCTAGGCGGCCAGGGACTTCGCCGTTGCTCCGCCCTGTGCCACCACCCGGCTCTTCCTCAGCGACGGCTGGTTCTGTACAGGGGTCAGCTGCCTGCCCAGTCGTAGGGCCAGGTACGTGATCCCCAGCGAGAACAGCAGGAACGTCACGATGTACGGCGTGTGCAGGGAGGCTCCCATCGGGCCGCCCACCGCCGGGCCGACCGCCAGGGCCAGCTGCTTCACCAGGGCGAAGGCCGAGTTGTACTGGCCGGCCATCCCCTCCGGCGCCAGATCGGCGACCAGGGGGGTCACGGTCGGCGACAGCATCGCCTCGCCCAGTCCGAACAAGGCGTACGTCGACACGAACGCGGCCGTGGCCATTTCCCGGCTGCCGTGTCCGAGCCCGGCACAGCCCGCGGTGACCCATGCCGCGGCCCAGATGAGACCGACCAGGGCGATCACGCGGGACCGCTTCCGCCGCTCGACAAACCTCAGCACGGCGAACTGAGCGACAACGATCATCGCGGTGTTGGCGGCCAGGGCCGTGCCCAGCGCGGAGGTGGAGATACCGGCGGCCTCGACGCCGTACGCGCTCAGGCCCGACTCGAACTGTCCGTAGCAGGCGAAGAACAGCACGAAGCCCAGCACGCACAACTGCACCATGGCCCGGTTGCCGAGCAGCTGCTTCCAGCTGCCCTTGTCCGACCGGGCGGGCGCGCCCTCGATCCGCGGCGCGTGCGGCACGCGCAAGGTCGCCATCACCAACACCAGCAGCAGGAACATCGCCGCCTCGATCGCGAACAGCAGAGTGAAGGACGCGGCGCTCGACGTGTCGACGAGATGCCCGCCGATGAGACCGCCGACGCCGAGCCCGAGGTTCTGCAGGAAGAACTGCGTCGCGAAGGCCCGGGAGCGGGTCTCCGAGAGGGAGCAGTCGACGATCATCGTCGCGAGCGCCGGCTGCATCACGGCCGAACCGGCCCCGAGTGCCGCCGCCGACAGCAGCACGGTCGGCGCGCGGCCGGCGAGACCGAGGCTGAGCGCCCCGATCGCGGCCATGACGAGGGCGGTGAGCAGCACCGGCAGCGGTCCCCGGCGGACGATGGCCCGCCCGGCGAACGGCAGCACCACCAGTGCCGCCACCGCGAAGACGGCGAGGACGAGCCCCGCCGTCATGGCTCCAAGGCCCCGCACCTGCGCCACATAGACGTACAGGTAGGGGACGGTGAAGCCGAGCCCGAACGCGCTGAGCGCGTTGCCCACGTGGATCCGGCGCATCGCTGCGCCCATCGCCCTGGTCACGTTCACCTCTATCACTAGTTAGGAGTGAAGACTTCAAAGCTAAAGTTCGAAGCTAAAGAGTACATATCGAAGGACTTCAAGGCAAAGGAGGTGCGTGCCATACTGCGGCCATGGCCGAGACCCCTGGCGTCAACGAGCCGACGCTCGAAGAACAGATCGCCGCCTACCAGCGCGAGTTCCAGGACCTAGACCCCCAGGTTGAGAAGATCGTCTCGGCGCTCTCCCGACTGAACCGCCGCATGAACGTCGCTTACGGCCGCCAGACCGCAGCCCTCGGCATCAGCAGCGCCGAGTGGGAGGTCCTCAAGGCGCTCGTCCTCTCCGGCGCCCCCTATCGGCTGGGCCCCAGTGACCTCGCCAAGCGCCTCGGCCTCACGCCGGCCGCGATGACCCACCGGATCGACCGCATGCTCGCCGAGGGTCTGGTGACCCGGGAGCGGGACGAGTCCAACCGCGTCCGCGTGATCGTGGAACTCACCGCCGAGGGTCGCGAGAAGTGGCTGGAGGCGATGCGTCTCGCCACGGTCTTCGAGGAGGACCTGCTCCAGGACCTGTCCGCGGAGGAGCGCAACACCCTCGGGGATGTCCTCACCCGGCTCCTGCGTAGGGTGGAGCACGCACAGCCGGACGCCGGTGGGCGGCTCAGCGACCTCGATTAAAAGATCTTGACAGAGGGTGGTTGACAGCCCCCTGCTGGATCCGTAAAGTTCTTCGGGTTGCCACGGGGCCGTAACGGTTCTGCGGTAGCACCTCCGCCGCGAGAGCGGCCACTCAAACCATCAGAACGATCTCCCAGCCGGGATGAATTCGGTGTGCCCGAATTCAATTCGATTTGGGTGCGGCCCCTCGATTTGGGGCCGCCGCGAGAATCCGCTAAGGTTTGAGACGTCGGAACGGCCCAACAGCCGGGAAGACAAGCCCTGCTGACCGGGGATCAGGCCCGAAAGGATCTGATAGAGTCGGAACCGCCGGAAAGGGAAACGCGGAAGCGGGAACCTGGAAAGCACCGAGGAAATC
>NZ_JBJDQL010000039.1:0-94276 GCF_044903305.1 Streptomyces sp. NPDC019531 | reverse complement strand
CACTGCCACTCCGTGTCCCGGTCGAACAACGCGTCCGGCGTCACCGTCGACGTCGAAACGTCCTGCGCCGCCTGCGACCACGCCGCCGCCACCTCATCCTGACCCGACGTGAACGACTCAGCGCTGTAATCCGCATCCGCCACCTGCGACACCGGGTTGTCCCCCAGCGTCTCCGACCAGGAACGTTCCTTCACCTGCTCCGGCGACAGATACGGATCGCCCGTCCCCGCCGTCCACACCGACTTCAACGTCCCCGAAACGTACTGCTCCTGCTCGTGATACAGCCCCGCCGACAACCCCAGCCGCCCCGCGAACTCGTTCGCATCCCCCATCAACGACCGCACACCCCAGCCCCACCGGTCACAGAAGTCCCCGAAGACCTGCTGAAGGCCGTCGTCACCCGCCTCCAGACCCGTCAGCGACAAATCCCCGAACCCACGCCCCAGATTCGCCTCGATATCGAAGCCGAACTCCTTCAGCTCCCCCATCGCCTGATCGATCCCACGCGTGATCCGCTCCATCGCCTCCGGATCAACCTCGTAACCGTCACCGGCGCTCACGACCGCGCTCCCGCCGAAGCAACGTCCACGGCCACCCCGTCCGGCACGATCCCCGCAACCGGCGGCAGCACAAAGCCTGTTGGGCTGCCCGCGTCCACCGCGATCCCCGCCGGACCGTCCACCCTCGGGATCACCTGGTCCAGCAGCCGCGCGCCGAACACCGCCACCCACCCAGGCGGAGCTTCACCCCGCGCCTCGGCGAACCGTTCCAGCGCCGCGAGATCCGTGAACGCAAACAGCCAGCGAATCCCGCCCGATTCCACCGACAGCAACGAACCGTCCACGACCGGCACCAGCACCTCGCCGCGCCGGAACTCCCCCACCAACGCCCGCAGATCACCCTGCCCGGACGCGATCAGATCCGTCAGCCGTCCTCGCAACGCCTCGGCACTCACACCAGCCGCCCCCGTCATAGCCCGCATCGAACGTCGCACAAGTGAACGACGATGCTAGACGACGCAGCTGAGACTCAGCCCGTCGCCACCGCCGACAGCCGGTGCACATCCCGAGCCGTCCCCGTGACTCCCGACAGGAACCCGTGCGCCCGGGGCGAAGCCGTCTCCGTCAGCCAGTCCGGGTCGATGTCGCAGACCGAGACGCGGACCTCCGTGCCGGCCAGGGCCAGGGGGAGCGTGTGCACCACCGTGGAAGGGAAGCTGAGGATCGTGCGGCCGATGGGGCCCCGGCGGGCGATCAGCTCCAAGGGGAGGTCCGGGCGGACGATCTCCAACCCCGTCTCCACGGCCAGCCGGTGGAGCTTCTCCGTGGACTCGCGGCGGTGGGCGAAGTAGCGGGTCGCGCCGTGAGTCTTGGCCAGGCTTGTGACCGCTTCCAAATAGCGGTCGGCGTCCACCACGCCCGTCTCCACCAGCGAAGTGCCCACCATGTCCGCGCTCTTGGTGATGCGTGGCGGGCCGAAGCGGGCCCGGGTCCAGGCGAAGGCGTTCATCGACATCGTCACTCCCGTCGGCGCCTCCTCCATAGGCATCGAGGAGAAGATCTCGACTTCACGCCCCTCCCCCGGCGTCAGGCGCTTGCGGGCCGCCGACGAGATCGGGGCGAAGGCGAGGTCTCGGGGGCTGGGACGGCCGCCTTTGCGGTGCCAGCGGACGAGGCGCTCACCGCGGGCCAGTTGGGCGACGAACTCCATGGTGGCCGTGCCGTCGTCGACGACGACCAGGTTCGTGGCGCGCGTGATGGTCAGCAGAAGCTGTACGTAGCGGGAGAACGGGTCGCCCAGGACCACACGGTCCGCCTTGCGGAGCCTGCCCGCCAGGCCGCCGATGGTCTGGAAGGGCGCCGCGGGTCCACCCCTCGCCTCCTCCCAGCGGACCTCGTGGCCCTCCTCGCGGGCGAGCTCGGCCATCCGGCGCAGCTGGCCGCGGGTCATGGGGTCGGTCGGGGACAGCACGACGAGGGTGAGCTCCGCGCCGGATGCGTGGGCGTGCGCCCACTCCAGCACGTTCAGGAGCTGCACCGGACTCTCGACGAACGCGAGAGTGTGGGGGCCGGTGTTCCCGGCGCGGGGGCTCATCGACGTACGACCGTCCCGTCGTAAGGCGCTCATGCGGCGCTCGTAAGGAGTAGACGCTCGAAGGCGCGAGGGGCCCGGAACTCCTCCGGGCCCCTCGCCTTCCGGATCAGACCGAGACCGGCTCGCCCGCCGCCGCGGCGATCTCCGCCTCGGCGATGACGCCCGTGACGCGGCGCAGCTTCTTCATGGGGCCGAGCTCGGAGTCGTAGACCTTCTTGACGCCGTCGCCGAGGGAGGCCTCGATGGTGCGGATGTCGCGGACCAGGCGGACCAGGCCCTGCGGCTCGACCGACGCGGCCTGGTCGGAGCCCCACATCGCGCGGTCCAGGGTGATGTGGCGCTCGACGAACGTGGCGCCGAGGGCGACCGCCGCGAGGGTGGTCTGGAGGCCCGTCTCGTGGCCGGAGTAGCCGATCGGGACGTTCGGGTACTCGTCCTGGAGCGTGTTGATCACGCGCAGGTTGAGCTCCTCGGCCTTCGCCGGGTAGGTCGAAGTGGCGTGGCAGAGAAGGATGTTGTCCGAGCCGAGGACCTCGACCGCGTGGCGGATCTGCTTCGGGGTCGACATGCCGGAGGACAGGATGATCGTGCGGCCCGTGGCGCGGAGGGCGCGGAGCAGCTCGTCGTCCGTCAGGGAGGCCGACGCCACCTTGTGGGCCGGGACGTCGAACTTCTCCAGGAAGGCGACGGCCTCGGTGTCCCACGGGGAGGCGAACCAGGCGATGTTCTTGCTCTTGCAGTACTCGTCGATCTGGCGGTACTCGTCCTCGCCGAACTCCACACGGTGGCGGTAGTCGATGTAGGTCATCCGGCCCCAGGGGGTGTCGCGCTCGATGTCCCACTGGTCGCGCGGGGTGCAGATCTCGGGGGTGCGCTTCTGGAACTTCACGGCGTCGCAGCCGGCCTCGGCGGCCACGTCGATGAGCTTGAACGCGTTCTCCAGCTCGCCGTTGTGGTTGATGCCGATCTCGCCGCAGATGTAGACGGGCTGGCCGGGGCCGGCGATGCGCTCGGTGCCGAAGGTGCGCAGACGGGAGTTGCTCATGGCGGGGAGGTGTCCTTACTTGTCGAGGGAGTCGAGAGAGGGGCCGAGGATCCAGCTGGCGATCTCTCGGATCGCGCCGTCGCCACCGGGAACGGTGGTGACCGCACGGGCGGCGCCGCGTACCACGTCGTGGGCGCTCGCGACCGCCACGGGCCAGCCCGCGAGGGCGAAGCACGGGAGGTCGTTGACGTCGTTGCCGACGTAGAGCACGCGCTCGGGCGCGATGCCCTGCTCCTCGCACCACTGCTTGAGTGCGAGGTCCTTCCGGTCGATGCCGTGCAGCACGGGGATCTTGAGCTTCCGTGCGCGGGCGGCGACGACCGGGTTCTGCTCCGTGGAGAGGATCAGCATCTTCAGGCCGCTGTTGCGCAGCGCGGCGATACCGAGTCCGTCGCCGCGGTGCACGGAGACGAACTCCTTTCCATCGGCGTCGATCAGCACCCGGTCGTCGGTCTGGGTGCCGTCGAAGTCCAGTACGACCGCGTCCACGTCCTCAAAAGAGGGCAGCGAACCGGGGCGGTCCGCGTCGAAGAGGGGGGCCAGCGCACGGGCGCGGGCCAGCTCGTGGTGGTCGTCGATCTCCAGCACGCGCGCGGGGTCGGTGCGGACCAGTTCGGTACGGCCGAAGAAGCGGTGCTGGTGCTTGCGGAAGCCGGGCGCGTCCATGCCGTAGACGGCGCCGGTCTCCAGGAAGTCCTGAGGGCGGTCCTGGCGGCGCGGGCGGAAGGACTTGTCGTGGTTGACGCCGTAGCCGCCGCCGACGGCCGCGTCGGCCTCCTCGACGGTGCCCGCGCGGGCCTCGTCGTCCGCGTCGCGCCACACGAAGCCGTGGAAGGGGGCCACGGTCATCGCGGAGTCCGCGCCGTTGTCGACGATGGCGCCCACGACGCCGTCCACGTCCTCGCGGATGATGAACGGGCTGGTGCACTGGACGAGGAGCACCACATCGACCGTGGCCCCGTGCAGCGCCTCGTGGGCGTCCATGGCGTGCAGGACGGCGGCCTCGGAGGTGGCGGTGTCGCCCGCGATGGCGGCCGGGCGCAGCACGACCTCGGCACCGGCCGAGCGGGCCGCCGCGGCGATGGCCTGGTCGTCGGTGGAGACCACGACGTCGGTCACCAGGCGGGAGGCCAGGCACTCGCGCACGGCCCGCGCCACCAGCGGCACACCGCCGACCGGGGCGAGGTTCTTCGCGGGCACGCCCTTGGAGCCGCCGCGCGCGGGGATCACCGCGAGCACCCGGCGCACCGAAGCGCCTTGGTTCGTCTGCGGGTTGGTCATCGGGTCAGCTCCTTGGAAATGGCCTTGAGAGGTGGTCACAGCTCCCCCATCCGCCGGATCACCGGAGCCACCCGCTGCACCCCGTGCCGATAGGCCCCGCGGGCCGCGCGACGGACGATCTGCCGCACCGGGCCCGGCTCCTTGTCGTGGGCGGGGGCTCCGGGCAGCGGTGTGCCGTCGGGGCCGAGGTGGTGGCGGGCGAGAATGCCGGGGAGGTAGCCGGGGGCGGTGACGGGTGTGTAGTACGGGGTCAGCGGGGGCCGCTCGGGGGCGGCCAGCAGCTTGGCGATGCGCTCGCGCGCCCCGTCGAAGGCGTGCGCGTACGACCCTCCCCCAGACTCCGTCCGGGAGGTGCCCCCAGCGACCACGCCCTGCCGGGCCACCCACTCCTCGTCGGGGACCGGCCGGTGTCCGGCGTCCAGCTGGTCCCAGGAGGCGAGGCAGCCGGAGCCCACGAAGTGGTGGTTGCCGAGCACCTCGCGCACGCCGAGGTCGGTCAGGACGACCGTCGGGATACGGCGGTGCAGCGACTCCAGGGCGGCCGTGGAGCTGATGGTGACCAGCAGGTCGGTGCGGTCGAGGACCTCGCCCATGTTCCCGTACACCAGACGGAAGTTGGCCGGCGGATCGAGCCGCTGGATCAGCTTCTGGTACGGCAGCTCCTCGATGTGCGTGGTGTGTTCGCCGGGCCTGGAGCGCAGCTTGAGCAGCACCTCGCGCTCGGGGTGCAGCCGGGCGTGCCGCACGAGTCGCTCCAGCAGGTACACCCGGTCCCTGCGGTTGTCCGGCACGGAGGGCTGGACCGCGAACACCACGGTGTACGGGTCGTGTTCGCCCTCGTAGGCCGCACCGCCGAGGAACGGCAGCGCCACCTCGGTCACGGATGAGGCGTCGGCGCCGACCCCCTCGTACACCGCGCGGAAACGCTCGGCGTCCTGGCGGGAGTTGGCGAGGACCAGGTCGGCACCGTGCCGCAGGAGCAGACCGTCGGCGAGCTTCTCGTAGACGACGCCGACATAGCCGGTGACGACGAGGGGACGCTTCTGCGGACCCTCCGGACCGGGACGCTTCTCCTGACCGTCCCAGACCCGCGCCAGGCCGTGCAGCATCGCCTGGACGCCGCCGCCGACGAGGGCCAGCACGACGATGTCGTACGACGTCTCGGCCATGGCGCGCAGGAACTCGACGGCGGTGACCTCGCGCATCGAGTCGGCGCGCACGCCCACCTCGTCGAGCTGGCGTGCGGTGGGCGTGGCCCGGCCGCGCAGCAGGTATCCGTCCAGCGCGAGGCCGACTTGCGCCCCGCCTCGGGGTCCGGCTTCCATGGACGGGCCCGGGGCGATGCGGTCGGCGGTCAGCGCACCCCATTTCCAGCGGGTGTCGGAGTCCGCGAGGACGGCGATTCGGAGGGACTTCGTTGTACTTGGCGGCACAACGAAAACGCTAGGAAGCAATTTCTAGGTGTGGCCCAACCGCGAATCAACGAAAAGTTAACAACACACCACCGAGATCCGAACTGGCCCGCTGAAGACCGGGAAGTACACGGGATGCACCGTTCCGACACATCGAGTTCACCCACAGTCTCCTTGCCGGAAAGTTCAGCTGCCGGACCGCCTTCTAGCGTTCCTCGGGTGCCTAAGCTCTCCGTCATCGTGCCGTTCTACAACGTGCAGCAATACGCCCCGGACACCCTCCGAAGTCTTCGGATGAATGCCCGTCGAGACTTCGAGTTCGTGCTGGTGAACGACAAATCCAAGGACGAAACTCCGGCGATTCTCGACCGTGCGGCCGAGGATCTCTCGGACGTCGCCCAGGTGCAGGTCATCCACCACGAGACGAACGGAGGGCTCGCCACCGCGCGCAACACCGGCCTGGACGCGGCGCGCGGCGAGTACCTGACGTTCCTGGACGGCGACGACTGGCTCGCGCCGGGATACCTCACGGAACTGGTGACCGCCATCGAGGAGTTGGGCTGCGACTTCGTCCGCACCGACCATGTGCAGACGGTCGCGCGCGCCCGTACCGTGCACCGGGTCCCGATCGGGCGGCGGAACGAGGTGATGAATCCCCGGGACGCGATCCTGCCCGCCGACCGCTCGACCTCCGTGGACTACGCGTACGCGTGGGCCGGCGCCTACCACCGCCGGCTGCTCGACAAGGGTCTGCTGCACTTCACCCACGGGCTGCGCACGGCCGAGGACCGGCCGTGGATCTGGAAGCTGCACCGCGAGGCCGAGTCGTTCGCCGTGGTGAGCCTGCTGGGCGTGTTCTACCGGCGCGGGGTGGCCTCCTCGCTGACCCAGATCGGCGACGCCCGCCAGCTCGACTTCATCCGCGCCTTCGACCAGGTCATCGAGGAGACGGCCGCGGACCGGGACGCCGACCAGCTGCTGCCCAAGGCGGTGCGCACCTACTGCGCGATCATCGCTCACCATCTCTCCGACGAGTCCAAGTGGGAGCCGTCCGTCGCCAAGCAGCTGCGGGCGATGAGCGCGGCGGCCATAAAGCGGATGCCGCAGGACATGCTCGGTGACGTACTCGACACCATGGACCTGCGCCGCTCCGCCAAGCTGCGGCGGCTGCGGCGGCGGGTCACCTCTGCTAAGGCGGCCGCGTGATGTCCCCGACCGGTTCCCGTACGACCCAGATCTTCTGCGCCTCCACGCTGTACGGCGCGGTCACGCTGGCCACCGCGATCGACTCGGACCTCTTCGAGGAGGCCGAGCGCCGGGTGCTGCTGGTGTTCAACAACACCGCGACGCCGGAGACCTCGACGCCACTGGACGAGATGCCGGGCTTCGGGCCGCTGCGCGACCACTTCGACGAGGTGCTGTCCTGGAACGAGGCCATCCGCCCCTTCCACCCTGGCTCCTGGGCTCCGCGCCCGGACGACGTCCCCCTCTTCGAGCGCTATCTGCGGCTGCTGTGGGGGCTCGGCGACGACCGGGTCGAACTGGTCCTGGAGTCCATCCAGGTCACCCCCGCCCTCACCGTCGCGCAGATCTTCACCGGCGCTCCCGTCGACGTCTACGCCGACGGACTGATGAGCTACGGCCCCACCCGCAACAAGCTCGACCCGCTGGTCGGCACCCGGGTGCGCAGACTGCTCCATCTGGACCTGATCCCGGGTCTCACGCCGATGCTGCTCACCGAGTTCGACGTGCCGCCGGTCGTGGTGCCGACATCCGCCTTCCTCAAGACGATGGGTGAACTCATCGCCTCCGTCGAGGAGTTGCCGCAGCTTCCGGACAACGCGGCGCTGCTGCTGGGCCAGTACCTCTCCGCGCTGGACATCCTCTCCCCCGAAGAGGAGGAGAACCTGCATGTACGGATGCTGAAGGGCGCGGTCGCCAAGGGGCACCGTTCGGTCGTCTTCAAGCCGCACCCCAGCGCACCGGCCCGCTTCAGCCGCGCCCTGGAGGCCGAGGCCGAGAAGCTCGGCGTGGACCTCACCGTCCTGGACACACCCGTACTCGCCGAGGTGCTGTTCGAGAAGGCCCGGCCCGCACTGGTCGTCGGCTGCTTCTCCACCGCGCTGTTCACCGCCTCCGCCCTGTACGACCTGCCCGCCGCGCGCATCGGCACCGAGCTGCTGCTTGAGCGGCTGACGCCCTACCAGAACAGCAACCGGGTCCCGGTCGTGCTGGCGGATGCGGTGCTGCCGGACCTGGAGGGCCGGGGCGGCGAGGAGGCGGTGCCCGCCGACACGCTCAACGAGCTGATCACCGCGCTGAGTTTCACCCTGCAGCCGCAGATCCACCCGCCGCTGCGCCCGGTCGCGGAACGCTATCTCTCGAAGCACTTCGGCCCGCGCACCCGGCGCTACTTCCGGAAGAAGCGCCTCACCGCGCTCGGTCTGCCCGGCGGCATCCCCGAGCGGCTGGCCTTCCTGCCGCACAACGCGACCGCACGCCGGGTGGTGCGCCGGGCACGGGCCCTGAAAAAGGCCGTACGACGGTAGGCGACAGGTACTCCCGGTCGAACGGGGCGTGACGGACTTGTGTCACGCCCCGTTCGGGTTGTTCGGCGGGTACATCCGACAGGTCGGCGCGACTGCCGAAGTCGGAGCAGCGGGCAGGGGGTTGCTCCGGGGAGCCGGAAAGAGTACGGGAATCCTGTACGACAGCCAGGTGAACCCTTGGAGAGGACTGGGCAAAGGGCCGCCTCGTCGAACAAAAGTACTCAGGGTGATGCCTAACCTGCTGGTGGACGCCACTTCTGCCTGCTAGGGGTACCACCGTGACCGAGACGGTCCTGAGCACGACCAAGCCACAGCCCGTCCCGGCCGCACCCGTGGAGATCGTGCCGGTGAAGCGTGAGGGCGGTCGGCTCCGTGCTCTGGACGGACTGCGGCTGGTGGCCGCGCTGATGGTGGCGTTCTACCACTACGGCGGCCGCGGTGGCTTCGTCACCCAGGCCTGGGGCGGCTCCGCCAAGGAGCAGTTCCCCACCCTGCACACGCCTTTCGCCTACGGCTGTCTCGGCGTCGAGGTCTTCTTCGTCATCAGCGGCTTCGTCATCTGCATGAGCGGCTGGGGCCGTTCCCTGCGTTCCTTCTTCGCCTCCCGGGTGTCCCGGCTGATGCCCGCCTACTGGGTGGCCGTCATCCTCGTCACCGCGGTGTTCGCGCTGCCGGTGGTCGCCTACAAGACGGTCTCGCCGAGCGACGCCCTGGTGAACCTGACGCTGCTCCAGCAGCCGCTGGGCGCCGACCGGGTGCTGGGCGTCGACTGGACGCTGTGGGCGGAGATCCGCTTCTACGCCCTGTTCGCCCTGCTGGTGGTCCTGCCGGGGGTGACCAGGCGCCGGGTCATCATGTTCTCGGTGTGCTGGCTGCTGGCGGCGGCGATCGCGCAGGGGGCGAACCAACCCCTGCTGGACATCGTGCTGATGCCGGAGTACGCGCCGTTCTTCATTGGCGGGATGGGCCTGTACCTGGTCCACCGCGACCGCAGGGACGCCTACGCCTGGGGCATCGCCGTGGCCGGTTTCCTGGTCGGCCAGCACTACATGGTGCAAGAGCTGTGGAACGCCTCCGACCCGAACGCCTTCGCCCACCGCACCTCGTTCGGCATCATCCTGGTCGTCGCCTTCGGCTTCGTCGCCGTCGCCGCGATCGCGGTCGGCTGGCTGGACTGGGCCAACTGGCGCTGGCTGACGGTGGCCGGCGCGCTGACGTACCCCTTCTACCTGGTCCACGAGCACCTGGGCTGGGTGGCGATCAAGGCCCTCCATCAGAACCTCGGCCTCCCGTCGGCGGTGACCTTCCCCCTGACCATCACCCTGATGCTGACGCTGGCCTACCTGCTGTACCGGCTCGTGGAGAAGCCACTGACACCGCGCCTGCGGGCAGCCCTGAACCAGGCACGCTGAGCCGGTCCCCGAGCGCGTGCACAACTCTCGCGAGACCGGTGGGGCCCCCGTCTCACCGGCCGCGGGCCGCGGCCGGTGAGACGTCTGTAGAGGCGATCGTCAGCGGATGGCCATGCCGAAGTACTTGCCGGTCAGTGGCAGGCCGCCGGTGCCGGGCTGGTACGTCGTCACCGTGGCGCCGGTGCCGCCCATGGCGTTCGACCACGGGATGCCGTGGACCGCGCCGCGCTCGGCGGGGCCGTACGGCATGCCGATCCACAGGTGGGTGCCGGTGGCGTTGAGGAACTGGCCGGCCTTCTGGGAAGCGCCCGGAGTGCCGGGCAGGCCGCGCTCGTTGCCCGCCTGGATCCAGTGGTCGGAGTCGCCGGGCGCGCCCAGCAGCGAGAAGGTCTGCACGACGCCCGCGTCCGTGGCGGTGTCGATGTCCTTGCCGGGGACGCCGACCGCGAGCAGCAGCGTCGAGGCGGTTCCGACGGCCCTGGGGGCCGTGTTGGCGGCGGCCACCGACGTGCCGAACCCGTCGTCGGTCGCCGAGGCCCCGCTCACGCCCGCGACGCCCTGGTGGATGGTGGCCAGCTCGGTGACCGTGCCGGAGGCGGCGATGCGCAGGGTGGAGACCTGTCCGGCGTCGGCGTAGGAGGTGGTGCCCACCCACAGGGTCTCGCCGGGGGTGCCGACCGCGAGGATCGAGTCGGTCGCGGAGGCCGCGCCCTCGGGACGGTAGGCGATCATCGAGAGGGAGGCGCCGAACCCGTCGCCCGCCTCGGCGGCGTCGCTGATGCCGGTGCTGTCCTGGTCGACGGTGGCCACCGGGGTGGGGATGCCGGCCGCGCTCACCGTGTGCTTGAAGACCGTCACCGAACCGGCGTCCGCCGCGCCCGAGTCCGAGGTCTCGCCCGGGGCGCCGATGGCGAGGTTGTTCGGTGAGCCCGCGAGAGCGGCGCCGAATCGGTCGTTCGCCTCGATGACGCCCACCACGCCGGTGTCGTCCTGGTGGACCGAGGTGTTGGTGGAGCCGCGCAGATAGAAGACCAGACCGGCGTCCACATAGCCCTTGAGGTTCTTGCCGGGCACGCCGATCGCCAGATACGGCTCACCGTCGGCGGTGGTGCCGGCGGCCAGCGCGGCGCCCATCCCGTCGCCCTCGTACGAGGTGTTCTCGTTGATGGCGCCGGTGCCGAAGCCCTGCTGGTAGTTGAACGAGGCCTTGCCCTGGCCCAGGCCGTCGGGCGAGCCGTGGATGACGGACACCAGACCGCCGTCGGCGATGTCGCCGATGTCCTCGTGCGGGGTGCCGACGATCAGGTCGGAGCAGCCGTCCTCGTCCCAGTCGACGACGGCGAGTGTCTCGCCGAAGCGGTCGCCGGCCTCGGCGCCGCCGGGGACGTAGAGGAGGTCCTGGTGGAGCGCGACGGACTCGCGGCCGCCGCCGTAGACGATCTTGACGAGACCGGCCTCCGAAAGGCCGCTGACGGACGCCATCGGGTCGCCCACGGCGACGTCCTCGACGCCGTCGCAGTCGAAGTCGGTGATCCGGGTCGCGCTCACCTTGGACGCGACCCAGTCGCCGAGGTCGTCGACGCGCGTCGCGATACCGCCTGTGCGGGTCTCGGAGGAGTCGGTGCCGAAGCAACCGCCCTGCCAGGAACGGCTGTTGACGGCGACCAGGGCAGCCGTGCCGTTGGTCACGCGGACCTCGGGGCCGCCCGCGTCCCCCGCGCACACGGCGGCGTTCTGGCCGGTGATGGTGGCGGTCGTGCCGTCCGAGGAGTCCACCGACAGCGTGCCGGTGTGCAGCTTGAGCGGCGCCCACTCGTCCCGGGTACGGCCGTACCCGGCGAAGGTCAGGGTCTCGCCCGCGGTGGCCTGCGTGGCCGCGAGGGCAACCGGCGTCACGCCCGTGACCGGGCGGTTCAGGCGGGCGAGGACCAGGTCGCGGTCGGTGCGCGGGACCAGTTCGACGACCGTGCGGACCACACCGTCGGTGCCGGTCAGGTCGGTGCGTCCGATGGTCGCGGTGGTCGTGAGCTTCGGCTTGCCGGCCGGCACGGTGAGGCTTGCGGCCGGGTCGTCGGCGAAGCAGCTTGCGGCGGTCAGCAGCCACTGCGTGTCGACGAGGGTGCCGGAACAGGCACGGGTGCCGTCGCCGATGTCGAGGCGGGCGGTGTAGCCGTAGGTGGCGTCGGACGCGGCGGTGCCGGCGACGGCCTGCGCGGCGGGTGTGGCACCGACCGCGAGCGGCGCCACGATGAGCGCCGTGGCGAGTGCGAAACGGCGCACGGAACCTGTGTGTTGGGTGACCATGACTTCCTTGGGTCGAGGTCCGCCGTCCGGGCGGACGCGGGACAGCGCAGCGGCTGAGAGGGCTCTCTGGCTCTCGGGGTGGCGTGACTCGCCTGCCCCTGGCGCTACTTGGAGGTCCTGATCTCCACGAGCATGAACTCACGCCCCTGTTCGTCCGCGCTCTCGCCCACGGGGGTCCACGCGTTCTGGGCGATGTCGTACGACTGCTCCTCGGTACCGACCGTCATGTCGACCTGGGTCGCGTAGTCGTTGCCGCGGACGGCGTACACCGAGGGGATCTCCAGCGACAGATAGCCGGAGTTGCCGGTGGCCCGGAAGCAGACCCTGTCGCCCCGGTCACGGGCCCAGACCTCCAGCAGACCGTCGGGGCCGCACTCGGCGAGGACGATGTGGCCGTCGCCCCGCTTGAGGGTGATGCCCTGCTCGGCGAGGATCTTGTCGGCTCCCGGGTAGGCGAAGTCCTCGACCGCGTAGCCGGGTGCCTCGTCGGCGACGGAGCCGAGCGCGGCGGCGCTGCCGCCGTGCTGTGCGGACGCCCCGGACGAGCCGTTGGCCACCGCGATCCAGGCGAGCGCGGCCACCGCCGCGGTGCCCAGCGCGCGGCGTATGTATGTCTTTCCCCTCGACCGCGGCGAATCAGCGGATCTTTCCCTCATCACAGTCCTTTTCGTCGATTCCGGACACGGGATCGAGGGGACTGGGCCGTGGATAGAAAATATGAAGGCAGGGAATTACATAAAAGCGCGTCCATAACGTCACCCCCGTCGGCAGTCACTCGACAGCCCGCATGCAAAGCACTCATGAAATCCACGCACCGAGGACACCGAATTAACCTTACGTGAACCACAGGAAACAGAACGGCAAATGGCGGGCGTCAAATGGAGACCTGCAGGTGAAGTGAACAAAATCGGGTGCTCGGAGGTGTTCGGCGGGCGCCTCGGTGAGCAAGAGTGGCTCATGGCCGATTCACAGCAGACGCATACGCCACCCCGTCAGTTCGCCGACGTCCCGGGGTGGTTCCCCCCGTTGGACCAGGTGTTGTTCACCTGGTTCCTGGACCGGCAGCGGTCGCTGAGCGTCGAAGGGGACGTGCTCGAACTGGGCGTCTACATGGGCAAGAGCGCGATCCTGCTCGGGCGGCACCTCCGGGACGGGGAGCGGTTCACGGTCTGCGACCTGTTCGGGGGCGAGGCACCGGACGGCGCCAACCGCGCCGAGACCTCCAAGTCGTACGCCTCCCTGACCCGGCAGGCCTTCGAGCGGAACTACCTCTCCTTCCACGACAGCCTGCCCACGGTGATCGAGGGCCCCACGTCGGTCGTGCCCGACGAAGTGGACAAGGACAGCTGCCGGTTCGTGCACATCGACGCCTCGCACCTGTACGAGCACGTGTACGGCGACATCGGCGCGGCCCGCGAGATCCTGCGGCCCGAGGGTGTCGTCGTCCTCGACGACTTCCGGTCCGAGCACACGCCGGGGGTCTCCGTCGCCGTATGGGAGGCCGTCCTGAACCGTGGGCTGCGGCCGATCTGCCTCAGCACGCAGAAGCTGTACGGGACGTGGGGCGACCCGGAGCCGGTTCAGGAGGAGTTGCTGGAGATGCTGCGGGGGCGGACGGACGTGGGGCTGAGCGTGCAGGAGGCGGCGGGGCATCGGCTGGTGCGGGCGCGGGCGAAGGGGATGCAGGCACCGCCGTTCCCGCGCTCACGGCACTTCACGGAACCGGCGGTGACACCGGTGGTGACACCGGCGGTTGCGCCGTCGGCGGCTCCGGCCGCGACCCCCCGCCGCCGCTCCCGGATCCGCCACCTCGGGGCCGAACTGCTCCCCCCGATCGTCACCCGGACCCTGCGCCGCAGGTTCAGCAACTGAGCCCCTGGACCCCGTACCGCGTCCCGATTCCTTCGACCACCAAGGCCAGGCCCTCCTCGAAGTGCCGGTCGTAGTCCTGGAAGATCTCCGCGCCCGCCGCCGCCGACAACGGGAAGTCGGCCATCAGGCGGGCGCGTTCCTCCACGTCGAAGCCCTCCCGGCGCTCGCCCGGCAAGGGCTCCACGCCCTGTTCCTCGGTGACGAAGCCGAGCGTGTAGAGGTACGACGTCGAGGTGGCCCGGACCGCCTGGGGGAGGGTGAAGCCGGCGGTCGTGAAGAGGCTCAGGGTCTCCTCCATCTGCTCGACATGCACCAGGCCGGTGAAGCGTGAGCCGCTGTAGACCTTGGCGCCGTCGCGGTAGCCGAGCAGGGCGGTGCGCAGGCCGCGGTTGGACTTGAGGAGCCGTTCCCGCCAGGTGTCGGACGGGTCGAGCTCGGAACCGGCGATCATCCGCCGGAACATCTCCGTCGCCATCTCGTCGAGCAGCGCCTGCTTGTCCTTGAAGTGCCAGTACAGGGCGGGCGCCTTGACGTCGAGTTCTCTGGCGATGGCCCGCAGGGTGAGGCCGTCCAGGCCCACCTCGTTCAGCAGCCTCAGGGCGGTGTCGGCGACCCGTGCGCGGTCGAGGGGCGGGCGTTTCTCCGTACTCACGCTTGACAGATTAACAGCGTTAAGGGCACTGTCGAGGCCAAGGGCACTTAACGACGTTAAGGAGACTGCGTATGAACACGGACGTACTGGTCGTCGGCGCGGGACCCACGGGCCTCGCCCTCGGCATCGACCTCGTCCGGCGTGGTGTGGACGCGCTGGTGGTGGAGAAGGCCGACCGGCTGTTCCCGGGCTCGCGCGGCAAGGGCATCCAGCCGCGCACGATGGAGGTCTTCGACGACCTGGGTGTGCTCGACGCAATCCTCGCGGTCGGCGGCGAGTACCCGGTCGGGATGGTCTGGCAGGACGGCGAGCGGGTGGGCGAGCACCGGATGTTCGACCCGGCCGAGGCCACCGACGACTCGCCGTACTCCACGCCCTGGATGGTGCCGCAGTGGCGTACCCAGGAGGTGCTGTACGCGCGCCTTGAGGAGCTGGGCGGGCGGGTGTCCTTCGGGCGGGAGGCCGTGGGGTTCGAGCAGGACGCCGACGGGGTGACCGTGCGCTTCGCGGTGGGCGCGGACGTCCGCGCCCGGTACGTGGTCGCCGCCGACGGCGGGCGCTCGGTCGTCCGCCGGGGCCTCGGCATCGGCATGACCGGCGGGACGGTCGACCCGAACCCGGTCCTCGTCGCGGACGTCCGCATCAGTGGCCTGGACCGGGACAACTGGCATGTCTTCCCGCCGCGCGGCGAGGGCGACGGCTTCCTCGCGATCTGCCCGCTGGCCGGCACGGAGGACTTCCAGCTGGTCGCCCAGTTCCCGGAAGGGGCGCCGGTGGACCTGTCCCTGGAGGGCATCCGCAAGGTCGCCGCCGCGCGCTCGCACCTCGCGCCCGAGGACATCACGGAGGTCCGCTGGGCTTCGGACTTCCGCCCCCGGGCGGCCCTCGCCGACCGCTTCGCCTCCGGCCGGGTCTTCCTCGCCGGGGACGCGGCCCACGTCCACTCCCCCGCGGGCGGACAGGGCCTCAACACCAGCGTCCAGGACGCGTACAACCTGGGCTGGAAGCTGGGGGCGGTGCTGCGCGGCGGGGCCCCCGCCTCCCTCCTCGACACCTACGAGGAGGAGCGCCGCCCCATCGCCGCCCACATGCTCGGCATCTCGACGGGCGTGCACCGCGGCGAGGTCCGGCGCGGCAAGGCGACCGTCCAACTCGGTCTGGGCTACCCGGAGTCCTCACTCACGGAGGAGACCCGGGCGGAGGCGGGCCCGGTCCGCGCGGGCGACCGCGCACCGGACGCGAGGGTCGGGGACGTACGCCTCTTCGACGCCTTCCGGGGGCCGCACTGGACGCTGCTGGCGCTGGGCGTGGAGGCACCGGAGGTACCTGTGCGCGTAGTGCCCGGGCCGGCACACGAGAAGTACGGCACGGGCCTGTTCCTCATCCGCCCCGACGGATACGTCGGCTGGGCGGGCGGCTCCACGGTCGGGGTCGGGGTCGGGATCGGCGAGTACCTCGCCCGTTTCTCGGCGTGAACCGGTCAGTCGTCGCCGTCGAGCAGCGTGTCGACCGCGAGGTCGAGGCTGATGCCGACGGACTCCGGGACGGGCACCGTCTGGCCTCGCTTGCAGCGGACGGGGTCGGGGTACTTTCCGTCGGCCGGATCCTGGTAGAGGAGAACCTCGTCGTGTTTGCGGTCGACGATGAGGTAGGCCGGGATACCTGCCTGGGCGTAGCACTCGACCTTGGGGCCGAGGTCGTCGGACCAGTTCGACGACGTGACCTCCGCGACCATGCGGAAGACGTTCGGGGCGTAGTAGTTCTTCGTGACGTGGGCGTCGCGGAAGTCCTCATCGACGATGGAGAGATCAGGGATCGCGAAGTCCGAAGGCAGCGTGGGCAGCCAGAGGCCGACGCCCTGGACCCATTCAGCGTCGCTTTCCGCGATACCGGCGCGTTCGAGCGCCCTGCACAGCTTCGTCAACGACAACCCGTGAGAGCCGTCCGGCGGTGGTGTCACAGTGAGCCTCCCCTGGAGAATCTCCACGCGGTGGCCAGGCAGTGCACGGGCGAGCTGGTCCGCGGCCTCACCCAGAGTCAGCTCTTGCTGCAGTACGGCCATGGCGTCCTCCTTCTCGGGGCCCACTCTGCAACGAGCGTAACCGGAGACATGCGGGTTCGGTTCGTGATCACCCAAAGGGAGTAACAGCCCTGTTCAGAACGCATCGCTCGGCACGTACGTCCCCCACACCTCGCGCAGTGCGTTGCACACCTCCCCCACCGTCGCCCGGGACCGGAGCGCCTCCTTCATGGGGTAGAGGACGTTGTCCTCGCCCTCGGCCGCCTTCTTCAGGGCGGCGAGGGCCGTGTCCACCGCGGGCTGGTCGCGCTCGGTGCGGAGCCGGGCAAGCCGCTCCGCCTGCCGGGCCTCGATCGCCGGGTCCACTCGCAGCGGCTCGTAGGGCTCCTCCTCGTCGAGCCGGAAGCGGTTGACGCCGACCACGACCCGCTCGCCGGAGTCGGTCTGCTGGGCGATGCGGTAGGCGGAGTGTTCGATCTCGTTCTTCTGGAAGCCGTGCTCGATGGCGGCGACGGCGCCGCCGAGGTCCTCGACCTTCCGCATCAGCTCCAGGGCGGCCGCCTCCACGTCGTCCGTCATCTTCTCGACGACGTACGAGCCCGCGAACGGGTCGACCGTCGCCGTCACGTCGGTCTCGTACGCCAGCACCTGCTGGGTGCGCAGGGCCAGGCGGGCGGACTTGTCGGTCGGGAGGGCGATCGCCTCGTCGAAGGAGTTGGTGTGCAGGGACTGGGTGCCGCCGAGGACCGCCGCCAGGCCCTGGACGGCGACCCGGACCAGATTGACCTCCGGCTGCTGGGCCGTCAGCTGGACACCGGCCGTCTGCGTGTGGAAGCGCAGCATCTGGGACTTGGGGTTCCGCGCGCCGAACTCGTCCCGCATCACCCGCGCCCAGATCCGGCGCGCCGCACGGAACTTGGCGACCTCCTCCAGGAGTGTCGTCCGCGCCACGAAGAAGAAGGAGAGCCGGGGGGCGAAGTCGTCGACGTCCATGCCGGCCGCGACCGCCGTACGGACGTACTCGATGCCGTCGGCCAGTGTGAAGGCGATCTCCTGCGCGGGCGAGGCACCCGCCTCCGCCATGTGGTAGCCGGAGATCGAGATGGTGTTCCACCGGGGGATCTCGGCGTTGCAGTACTTGAAGATGTCGGCGGTCAGACGGAGAGAGGGCTTCGGCGGGAAGATGTACGTTCCGCGCGCGATGTACTCCTTCAGTACGTCGTTCTGGATCGTGCCGGTGAGCCTGTCGGCGCTGACGCCCTGCTCCTCGGCGACCAGTTGGTACAGGAGCAGGAGCAGCGCCGCCGGTGCGTTGATCGTCATCGATGTCGACACCTGGTCCAGCGGGATCCCGTCGAGCAGCACCCGCATGTCCTCGACCGAGTCGATCGCGACCCCCACCTTGCCGACCTCGCCGTGGGCGATCGGGGCGTCGGAGTCGTGGCCCATCTGGGTGGGCAGGTCGAAGGCGACGGACAGACCGGTCGTGCCGTGGGCGATCAGCTGCCGGTAGCGGGCGTTGGACTCCACGGCCGTACCGAAACCGGCGTACTGGCGCATGGTCCAGGGGCGGCCGGTGTACATCGACGGGTACACGCCGCGCGTGAAGGGATACCCGCCCGGCTCGCCGAGCTTCTCCTCGGGGCTCCAGCCCTCCAGGGCCTCGGGACCGTAGACGGGTTCGATGGGCAGTCCGGACTCCGACTCACGCGTCATGCCCACCACGGTAGGACGGCCCGGGGCGGAACGCCGCCGGGTCGTTCGGGACCGGCCGTCCGGGGGGAGACATCTCAGGGGGATGCCGGTGAGACGACAGGGGGTCCGGATGCGTAGTACGGGCATGGGGAGAGCGTTCGCCGCGCTGCTGGTCCTGGCCATGGCCTGCGGCTGTACGGTGCAGACCGCCGACGGGGACGGCGACGGGAAGCGGCATCTGCCGGTGCGGATCGAGGTCCCGAAGCGCAGCACGCCGCCGACCGACGAGGACCCGAAGCCGAGCGCGACGCCGCCCGGTGAGACCTCCGCGCCCGCCGTGCTGTGGTCGCGCGGCGACTCCGGGCGGGACGTGCGGGAGCTCCAGGCCCGGCTGCGGCAGGTCGCGTGGCTCTACGACGGGCCTACGGGGTCGTACGACGACCTCACCGAGCGCGCGGTCAAGGGGTTCCAGGGCAAGCGCGGGCTGCCGAGGACGGGGAGGACCGACACGGTCACCTGGAAGCGGTTGCTGAACATGACGCACGAGCCGGGCAAGTGGGAGCTGTATCTGATGGGCGGGCAGCCGGCCGACGCGCCGGACCCGCGCTGTCTGACCGGGCGGGTGCTGTGCATCAGCAAGACGAGCCGGACGCTGCGCTGGATGATCGACGGGCGGACGGTGACGACCGTGTCGGTTCGTTTCGGCTCGGTGGGCACACCGACCCGGGAGGGTGTGTTCAGCGTCTACTGGAAGTCACGCCACCATGTGTCGACGCTCTACGACTCCCCGATGCCGTACGCGATGTTCTTCAGCGGCGGCCAGGCGGTGCACTACTCGGCGGACTTCGCCGCCAACGGTTACGCGGGCGCCTCGCACGGCTGCGTCAACGTACGGGACGAGGCGGCGATCGCGGACCTGTTCGCCCAGGTACGCAACGGCGACAAGGTCGTCGTCCACTGGTGAGGCGGGGCGGCGGGCTTCGGCGTTTGGGGCGCGGACGGGACCGGGGGAACGTGTCCCGCCCGCGCCAAGGTGCACGAGCCGTAGGTACGGGGGGAACCCCGGCTCTGTGCGACGGCCGATGACCAGTCGGCTCACTGTGTACTGCGCCGCAGCGGCCGAAAACGTCACACCCACCGCGGCCGAAACCGGGGCGGGTGCGAAACGTGCAGGTCAGAGTGGGTGTACGAGGTCAGAGCGCGCTGTATGTCGGGCTCGGGACCGGTACCTGGCTCGGTGACATCGTTGCCCGGTCCAGGACGAGAGGGGTCTCGAAGGCGGTGTCGGAGGTGTCGCCGTCCGGGCCGGGGGCGTTGTGATCGGGGGCCATGAGCTGCCCGCCGTTCTGGCTGTTCCCGTCGCCCTGGCCGTTGTCGTCCCCTTGGCCGTCCTCGTCGCCGGAGCCGCTCTTGCCGGTGTCCCCGTCGTCGCCGGCGCCGTTTCGGTCGTCGGGGACGGCCTTGGGGTCGTCCTGGGTGCCTGTGCCTGTGCCGGACAGGATGCCCTTGCAGTACTTGCCCACCCGCAGGGGGCCGCCCGCCGCGTCCTCCAGGGACTGCGCCCGTCCGGAGCTCAGGCCCTTGCCGTCGTGCAGGTCGCGGCAGGCCGAGGCGGCTCCGCCCCAGGAGTCGCCGGGACGTACCCCGAGCCCTCCGGAGCTCGTGCCGGGGGTGATTTCGGTGTCGCCGCGTGCCGTGTCGCGCGAGCCGGCCTCGCCGGAGGCGGAGCCCCCGGGCGAGGGCGCGATCTCCGGGACCGGGGCCGTGGGCGAGACGAGCGGGCGGTCCGGGGTGACGGCGGCCGAGACCGAGGCGCCGGGGTCCGGATCGCCGTGTCCCGACGGCGCGAGGACTGCGGTGCCCGCCATGACCGCGGCTCCGCCCACCACTCCGGCGGCCAGTACGGCGGCCAGGGCGAAGTGCGCGGGACGGCGCCGACGGGGTCGCGCGGCCACCGGGTCCGGCGCGCCGATCCGCACGAGACCGGCGTCGGCGGGACCGGCTCCGGCGCGGTGTGCGCCCCGGACGGGAGGGCTGACCCAGTCGTCCGCACGGTCCGCGCGCACCTTGCGGAACGCGGCGAGCGCGGCCTCCTCACCGGGGAGCCCACCGTCGGCCGACGCGGGTTCCGCGCTCAGCGCCTCCAGGGTCTTCGCGAGCCGTTCGGCCTGGTCGCGGACGGCCGCATCGACGGCTTCGAGTGACTCTCCGCGCAGCAGACGCTCCGCTGTCTCCGGGTCCAGCCACCGGTCGGGGGTCCGGCCCGCGCCGGAGCCGTTGGAGGACTCCCCGTCCTCCGGATAGACACAGCGCTCGTCGGCCATCACATGTCCTTCTGCGTCCGCGGACGCATATGCGTCACACTCGCGGACGTCACCGCACGGTCCTGCGGTTCTCGCTGCGGAGGCAGGGCGTCGAGGGCGCCGGCCGATTCCGGATTCTCGCCGAGGAGTTCGGCGAGCCGCTTCAGACCCCGGTGCGCGGCGGTCCGTACCGCGCCGGGCCGCTTGCCCAGGGTCTCGGCGGCGGTCTTGGCGTCCAGGCCGACCACCACCCGCAGGACGACGGCCTCGGCCTGGTCCTGGGGCAGCCGGGCGATGAGCGAGAGCGTGGTGTCGGTGGCCAGCGCCTCGATGGCCTCGCCCGCGGTGTCCGACTCGGCGGGCTTGCCGGTGAGCTCGGTCTCGTCGCCGCCTATGGCGGGGCGGCGGCCGCGCATCCGTATGTGGTCGAGGGCGCGGTTGCGGGCTATACGGGCCGCCCAGCCGCGGAAGCGGTCCGCGTCGCCGTCGAAGCGGTCCAGGTCACGGGCTATCTGCAGCCAGGCCTCGGAGGCCACGTCCTCGGCGTCCGGGTCGCCGACCAGCGTCCGGACGTAGCCGAGCAGCCGCGGGTGCACGGCGCGGTACACAGTCCGGAACGCGCTCTCGTCCCCGTCCTGTGCCGCGAGCACCGCGGCGGTCAACTCCGCGTCGTCCCCCAGCACCCGTGAATCCTCAATACATGGTCGCGATCGATGGTCGCCGCTTCGAGCCGTCGAGGGGTTGTGGTGATCGTTCGAGAGTCGCGTTGATCAGTCAACATCCGCGCCCGGCGCGAAAGGCACGTTACGACCTGAAACCACTGCTCGTCCATGTCCGTACAAAATGCAACTGCCTCGTGATCCGCGGCCGCGGCCTCAGCGGGTGTGACAGAAACCGCACTCATGGCGCTGAAGAAAGTACGGGCCGCCGCGCGGCCCGTGCCGCGCGACGGCCGGGGCCTCTCCTGTGGGGGGTGGCGGCCCCGGCCGTCTCCGCGGTTCTAGCGCTCTGACCTGGTGATTTACACGGAGTCCGTGACCAATGCGCGACCAACGGGCCAGCCGCCTCAGGTGAGCGCGCCCAGCCCGATGCGCTGAGCCGTCCCGGATGCCGGAACGGGGCGCGTGGCCGGCGCGTGACCAACCGCGCGACAGGTAAGGCCCAGTCCCGGAGGGGGCGCCCGACTTCGGTTTCGCTGCAAACCCCGACTGCCCGCGCGAGGAAATTCCAATACCGGCCGGTAGGTATGCAGAGATGAGTTGGCTGGATTCGAGCGGCGGAGCCGAGCGGCCGCACGCCACGAGCACGTGTGGGAAATTCCCGTCAAGAGTCGACAGGGAATTGAGAGCCACGCGACAGTTCGTAATAATTCCGAGGAGATGGCGTGGACAAATGGTGAACACGCCATGAACCGCGCAGCCCTGCGGCCGTATTACCTTCGCCACACACACGGCCGCCGCGCCCACCAAAATCCGCTGGACAGCTAGCCTCTGAGCCCATACGGCCACGTGGGACGCCACGCCGACCCGCCGAGTTGCCAACTCTTGGCTTGACCGGCGCAACCAAGTGCTTTAAAAGTAAAGCGACTTTTGCGGATGTGCAGCATGCGCACATTGCGTCCCGCCTCAGAGAACCCCACTCGCTCCCCCACCCTTCATCTTGCGAGGTACACCTAAATTCGGGGTCTGCCGGTCGGCCGAACCGGCCGCGGGGTTAGCGCCACTCAGTATTGGAGCTTCTATGACCAGTGTCCGATCTCTCGCGGTGCGCGCTGTCACTGCTGCGCACCACCCGGTCGACGCGGGCTGGTCGGTATGGCCGTCCGCGCGGTAGAGGTGCCGGTCGTCGGCGAACGGAACGCGGTGGTCAGCGTGGCCGTGCATGCCGGCGACCCGGTCAGCGGCGAGGGTGCCGTCGCCTGTCTGCGCTCCATCCAAGGGATCACGCTGCTTCCGCCCGACCGCAGGCCCGAAGCCGACGTACTGCTCGTCACGGTCCACCAGACCACCGAGGACATGGTCCGCTGGATGGAACGCGCCGCCACCGAGTCGACCAACCCCGACATGCGCATCGTGCTCGTCGCCGAGACCATCTCCGAACATCACCTGATGCGCGCGGTCACCAGCGGCATGGTCGCCTTCCTGCCGCGCGAGGAGGCCGACCGGGACCGCGTGGTGAAGACCATCCGGGACAGCAAGCGCGACCGCGCGCTCGTCCCCGAACAGATGGTCGGCTGGCTGCTCGAACAGGTCCGGACGATCCAGCGCACCGTGCTGGTGCCCAACGGTCTGACCGTCGGCGGTCTGCAGGAGCGGGAAGTCGAGGTGCTGCGGCTGCTCGCCGACGGCCTGGACACCGTGGAGATAGCGCAGCAGCTCAACTACTCGGAGCGGACCATCAAGAACATCGTCAGCGGCATGCTGACCCGGCTGAACCTGCGCAACCGCTCGCACGCGGTCGCCTACGCGATGCGTTGCGGGGCACTGTGATGCGTTGGGAGCGCTCCCCCGCCATGCTCACGGGAGAAAGCAGATGACCAACACGGTGCCGGTGAAGCGCGGCTCGCGCGCGACCGCTCCCGAGATGCCCGAGGGCGAGATCGAGCTGGCCGAGCCACCGGTGCTCGGTGAGCCGGCGAGCGTGGAGTTCGGGTCGGCGCTGGCCTTTCTCCCCATGGGCCTGGGCTCGGCCGCGATGGCGGTGGGGCTCTCCATGGGCAACGGCTCGCCCACCACGTACATGATGTCCGGGATGATGGGCGTCTCCATGATCGCGATGAGCCTGACCCAGCTCGGGCAGTCGGGCCGCGAACGCAAGCGCCGGATGCGGGCCGAGCGCCGGGACTACCTGCGCTACCTCGCCCAGCTGCGCAAGCAGGCCAGGGACGCCGCGGGCGAGCAGCGGGCCGCTGTCTCCTGGGACCATCCCGAACCCGAGGACCTGTGGTCGCTGGCCATGAGCCCCCGGCTGTGGGAGCGTCGCGCCAGCCACGACGACTTCGCCCGGGTCCGGGCCGGGCTCGGCTCACGGCGGGCCGCGCTGCGTTTCATCCCGCCGGAGACCAAGCCCGTCGAGGACCTCGAACCCCTCTCGGCGATCTCGCTGCGCAGGTTCATCAAGGCCCACCAGACGGTCGAGGGCATGGCGGTCCCCGTCTCGCTGCGCAACTTCAGCAGCGTCGAGTTCGCCGGGGACGGCACCCACGCCTTCGCCCTGGTCCGGTCGATGCTCTGCCAGCTGGCCGTCTTCCACTCCCCGGACGAGCTGCGCATCGCCGTACTCGCCGACGAGCGCAGCCGGGCGGACTGGGACTGGGTGAAGTGGCTGCCGCACAACGCCGATCCGCGCGAGCACGACGCGGCCGGTGCGCGACGGCTCGTCGCCACCGACCACGACGCCCTCATGGACCTGCTCGGCCAGGACGTCAGCGACCGCCCCGACCACGACAAGTCGGAGGCACCCAGCGCATCGGAACCGTTCGTGGTGATCGTCGCCGCCGGTACGCGGATACCGACCGGCTCCCGGCTGCTCGGCGCCGGACTGCGCAACGTCGTCCTGCTCGACCTGACCGGCGCCATGACCGGCGGCTCGAAGGTGCTGCGGCTGACCACCGACAAGGGCCAGGTGACCTTCCCGTCCGGCGACTCGACGGCGACCGCGCGGGCCGACGCGCTGAGCCTCGCCGCGGCCGAGAGCCTGGCCCGGTACCTCGCGCCGATGCGCACCAGCGGGATCGTGGACCTGGTCGACGAACCGTTCGAGAACGACTTCGACCTGACCGCACTGCTCGGCATCCGCGATCCGCGGGCGTTCGACGTGTCCTCCCAGTGGCGGTCGCGCATCCCCCAGCACTCCCGCCTGCGGGTGCCCGTCGGGGTGACCGAGGACGGCGAGATCGTCGAGCTGGACTTCAAGGAGTCCGCCCAGAGCGGCATGGGACCGCACGGTCTGCTGATCGGCGCCACCGGCTCCGGCAAGAGCGAACTGCTGCGCACCCTGGTCATCGGCCTGTGCGCGACCCACTCATCCGAGATCCTCAACCTGGTCCTGGTCGACTTCAAGGGCGGCGCCACCTTCCTCAACATGGAGAAGCTGCCGCACACCTCCGCCGTCATCACCAACCTGGCCGACGAGCTGCCGCTGGTCGACCGGATGCGCGACTCGCTCCAGGGCGAGGTGATCCGCCGCCAGGAACTCCTGCGCGAGGCCGGTTACGCCAACCTCTACGACTACGAGAAGGCCCGGCTCGGCGGTGCCCGGCTCGCCCCGATGCCCTCGCTGCTCCTCATCGTCGACGAGTTCTCCGAACTGCTCTCCAGCAAGCCGGAGTTCATCGAGCTGTTCGTGATGATCGGACGCGTCGGGCGAAGCCTCGGCGTGCACCTGCTGCTCGCCTCGCAGCGACTGGACGAGGGCAGCATCCACAAGGTCGCCGGCCACCTGTCGTACCGGATCGCCCTGCGCACCTTCTCCTCCATGGAGTCGCGCAGCGTCATCGGTGTCACGGGCGCCTACGAGCTGCCCTCGGCGCCGGGCCACGGCTATCTGAAGATCGACACCACCAACCTGGTCCGCTTCAAGGCCGCCTACGTCTCCGGGCCCTGTCCGGAACCGCAGACCCGCGCCCTGACGGCTGACGGCCCGAGCGGGCCGGCCGCCGAGATCGTCCCCTTCGGCCTGGAGCAGCGGCCGCCGCTGCCGGCCGACCTGGCGTCAACCGGCGCGGATGACTCACGGGATCCGGACGAGCCGTCGGACGACGAGGAGCAGTCCGAGAGCTCCGACAGCCTGCTCGACGTACTGATCGACCGGCTCACCGACGCCGGTCCGCCCGCCCGCCAGGTGTGGCTGCCGCCGCTCGACGAGTCGCCGAGCCTGGACCAGTTGCTGCCGGGCATCGTGCCCGACCCGCTGCGCGGGATGAGCGCGAGCGACTACCCGGCGCTCGGCGCCCTGAAGGTTCCGCTCGGCATGGTGGACCGGCCCTACGAGCAGATCCGCGAACTGCTGGTCGCCGACCTCTCCGGGGCCGACGGGCACGTCGGCATCGCGGGAGCACCGCAGACCGGCAAGTCCACCCTGCTGCGCAGCCTGATCCTCTCGCTCGCCCTGACGCACACTCCGGAGGAGGTCCAGTTCTACTGCCTGGACTTCGGCGGCGGCGGCATCGTCTCCGTCTCGGGTCTGCCGCACGTCGGATCGGTGGCCACCCGCCTGGAGCGCGACCGGGTGCTGCGCACCGTCGAGGAGATGACCCAGGTCCTGGAAATGCGCGAGGAGCGCTTCACCAGCCTGGGCCTGGAGTCGATGGCCGCCTACCGCGCGCTGCGCAGGAGCGGGCAGATCGACGACCCGTACGGTGATGTCTTCTTCGTGGTGGACGGGTGGGCCACTCTCCGGCAGGACTTCGAGGAACTGGAGGACCGCGTCGCCGAACTGGCCGCCCGCGGTCTCTCCTACGGCGTGCACGTGGTGGCCTCGGCGGTCCGCTGGTCGGAGATCCGCCCCAAGCAGCGTGACCTGATGGGCACCAAGCTGGAGCTGCGGCTCGGCGACAGCATGGAGTCGGAGGTCGGCACTCGTCAGGCCGCCGGAGTGCCCTCGCGCCCCGGACGCGGTCTCACCAGCTCGGGCCACCACTTCCTGTCCGCGCTGCCCCGGCTCGACGGCTCGTCGGCCATCGAGGACCTGACCACCGCGACCAAGGCCGCGGCAGCCGAGATCGAGACGTTCTGGACCGGCCGGTCGGCACCCGGCGTACGGCTGCTGCCCAGCAACCTGCCGGTGGACCAACTGCCGCCGCCGGACGGCGACATGCGGGCCTGCCTGGGCTGGGACGAGAAGCGCCTGCAGCCTGTCTGGCACGACTTCTCGAAGGTGCCGCACTTGATGACCTTCGGCGACGACGCCACGGGCAAGACCAACGCGCTGCGCCTGGTCGCCAGGGCGATCACCGCCCGCTACACCCCCGCCGAGGCGCGCATCCTGCTCGCCGACCCCGGCCGGCAGCTCCTGCGGGACGTCCCGGAGGAGTACCGCGTCGGCTACGCGGTGGGCACCGAGGCGCTGGCGGAACTCGCGGCCAGTGCCGCGGTGTCGGTGAGCGGCCGGGTGCCCGGCCCCGACATCGCCCCCGAGCGGCTGCCGCAGCGCGACTGGTGGACGGGACCGCGGCTGTTCATGCTCATCGACGACTACGACCTGTTCGCCACCGGCGGCGCCATGGACAACCCGATGACGCCCATGGTGCCGCTGCTGGCCCAGGCCGCCAACATCGGGCTGCACATCGTGGTCGCGCGCAGCACCTCCGGAGCGATGCGCGCCATGATGGACCCGCTGCTGCGCCGGATGTGGGAACTGGGCAGCCCGGCGCTGCTTCTCTCCTACCCCAAGGAGGAGGGCAAGTTCATCGGCGAGGCCAAGCCGCGCACCCTTCCCCCGGGCCGTGCGCAGTTCGTCACCCGGCGCGGTGTCGGGCTGCTCCAGACCGGACTGGCGGCTCCGCCGTGAGCCGGGCCTACGCCGAGCGCCAGGCCTCCGCCAGGAGCCGGGCTTCCGCCGAGCACTGTGCCTCCGCCGAGCGACAGGCCTCCGCCAGGAGCCAGGCCTCCTCCGAGCGCAGGGCCCACGCCGTAAGCCAGGCCTCCGCCGTGAGCCCGGACTCCGCCAGGAGCCTGGCCTACGCCGTAAGCCAGGCCTTCGTCGGGCGCCGTACCCCGCGCTCCCGGCGTCCGCGCGCCGCACCGGCCTTCCCCGGCGCATCGAACCCGCCCCGTTTTCCCCGCCATTGCACCGCAGGAGAACCATGAGCACCGCCGCGTCGTCCCCCTCCCGTCCCGGGCGCGGGACCGCCGACGTCTGCCGACTGACCGTCAGCGCGGAGAAGGGCCGCACCGATCTCGCGGTGCCCGTCACCGCCACGGTGGCCACACTCCTGCCCGTCGTGGTGAAACCGTCCGTGAACGAGGAGGACCTCGGCGGCAGATGGGCGCTGCAGCGCCTCGGCGAGGCCCCGCTGGACCTGGACGGCACCCCGGAGACCCTCGGTCTGCGCGACGGCGACATCCTGTATCTGCGGCCGAAGGACGACCTCCTGTCGGAGCTGCGGTTCGACGACGTGGCCGACGGGGTGTCCACCGCGCTGAGCGCCCAACGCGACCGCTGGCGGCCGGAGTTGACCCGTCGGCTCTGCCTCGTCCTGGCCTGTGTGGCGCTGGCGTCCCTCGCCGCGATGGTTGTCGCCACCCGCCCCCATCTGCTGACCGCCCTCACCTGCGGCGTGCTCGCCGTGGGCCTGATCGTCGGCTGCGGTCTGGTCACCAGGAACCTGGAGGACCGGGCCATGGGGACCGTCACCGGTCTGGGTGCGTGCCTGTTCGCGGCGCTGGCCGGACTGTCCGCGGTGGCCGGCCCCGCCGGGCTGTTCGCGCCCGGCCGGCTGGACGGGCTGCTCACCGCCACGTTCACCGGAGTGGCGGCCGCCGCGGTCCTGGCCACCGGCCGGGTGCCGATCGCGGTGTTCGGCACCCTGCTGATGCTGGCGGGCACGGTGGAGGTCGGGTCGTTCCTGTCGATCGTCCTCGCCTGGGACGCCACCCGGGTCGCCGCGGTGCTCGCGGCGACCCTGTTCGCGCTGTCCCCGGTCCTTCCGCGCCTGGCGCTGTTCGCGGCGAGGCTGCGCGTCGTGGAGCTCCCGCACAACGCCGCGGAACTGCAGCAGGGCATCGACCCGCTGCCCGAACCCCTGGTCAACCGGCGGGCCGCGGCGGCGGACGGCTATCTCAGCGTCTTCTTCCTCGCCTCCGCCGCGGTCTTCGTCGTGGCCTGCGCCCTGCTGGTGCGGTCCCCGGACTGGTCGGGCCGGGTCTTCGTCGCGGTGTTCAGCCCGGCGGTGCTGCTGCGCGCACGCGCGGTGGGCAACGCCTCGCAGCGCATCGCGCTGGTGATCGCCGGTGCGCTCGGCGCGATCCTGGTCCTGCTGTCCCTCACCCTCCACGCCGGCCCGGTGGCACAGGCCGGCACCATGCTGGGGCTGTTCGCCGCCGCCGCTCTGCTGCTGACCGGTGCCTGGCGGCTGCCTGGGGCGAGGCTGCGGCCCATCTGGGGACGCCTCGGCGAGATCTTCGAGGGACTCACGGCGCTCGCCCTGATCCCGCTGCTGCTGCAGGTCCTGGACGTGTACGCGTACTTCCGCTCGCTGGCCGGCTGAGGGGGCTGCGGTGCAGAATCGACGCGATCACGTCCAGGCTCACCGGTTCGCCGTCGGCCGGCTGGTGTCGGCCCTGCTGGCCGGTGATCCGGGACCCGTCGAGGTCCCCATGCGGCGGGGAAACCTCGGCATGCAGTTCGGCGCGCTGGTCGCCGTCCTGCTCACCGCGGGCTTCGGGGTCTACGGCCTGATCAGCCCCAAGGAGAGCACGGCATGGCGCAACCCGGGGTCGATCATCGTGGAGCAGGAGACCGGCAACCGGTACCTCCTCCTCGACCAGCAGCTGTACCCCATGGCCAACTACGCCTCCGCGCTGCTGGTCGCCGGAGCCCGGGCCAAGACCGTCTCCGTCGCACGGGACACCCTGGCGGAGGTCCGGCGCGGCCCGCAGCTCGGCATTGTCGGCGCCCCCGATGACGTGCCGGCCGCCACCGACCTGCTCTCCGGAGACCGCGCGGTGTGCCTGCCGGCGGGCAGCACGAAGACGCTGGTGGACCTCGACCCGGCCGGCCGCTCCACCGCCGTCCCACGCAACCAGCGGGTCCTGCTCTCCGGGCCGGACCGCACCACGTACCTCGTGTGGAACAGCCGGGCGTACAAGCTGTCCCATGCCGAACTCGTCGCGCTCGGCATGGTGGCCCAGCAGACCGTCCCGGTCTCCTCGGCATGGCTGGCCCAACTGCCTTCGGGCGGGAAGCTGACCGCCCCGCGCATCCCGGAGGCGGGCTCCGCGGGCTCCTCGGTGGCCGGTGAGTCCACGAAGGTCGGCCAGTTGTTCGAGGCCACTGCCGCCGGCTCCCGCGAGATGTACGTACTGCGGACCGACGGCCTGGCCCCGATCAACCGTACCGAGTTCGCCCTGCTCAGCGCCGTCCCCGGCGCCTCGGCTCCGAGGCAGGTGACCACGGCGGACATCGCGTCCGCCCCCGCCTCATCGGACCGCTCGCTGCTGACCGCCGTGCCGGACCTCCTCTCCGGCCAGGCGTTCAGCCCGGGCGGCTCGGCGCTGTGCGTGCTGCAGAAGGCGGGCACTTCCAAGGGCGGTTCGGTCGTGACCGAGCCCATCGCGGCCGGCCCGCGCCCCTCCGGTCTCTTCGTACCGCCGACCAAGGGTCTGCTCGTCGCGGCGCAGTCCGCGCAGGCGCCCGACGCCACCTCACAGATCTACCTGATCACCGACAGCGGCAGGAAGTACCCGTTCGCCAACACCGACGCGCTCTCGGCGCTCGGCTACGGCCAGGCCAAGGTGCGGACGCTGCCCCGCCAACTGCTCGATCTGGCGCCCACCGGTCCGACGCTGGACACCAACACAGCCAAGACCGCCGTCTCGGCGCGTGCCGGTTAGGGGCGGGGGCATGGTGCAAATCGATCGCGGTGCGCGCGTCTCAGGCCGTGCCGGACTGGAGTGCCGGAGCATCGGCGGGGCGCTGCTGGTCCATCCCACGGGGAAGATCAACCCTCAGCTGCACGCCTTCGCGGGCGGGCTGGCCCGCGACCCCGAACACACTCTGGTCGTCGTCGACCTCCCGGAGGATCCGCCGCCCGAGGACTGGGAGTCGGTGGCCGGTCTGCTCAAGCGCCGGGGGCGTTCCTTCCGGGTGATCATCGGCCGGCCGAGCCGCGAGACCGCCATGACGGTCGGTCAGCTCCTGGCCGACCGGCTCGAACGGACCGTACTCACCCCGGACGGCTGGGTGCTCCCCGCCGCCGGGGGTGCGCTGTTCGTGCCGGAGAGCGCCGGTTCCGGCTGGCTGGGCTTCCAGCCGCGTCGCTCGTCCACCTGGCCGCGGCTCGGCCCGCCCAAGCGCGTCCCCCAGGTGTCGCGCCGGTTTCCCGTGCCGGACTGGGATGACGCCGTGCCGGAGGGCTCCTTCGCGACCAGCGCCGAGGGAACGGCCGAACCGTTTCCCGGCGGCGTCTGGATCAGGCGGACGGACCAGTCGGCGGGCGATCAGGACGTCCATCGCGGGCAGCTGACGGCCTCCCTGCTCTTCCAGTCCGCCCGGCTCACCGTGGTGCTCGGCTGCCCCGGTGGCCCACACCTGCCGGTGGGGGACATCGAACGGTTCTGGGAACGCGTCGCCCCGGACGCCCGGTCGCGGGTGCGTTTCGTCCCGTACGGGCCGGTGGGCGTGCCGAAGGGCAGCGTGCTCGGGCAGATACTGGCCGACCGGCTCCGTCACGAGGTCATCGTCTACGGCGGGCTGCCGACGGTCGGTGAGCCCCGCGCGGACCGCGCGCTGATACGCGTCCTGGGCGAGGACGGCACCCCCGGCCCGGCCGCCTTCGTGCGGGAGCTGGTCTACCGGCCCACCCGTGGGTCCGGATCCGTGGCGCCGCCCCTGCTGCTCGGCCGCCGTGCGCCGGTGGACGGCTTGCCAGAGATCTCCGCGGGCGTGTACGAGTACGCGCCCGACGCCGTGCTGGAGGTCACCCAGAGCGGACTGTGGCTACGGCCACCGGCGGCTCAGGCCGACGCCCCGGCGGTGCACCGCGTCCCGGCCGAACCGGGCACGACGGTCATCCACTTCGACGCGGGCACACCGGAGTCCGCGGAGCGGATGCGGACGCTGGCCGAGGAGATCCGGAAACAGCTCGATCCGTCCCTCGCCGAGGGCTGCCGAATCCTGCCTGCCCCTCAGCACGCGGGCGAGAAGAACTCCGGTGTGGTGTCCTCCCGGAGGAGTGGGGCGGGGGCGGCGCGGCGTCCGGCGGTGGCTGGGACTGGGGGCGGGGCGTCCGAGTCGTCGGGATCCGGGGGTGGTGAATCTGGGCCTGCGGGCGGGATGCCGAGTCCGGGGCCAGGGCCCTTGGCCGGCGAGCCTGCGCGGGTGACTGGCACGCGCGCGCCTGGGCCTGCGGGCGGGGCGCCGGGTGCGGTGCGGCCTGCGGGCGGAGTGCCGGGTGCGGTGCGGCCTGCGGCGGGCGAGCCCGGAAGTGCGGACGGAGTTCAGGAGTCCGGGTTGAGGCCTGCGGCGGAGGCGCCGGGGCCTGCGATGGGCGAGCCCGGGCCTGCGGCGGAGGTGCCAGGAGCCGCGGTGAGCGAGCCTGGGCCTGCTGCCGAGGCAGCGGCTTCTACGCCGGGCCGGATCGGGCCTGCCCCTGGGGCTCCTAGGGCTGCGGGCGAGGTGTCCCTGCGTGCAGGAGACGTACCAGGTCCTGCAACCGGGACACCTGGGACGACAAGTGGTGTGCCCGGGGCGGGTGGTGGGGCGTCCACGCCCGCAAGTGGCGTGCCCGGCGCCGAAGGTGAGACGTCCACACCCACGAGTGGTGTACCCGGGGCCGATGGCGACGTGTCCACACCCCCAAGTGGCGTGCCCGGCGCCGAAGGTGAAGCGTCCGCGCCCGCAACTGGCGGGCCCGGCAGCGATGGTAAGGCGTCCGCGCCCACAAGTAGCGTGTCCGGGGCCGAAAGCGGAGCGTCCCGGCCCGTCGGCTTTGATGTGCCCGCCCCCGCGGCCGGGGTATCTGAGACCGCGAGCGGTGTGCCTGGGGCCGCGGGCGTGATGTCCGGGGCCGCGAGTGAGGTGACTGGAACCCCGGGCGGCCCGCCCGGGGCCGAAGGCGGAACACCCAGGCCGCCAAATCACGTACCGCCAACCGAAGGCAGCCCACCCGGAACCCAAGGCGGAACACCCGGGCCCCCAAGCCTCCTGCCGCCAACCGAAGGCGGCGCACCCGGTCCCGTACCGGCGCCTGTTGTCGGTGCGTCAGGGGCTGCGAGCCCGGTGTCGGGGTCTGCGGTGGGCCAATCCGGTTCTGTCGCCGAGGTGTTGGAGCCCGCGCCGGTGCCCGGTGTCGGCGAGGCCGGGGGCGCGCCTGCCACCGTCGTAGTCGCGCCCTCCGCTGCTGCGGCTCCTGTCGATCCGGCCGCGTCCGGTGCGGGGCAGGCGCAGGCGTCCCCACCCGCGCCCGCTCCCCTGCGTCCGCGGTCGCTTCGGCTGGAGTCGGCCCCGCCTCCTGGGGCCGCGTCCGTCGATGCCGGCACCGTGGATCCCGAGCCCGTGGCAGACCCGGGACCGCAACCGGCGGCTACGCCCTCCCCGGCACCTCCTCGGGCAACTGCCCCCACGTCGCCCCAGGGGCAGCCCCAGTCCCCGGAATCGGCCCCCGCTGCCCGGCCCAAGGCTCAGCGGCCGGCCGTACGCGTGCAACCCGTGCCCGCGCCCGACGCCTGCGCCGTACCCCCGGAGCGCGGAATCGAGCAGGAACGCACCTGGCTGCGACGGACGTTGAAGGAGCAGTACGACTCCGCCGCGAACCATGTGGCGCGGGTGCTGTCCGAGGCCCCAGGGCTGCGCGGTGGTGCCAAGCAGTCGGCCGACGACGTGGTCACCGACCTGGTCGCGGTCCGGCTGTACCTGTCCGGTGGCACCGACCGGATCGACGGCGCGGTGCGGGGCGCGACCGTCGGCCCCCATGTGCCGCTGGCGCGCTGTGTGGCGTCGGGGCTGCGACGGCTGCCGTCCTATCGCGGGGCCACGCTGCTGCGCACCACGCTGAGCGAGGCGGAGTGGCAGTGGTACGGCAAGCGCCGGCTCGTCACCGAGTGGGCGTTCTGTTCCGCGCTGACCACCGCGCATCCCGAGATGGCCGGTGACGTCGACGTACTGATCTGGTCGATGACGGCGCGCCGTACCGCCCTGCTGGACCCGACCGTCCCCGACCGGGTGCTCTATCTGCCCGGCACCAGTTTCAAGGTGCTCGGGGTGCGTGACGAGGAACGGCGTGTGCTGCTGCTGCGGGAGTTGACGGGCCCGGAGATCGGCGCGGACGGAAGCGTCGACATCCGGCGCCTCCCGCTCGACGACCTCGCGATGGCCGGGCTGGAGCAGGCGGGCACGGAGTGGCGGGACGCCAAGGCCGCCGTACGGCTTCCGGCGACGGCCCTCGGCGCCCTCCGCAATCCACCGGGACTGATCGTGACCGGCCGCGGCGCCGGCACCGCACCACCCAGAAAGGGAACGACGCCATGACGAGGCAGGTCCTGCTGGTCTCCCGGGACCGCCCCGGCGCCTACCAGTCCATCGGCGAGGCGCTGCGTGCCGCTTCCGACGGCGCGGTGATCACCGTGGCCGGGGGGACGTACGAGGAACCCCTGGTCATCACGCGCATGGTGACCATCTCCGCCGCGAGCGGCGGAGGAGACGTGCGGATCCACGTGGGCTCGGGCAGCGCCGTCGTCGTCGACGCGGAGGCGGTGCAGCTCTCCGGTCTGACGATCTCCGGCGGGGACGACGACACTGCCGCCGTGGAGATCCGGCGCGGCGAGGCCGCGCTCGACGCCTGCCGCATCACCGGTGCGGGGTGGACGGCGATCCTGGCGTGGCATCAGGGAACGCTGGTGGCGCGTGACTGCCGGATCGACGAGGCGCAGGGCGCCGGCATCGTGGTGACCTCGCCCGGCGGCAACACGGTCGAGAAGACCGTTGTGAAGGAGACGGGCTCGTCCGCGATCGTGGTCGCCGAGGGCGGGCGGCTGGCGGTCCGGGAGAGCGTCATCGACCGGGCGGGCGGCAACGGCGTCTGCGTCAACGGCAACGCGCGCGCGGAGGTCAAGGACACGGCGATCACCGCGAGCGGCAAACCGGCGCTGGTCGTCGAGCAGAACGGCGCGGCGACCGTGTCGGGCGTCACCGTGGCGGGGAGCGCGAGCGTGGACGCGTATCTCACCGGCACGGGCCGGATCACCCTCACCGACTGCCGGTTCTCCGGTGCCGGCGCGGAGTCCGTGCACATCGCAGGCGGTTCGGCCCCGCTGCTCAAGAAGTGCGCTGTCTCCGCCCCGGGCGGAACCGCCGTCCGGATCACCGGGAAGTCCCGGCCGCGGCTGGAGAACTGCGAGATCACGCGGGCGTCGGTGGGCGTGAGCGTGGAGGGCGGCAGCACGGTCGCCTTCAAGCAGCTGGTCGTACGCGAGGCGGCCCAGGCGGCCGTGCTCGTCACCGAGGGCGCCGCCGTGGAGGCGGAGCAGCTGGCGGTGGCGGAGGGCGCCGGTGTCGGGCTGCGGGTGGCGGGCGCCGCCAAGGTCGTGGTGCGGGACAGCGAGATCACAACGGACCGGGCGAACGCGGTGGAGCTGGCCGAGAAGGGCACCGGCAGGTTCCAGGAGCTGCGCCTGCGCACCGCCGGTGGCTGCGGGTTCTCGCTGGCCGACGGCTCCGAGGCCGAGGTGGTGTCCGCCCGGCTCCAGGGCGGTGAGGTCCTCGTCGGGAAGGACGCCGCGCTCACCGTGCGGGACAGCGAGATCGCCGGCTCCGGGTCCGACGCGCTCCGGGTGACCGGCGGCGGAGCGGTCACCGCGATCGGGTGCCGGGTGCACAGCGCCCGCGGCCACGGCGTCAACATCCAGGCGACCGCGCGCGCCGAGATCAGCAACTGCGTGATCTTCGACAACGCGGGGGACGGCGTCCGCACCAACACCGAGGAGCCGGTCAGCGTCCGCGACTGCGAAGTGCGGGACAACGGCGGCCTGCAGGTGCACCAGCTCCGGGACAACCCACAGTTCTCGGCCGGCAACCTGACCGGAGGCGATCGGCAGGACACGTCAGGGCGGGCCGCGTCGAAGGAGCGGCAGAGGCAGCGGCAGGAGGACGGCGCGGAGCGGACCGAGGCGTCGGAGACCGCGCAGCACATCGGCACCGGACCGCTCGCCGAACTCGACGCGCTCGTCGGGCTGGAGAGCGTCAAGCACGAGGTCACCAGCCTCATCAACCTCAACAAGATGGCCCAGCGCCGGGAGGAGATGGGACTGCCCATGCCTCCGATGAGCCGGCACCTGGTGTTCGCCGGCCCCCCGGGCACCGGCAAGACCACCGTGGCACGGCTCTACGGCGCGGTCCTCGCCGAACTGGGCATCCTCAGCAAGGGCCACATCGTGGAGGTCGCGCGCGCCGACCTCGTCGCGCAGTACATCGGCGCCACCGCCATCAAGACCACGGAGGTCGTCACCAAGGCGCTCGGCGGTGTGCTCTTCATCGACGAGGCCTACACGCTGACCAGCCAGGCCAAGGGGAGCGGCCCCGACTTCGGTCAGGAGGCGGTCGAGACCCTGATGAAGATGATGGAGGACCACCGGGACGAGATCGTCGTCATCGTGGCGGGCTACTCCGAGCAGATGGACCAGTTCCTGTCCTCCAACCCCGGTATGGCGTCTCGCTTTTCCCGCACCGTCGAGTTCCCCAACTACTCGGTGGACGAGTTGGTGACGATCGTCCGGGGCCTGTGCAGCAAGCACTACTACGAGCTCACCGATTCCGCGATGGAGGCGCTCACCACGTACTTCGAGCGGACTCCGAAGGGGCCGACCTTCGGCAACGGGCGGGTGGCCCGCCAGCTGTTCGAGTCGATGATCAACCGTCAGGCGTCCAGGCTGGCCACCAACCCACCCACCGCCGACTCGGAGTTCACGCGTCTGACGGCGGACGACGTGGAGAAGCCGCCCGGGGCGGCGCCCGCCGTATCCGGCCCCGGGGGCGACCGGCAGCCGCAGGAGCCGCGCAGCAGCCGGCGCATCGCGAACCTGGTCGGCCTTGAGGCGGTCCGCACCTCGGTCCTCGAACGGCTCGCCGGACTCACGGAGCTGCGCCGGCAGGGTCAGCCGGTCGCGGGGCTGATGAACGTGGTGTTCGCGGGCAAGGAGGGCAGCGGCCGCGGTGCGGTCGCCAGGCTGTACGCGCGGTGCCTCGCCGAGTACGGGCTGCTGGAGACCGGCGCGGTGCACCGGCAGGCCCTGTCCGCGTTCCCGGCGGGCTGGCGGGAGCAGGCCGAGACATTCGCCGCCGCCGTCTTCGACGAGGCCGCGGGCGGCCTGCTGCTGCTCGAACTGGACCAGGCCTTCCAGGCCCGCCCGGAGTCGGAGCGCGGCGCCGTGATGAGCGCGCTGCGCGCGGCCGCGGACGGCAACGGCGAGGTGGCGCTGGTGCTGTGCGGCGAGCAGTCGCTGCTGGCGGAGGCCCTGAACGCCCGCCCGGGCTCCGAACTGGCCGCCTGCTTCGCCGAGTACCTGCCGTTCCCCGACTACTCGGGAGCGGAGCTGGCCGAGCTCGCGTGGCGTTATCTGACGGTGCGTGGCTTCAGCGTCGACGCCCCTGTGCGCACCTCGCTCGCCGAGCATTTCACCGAGTCTCCGCCCCCGGCGGGCGCGTACGGGGCGCACCGGTTCGCGGAGCGTCTGGCCGCGGCCGACTCCCCCGCGATCCGGCCGGCCGCGCGGACGGACGCCGACGACACGGGCGGAGGCGTGGGTCAGGTGCCCCCTGAGAAGGGCAGTCCGGCCCTGGCGGAGGCGGGCGCGGGGGCCTGACGGGAGTCGTCGGGGCAACTATCGCTGGTGCGCGGGGCAAGGGACGGCGAATTCGGTTCCTTTGGCCCTCGGCGTTCGAGAAGGTATGACCAGGCGGTTCCAGAGGGAACCCGCACCAAGAACTGGAGGGCTCGATGGCGGGCAATATGACACAGGTCGACCTTGCTGGACTCCAGAAGGCCATCAACGTCTTCTCGAACGGCGTCGCCAACTTCGACGGCCAGTACAAGGCAATGTCCACGACGGTCGGCAACATTCAGTCCGTGTGGACCGGCCAGGCGTTCATGGCATTCGACCGGGCGCTGCAGAACTGGCTCGTCGACTTCAACAAGGTGATCACGGTGCTCAACGGCATGGAGAACGCCCTGAGCCAGAACACCAACATCCTGACGCAGACGCACGAGGAGACCACCCAGAAGGCCCAGCAGGTCGCCGCCGGGATCACCACGCCGACGCTCCCCGGGTTCTAGTAAGTCAGCTCCGGATTTCAGTAACTCAGCTTTCACAGACAGGAGAAGAACATGGCAGATTACAGTCTTCAGTTTGACGGCCTTGAGTCCGCGGTCACGGAAATGAGCCGGATTTCCAAGCAGATCAACGACTTCCTGCAGGAGCTGCAGAGCGGCACGATGCAGGCCATCACCGAGTGGGAGAGCGGCGCGCGCGACCTGTTCGACAGCCAGCGGAGCGTCTGGGCCACGGCCGCCGCCGACATGACCACGCAGGCCGCCAACGCGCAGAACTCGCTGACCCAGATCATCGGCCAGTACGCCGACGGTGAGAGGTCCGGCGTCAACATCTGGAACCGCTGATGCCGGACACGGATTCGCTGAACTGGGAACCCAGGGAGAAGAAGGCGCCGCCGCCTCCGCCGCCCAAGGAGTGGGACCCGACGACGTTCCACGCGCCGCACACGCGGTCCGGACCCGAGACGCACGACCCCACGCCGCCGCCGGTTCCGGGTGGTTCGGGCACGGGACGCAGGACCTCGGTCGACACACCGTCCATGGAACTCTTCGCCGGCAACATGGACAGGCTCGCGGAGCCGGTGAAGCAGGCGTACCAGAAGCTCATGGAACTCCAGCGGGTCAATCCCGGCGCTTTCTACGACGCCTACATGCTGCGGCAGGTCGCGAGCGGAGCCAACGGTGACTCGGGGCTCCAGAACACATACCTCAAGATTCTCCACGATCTCGGTCAGGGTCTGGCGGACATCAGCACCGGTATGCGGCAGCTGAGTTCGAAGTACACGACCACCGAGGAAGAGGCCAAGATGACGGCCGAGGATCTGAACAACGCGATGCAGTCGGCTCAGAGCGATTTCACCAAGCTCGGCACCGGCGGGTGAGAACAAGTTGTACGGCTGCCTGTGGCGGCGTCAGATGTCACTGGACCTGACGCCGCTTTAGGCGTTTGCCCCTACAGGCACGAACGAGAGCGTCGACGTCATGGCAGACAAGAAGGACTACAACTCCGGCAACACCACGCAGTCGGACAAAAAGTCCGGGATCTTCGGCAACAACTCTGTCATGGGGTCGCCGAACGACTACGACACCTGGGACTGGAAGCAGATCGAGGCCGTCATCGTCGGCGCTTCCAATCTGGCGTCCGGGCAGGAGCAGGACCGGGCGCAGAGCGTGGCCACACCGCAGAGCCTCTACGACGCCGGCAACACGTTCCAGTTCGTGCAGGAAGTCCTGCAAATGGTGTCGGAGAACCTCGTCGCACAGGCCAAGGCGCTGGCCGGCAACACGGACTCGCCGTGGCAGGGCACTGCGGCGGATTCCTTCATGACCATGATGGAGACCTTCTCCAAGCAGGTGGCGTCCAGTTCCAACGCGCTCTCCGGGGGGAGTATGAGCGCATCGGTCGCGCAGACTCTCGTCGACGCCGGTAACAATCTCGCGGTGGCCCAGGCGAACGTCGTCACGATTGACCAGTGGTATGCGCAGCAGGCGCAGATCATCGGTATCAAGCCGATGAAGAACGGGCTCATACCGGTCAGTCAGAGCCCTGAGATCGTCAAGATGATGACGGACGACATGCGCAAGGTGCTGCACACGTTGGCCGGGCAGTACTCCGCCGGAACGCGCACGCTGAATCAGGTCTCCGCGACGAACATCACGTCTCCGCTCAGCGGCGCCACCCCGAATCTCACGTCGCCGCCGGGAACTTCCACACTGCCGCAGACCAAGACCCAGACACCCCCGCCCACCGTCGGGAGCGCCACCCTCCCCACCCGCACCACCACGCCCATCAACCTGGGGCCCGGGGCGCAGACGAAATCACCCACGCCGACGCGCGTCACGCTGCCGAATACGCCGGCCGTGACGACGCCGGTGCGGAATGCGGTGAACTCGCCGGTGAACACGACGAGTCCACGGGGAAACCTGCCCGCGAGCGTACCGGTGAACGTGCCGCTGACGACTCCTACGCGGATGGCCTCGTCGACCAACACGCCGCTCACACCGACCAAGTTGGCCTCGACGCCGGTGAACGGTCCTGCGACTTCGCGGGTGAATTCCTCGACGAACGCGTCCGTGCCGAATCCCACGCGGATGACGTTGCCGCCCAACACGCCGATCAAGTCGACCAAGTTGGCTTCGACACCGGTGGACTCACCACTGCCGTCGACGACGCCGTCGACCACGCCATCGGTCACGCCGTTGAACCCCGGGAAACTGAACCCCGAGATGCACGCGGCCCTCAATCCGGGTGCTGTGCCCAACAGCACGTTGCCGACTGCCGGTACTTCGTCGCGCACGCCGTCGGATTTGCTGAACGGCGGCGGCACCCCCGTGTCTCTCGCGTCCACCCCTTCTGCCGGTGGGGGTCCCTCGCTGACGACAGGGTCGGTCAGCCCTGTGAGCCCTGTGAGCCCTGTGCTGCCGTTGGGGACCAACTCGGCGAACCAGCGCAAGAGCGCTGCGGGTGGGAGTACGGCGCCCGAACTCGGCTCTGCGACACCGGTGCCGTCGGACCTGTTGAACAGCGGTGCCGACGGGGTCACGCCGCCCAACACGTCAACGGTCGGCGCAGGCGGCGTGACCTTGCCGACCGGCACCGGTGGCGGCGGCGGCCGCACGGGCATCACCCCCGTCTCCCTCTCGTCGAATCCGGCTACGAGCAAGACGACGTTGCCGGGGGGATCTGTTCCGAGTGCTTCTGTGTCCCGTATGCCGTCCGATTTGCTGAGTCAGGGCGGCGCCGGCGGTGTGAACTTGCCTGGCACCGGTACCGGTGCCGGTACCGGCGGGGTGTCGCTGTCAAGCGCTCCCGGCGCGGGTACAGGCGCGGGTGTGCCGTCGACGAAGACGCCTGTCGGTGGCGCGGGAACGCCGTTCATGCCGATGGCACCCGGAGCCGGTGGAACACCGAGGGACGAGCAGCAGTCCGACGCCTCCGGACTCGTGACACGCAATGTCGAACCATGGTCGGGACAGGGCGTCGAACCGCCGGCCACGGGCGAGATCTCACCGACGACGGGGACGGGGACTGCCGTAGGCGGAACGGGACTGGTGACACCGCTGCCCAACAGCTCCGCTCCCGGCGGCTCTGTTTCTCGCATGCCATCTGACCTGCTCAACCAAGGTGGCGCCGGTGGGGTGTCGTTGCTGGGCACCCCTGGTTCGGGTTCGGGCGCGGGTGTGCCGTCGACGAAGACGCCTGTCGGTGGCGCGGGAACGCCGTTCATGCCGATGGCACCCGGAGCAGGCGGAACACCGAGAGACGAGCAGCAGTCCGACGCCTCCGGACTCGTGACACGCAACGTCGCACCATGGTCCGGACAGGGCGCCGAACCGCCCGCCACAGGCGAAATCTCACCGACGACGGGCGCTGCCGCGGGCGGGGCCGGACTGGTCACACCGCTGCCCAATGGGGCGCTGCCGAACGCGTCCGTTCCGAATGCTTCCGTGTCTCGAATGCCATCCGACTTGCTGAGTCAGGGCAGCGCCGGCGGTGTGAACTTGCCTGGCACCGGTACCGGTTCCGGTACCGGCGGGGTGTCGCTGTCAAGCGCTCCCGGCGCCGGTACAGGCGCGGGTGTGCCGTCGACGTCGACGAAGACGCCTGTCGGTGGCGCGGGAACGCCGTTCATGCCCATGGCACCCGGAGCAGGCGGAACACCGAGAGACGAGCAGCAGTCCGACGCCTCCGGACTCGTGACACGCAACGTCGCACCATGGTCCGGACAGGGCGCCGAACCGCCCGCCACAGGCGAAATCTCACCGACGACGGGCGCTGCCGCGGGCGGGGCCGGACTGGTCACACCGCTGCCCAATGGGGCGCTGCCGAACGGATCGGTGCCACAGCGGTCCGTGCCCAACGGATCGCTGCCGAACGGCTCCGTGCCCAACGGGTCCTTGCCGAACGGGTCCTTGCCGAACGGCTCCGTGTCGCACGTGTCGTTGCCGAACGGCTCCGTGTCCGACGGCTCTGCCTCCCGTATGCCGTCTGATCTGCTGAACCAGGGTGGCGCCGGCGGTCTGAAGCTGCCTGGCACCGGTGCCGGTGCTGGTGCTGGCGGGGTGTCGCTGAGTGAGGCTCCGACCTCCGGTTCGGTCCCAGAGGGAAGCCGTGCCGGTGCTGGTGCCGGTGGAGCGGGGACGCCCTTCATGCCCATGGCGCCCGGTGCTGGTGGAGCGCCGAGGGACGAGCAGCAGTCCGACGCCTCCGGACTCGTGACACGCAACGTCGCACCATGGTCCGGACAGGGCGCCGAACCGCCCGCCACAGGTGAGATCTCGCCGACTTCGGGGGCTGCCGCGGGCGGGACCGGACTGGTCACACCACTGCCCAGCGGATCGCTGCCGAACGGATCAGTACCACAGCGGTCCGCGCCCAACGCATCCCTGCCAAACAGCCCCGTGGCGAACAGCTCTTTGCCGAACGGCTCCGTGCCCAACGGGTCCGTGTCGCACGTGTCGTTGCCGAACGGGTCCGTGTCCGCCGGCTCTGCCTCCCGTATGCCGTCTGATCTGCTGAACCAGGGTGGCGCCGGCGGTCTGAAGCTGCCTGGCACCGGTGCCGGTGCTGGTGCTGGCGGGGTGTCGCTGAGTGAGGCTCCGACCCCCGGTTCGGTCCCAGAGGGAAGCGGTGCTGGTGGCGGGATGCCGCTCATGCCGATGGCGCCCGGAGCCGGTGGGGCGCCCAAGGACGAGCAACAGTCCGACGCCTCCGGGCTGGTGTCGCGCAATGTCGCACCATGGTCGGGGCAGGGGCCTGAAGCGCCCGGAATAGGCGAGATCTCACCGGCGGCGGGCGCTGCCGCGGGCGGGGCCGGACTGGTCACACCGCTGCCCAGCGGATCGCTGCCGAACGGATCAGTGCCACAGCGGTCCGCGCCCAACGCATCCCTGCCGAACAGCTCCGTGCCCAACGCCTCCGTGGCCAACGGGTCGTTCCCGAGCGGCTCCGTGTCGCACGTGTCGTTGGCGAACGGATCGCTGCCCACGGGATCCGCGCCGCACGTTTCGCTCCCCACGGGTTCCGCGCCGAGTGGCGCCGTGTCTCGTATGCCGTCCGAGGCGCTCGACCACGGCACCGCCGGTGGAGTCAGGATTCCTGGCGCCGACACCGGTGCTGGTGGGGTGTCGTTGGGCGAGGCCCCGGTCCACGGCTCGGTCCCGGAGGGAAGCGGTGCTGGTGTTGGGGCCGGTGGCGGGATGCCGTTCATGCCGATGGCGCCCGGAGCCGGTGGGGCGGCCAAGGACGAGCAGCGGTCCGATGCCTCCGGGCTCGTGTCGGGCAGTGTCGAGCCGTGGGCGGATGCTCATGGTGAAGTGCCGGGGGACGGCGAGGTCGCCTCGGCCGCGGGAACTTCCGCGGGCGGGCCCGGACTGGGGCTGCCGACCGGCGTCGGGGGCGGTGTGAACCCTGCCGATGTCCCCGCGCCCTCCGAGGTCCGGGACGACCGCGACCACGACGCGGTGCCTGTTCCCGCTCCGTTTCCGCTGTCCGCCCCGCAGTCGACGACCCGGGGAAGCGGTCCGGACGAGGGGACCCCGGTGCGTCCGGGGACCTTGCCGACCGCGTCCCGCGTGGGCGTCGGTGGGGTGTCGGTGCCGGGTGAGGGCTCGACGGCTGCCGCCGCCGAGGAGGCCGCTCTCGGCGAGGCGGCTGCGGACGAGGGTGCGGTCGCGCGGGAAGGCGGCATGACGCCGCCGTACGGGATGCCCGGTGGGGCAGCTCCCCGGGGCGGTGACGAACGCTCGGACTCTTCGGGGCTGCTGCTGGAGACGGAGAACGGTTGGGCCGATCCCGAGGTCGGGGACCTGCCGGGCCAGACGCAGGGGGCCCCGGCCGGCGGCGCGACTCTCTCCGGCTCCGGCACGGATTCCGCCGCCGCGGACGAGTTCGACGAAGGCCGTGTCGCGGTGGTCCCCAGCACGGAGGCCGCTGAGGACACCAGCGCGTGGGGGGCCGCCGACCCCACGCTGCTGTGGGCGCTCGGGGGGCGCCGTACCGAGGACGAGGAGGAGGAAGAGCTCCAGCCCAAGTACGTCCTCAGCGACGACGACGGGTGGAGCGACGAGGACGGCTCGGTGTCCGAGACCGGTGCCGGTGCCGGTATCGGCGGCGACGAGGCGGAGAGCGCACAGAGCCCGGAGGAGCCGGGGTGGGGTGACGAGGACGGCTCGGTCTTCGCCGCCGGACTCGGCTTCCCGCAGTCCTCCGCTTCCGCGGACGACACCTCCGTCGAGCCGGTCGCCGGGCCGGGCCTGGCCACCTGGCGGCCCGACCGCTCCGGGGCCGCGGCCGCCGAGGAGTTGCCGCCGCCGGTCACCGGATACGCCGGAATGCTGCTCAGCACCGCGGAAGTGCCTGATGAGGAGGATGAGGACGGGCAGGACGAGGACGGCCCGGAGGAGGACGGCGACGAGGCCAAGGGCGGCCGCGGTGTCGCCGACCTGCTGAGGCAGGGCGCCGACTCCTGGGGGGCGGCTCCCCAGCGACCCGACGAGATCGGCTGACCGACCGGGCTGTGTCCGCCCTGTCAGCCGTACCGGGTCGTTGGGGCAGAGGTCGGTGTCCTTCGGGTCATGACCTGCCGAATCAGGCGTACGGCCCGCGCGGGGGCATGTTTGCTGTCCCCGACGACCCCGCGTGGCTCGTCACAGCAGGTGGGAGAGGAGTCACCATGTCGAGTCCGTACGACCAGCACATAGAAGAGCTGCTGGGCGCGTATCGCAGGGAGCGAGCGCAGGTCGGCGAACTGCAGCGCAGGATGCGCGAGGTCAAGGCGAGCGCGACGGCTCCCCGGCAGGCTCTGAAGGTCACCGTGAACTCGCAGGGCGAGGTCACCGAGCTCGAGTTCCCCACCGGCGCCTACAAGCGCATGGCCCCCGTGGAACTCTCCCAGATGCTCATCACGACCATCCAGAAGGCCCGGTCGACGGCCATGGCGGACGTCGCCGAGGTCCTGTCCGGTCACCTTCCCGCGGGGATGTCCGCCTCCGACCTGCTCCAGGGCAAGGCCGATCTGGGCGGACTGCTGCCGGAGACGCCGCCCATGGCGGACGAGGTCCACGAGTACGTCACCGGCGGCCGCCCTGGCCGAGGGTCCGGCCCCCGTATCGCGCGGCCTCCGGTCGCCTGACGAAACCCCGAGAAGGAGGTCGCGATGTCTTCCAACTACTTCGCGGTGGACCCGGACGCGCTGGCGAAGAACGCCCCCAACGTGCGCGCCTACTCCGACCAGATGAGGCAGGTCGTCACCCGGCTCGAGTCCCGCCTCAACGAGCTCGGTGACTGCTGGGGCGACGACTCCATGGGCAAGGCTTTCGCGGAGCAGTACGTCACCCCCAAGAAGGAGATGCTCGACGGGCTGAAGGGGGTCGTCGACGTGCTGGACAGCACGGCTGACGGACTGGAGACCATGGCGAAGGGCTTCAACGCGACCGAGGACCAGAACACGAAGACGGCCCGCGGCTTCGAGCGCGGTTCCACCGACACCCACACGCCTTCCGTCCCGGACACCAACACGTCCGGTGGTTCGCACCGCGGTACCACGCGCGGCTGACGTGTCATTTCCGGTGGAGAGGCCTCGTAGCTCATGAGCATCCAGCTGCCACCGGAATTGGGATTCGTCGCCAAGATCGCCGTCGGGGACGAGTTCCCGAGGGGGAACGAGGACAAGCTCGCCGAACTGGGTGCGGTCTGGAACACGGCCGCGGAGGAGATCAACCAGCTCCTCGGTGAGCTCAATTCGTCGACGGCCGCGACGTTCGAGAGCTTGGCCGGGGCTCCGGCGGAGCAGTTCGGGCAGTTCGTCACCGCGCTGGGTTCGACCCTGCCCGTGATGGCGACGTCGGCCGCGCAACTCGGTGTGATGGCCGACAACATCGCGCTGGAGATCGAGTACGCGAAGTACATGATCATCCTGAATCTGGCGTGGATGGCCGCGGAAATCGCGTATCTGACGGCCACGTTGTTCGGGTCGGCGGCGATTCCGGCCGTGGTCACGGCGGGCCGGTTCGCGGTTCAGGCGATCCTGCGGGAACTGTTCATCGCGGTTCTGTCGAACATCGTGATGCAGGTCGGCATGGATGTCGCGGTGCAGGTCATCCAGTTCCTGAAGGGCGACCGCACGCACTGGGACCTGAACAAGACCACGGGCGCGGTGGAGATGGGCGCGCTCGGCGGGGCCCTCGGCGGCGGGCTCGGGCAGATCATGCGTCACCTGGCCCCGAACTTCGCCGACACCTTCCTCGGCAATGTCGCACACGGCGCTCTGACCGGTCTGACCACGACCGCGGCGTCCAACGTCTTCAGCCCCGGACAGGACCTCGGCCTCGGCACGCTGTCCGAGGCCATCGGCGGGGCCGCAGAAGGCGGCGGCCGGCGTGGCGGGCACAGCGTGGGTGACGGGGTGTCGTCGGAGCACATCAGTGTGCCAAAGATCGACATCCCGTCCGTGCCCGACCTGCTGAAGGACGCGAATCCGGGCGAGGGCCAGGCGGGCACTCCCACGGCCCCCACGGCCCTCACCACTCCGACGACCTCCACGGGACCCGAGAGACCCACGACCTCGGCGCCGCCCACGGCCTCCGCAGCACCCACGGCCTCCACGGCCTCCACTGCTTCGGCGACTTCCACGACGCCCACGACATCCACGCGTCCGGGCCAGGTGTCCGACGAGCAGACGGGGCAGGTGCCCGAAGAGAACTCGGGACAGGTTCCCGAGGAGAACTCGACCGGTCAGCGTCCCGGTGAGGAAGAGCTCGATCTGCCGGACGCGCCGAAGCCGTTCGACCCGTCGGAGCTGCCGGACCCGTCGCCCAGCACGCTCGTCACGGATCTTCCCTCCGCTCCGACCGGGACCCTGGCTCCGCTGCGACAGGAGGTGAGCAGCCGCGTCAACGAGCTCAGCAGGATCGCTCGGTCGGCCGGGCTCCCCGAGTCGGAGTGGCGGTCGCGGGCCGACTCGGTGCGCGAGTCGGCCGGTTCGGGCGACTGGGCCGAGACGAGCCGGCGTCTGCAGGATTTCCGGACGACGGTCGAAGACCGGATTCTCGACCAGCGGCTCGCGGACTTCCGCGCCCATGTGGAGACCCAGGTCGAGAGCGGTCTCTCCCGGCTGCGCGATCTGGGCGTCGACGAGGACGCCTGGCGGTCCCAGGTGGACGCCGTGGAGCAGGCGCAGCGGACGGGCAACCCGGTCCTGGTCGACAGCCAACTCAAGGAGTACACCGACTTCGTCGAGCGTCATCTTCCGGTCGAGGTGGCGTCCGAGAACGGCACGCGCTCCTTCGACTCGGGAGTGGAGCAGCTGCGCCGGGAGCTGGCCACGGTCAGCGACCCGGCCGCGCGGGAGGCGCTGCAGCAGGACCTGGCGTGGCACCAGCAGGTCCAGCAGCGCATGGACCGGCTGGCGCAGTCCGACCCCGAGTCCGACGTCATGCGGCGCCGGACGATCGCGCAGGAGGAGTCGGCGCGGTCGCCGGAGGAGGTGGCCCAGGCCCGTCAGACGCTGCAGGAGTTCCAGAGCCAGCGCGACATGCAGCGGCAGCTCGACGACGTACGCCAGGGCACGGCCCAGACCGAGCTGGAGCGGCGGCTGGACGCGCTGCGCGAACGGGCACTGCCCGATGCGCGCGGGCAGGAGCTGCTGCAGCGGCTGCAGGACGCGACCACACCTCAGGAGACCGAGCAGGCGCTGCGCGACCTGGTCGCGCACAACCAACTGACGCAGCAGGAGCGGCAGTTGAACGAGCTGCGGGAAGGGCTGCTGCCCACCGCCGATCCGCAGCGCGAGCAGCTCGTCCAGAACGTGGAGAACGCGCGGACGCCGGAGGAGGGGCGACAGGCGCAGCAGGAGCTCAAGGAGTACACGGATCGTCAGATCGAGGAGCAGCAGCAGTCGTTCACCGAGCGCCTGCACTCGCAGGAGGACGCGCGGGCGCAGTCAGCGGACGAGGATCTGCTGCGTCGGCTCGACGGTCTGAACGCCGGTACGCCGCAGGATGCGCGGGAGGCGGAGCTGCGGCAGCTGCTCGGTGCCGCGACGAGCCCGCAGGAGCGGTCCCAGGTCATCCACGAGCTGGGGGTCCACCAGCAGGGTGTGCTGCAGCAGCGCGTCGATGCCGCGACGACGCCGCAGGAGCGCAGGCAGGCGCTCGACGCGCAGGCGAAGTTCAACAACTGGACGCCGGTGGAACGGCGGATGGCCGAGCTGCGCACGGTGCTGAATCCGGGCGGCGCGCCGGAGGCGGACGCCCACCGGGCGGACCTGCTGCGGCAGGTGGAGAACGCCAGGACGCCGGAGGAGGCGCGCCAGGCCCAGCAGGAGCTCAAGCAGCACACCGACCGTCAGATCGAGGAGCAGACGCGGCACTTGGAGGAACGGCTGCGTCAGCAGGCCTCTGGTGGCGGCCAGGGGTCGGCTGCCGCGGCGGCCAACGCGGACCTCATGCGGCGGTTCGAGGAGTTGCGCGGCGACGGGTCGCACCAGGACCCGCGCGAGGCCGAGCTGATGCGGCGGATGGAGGCGGCCGACAGCCCGCAGGAGGCGCGGACCGCCGAACAGCAGCTCAAGGACCACCTCGCCGACCGGGAGCAGCAGCGCCAGGTCAGCGAGCAGCAGCGATTGGGGCAGGTCCGCACCCACGAGCAGGAAGTCACCCAGCTGCGTGACCAGCTCACCCAGCAGCGCCGGACCGGCGCGCCGGAGGAGGTCGTACAGCAGACGCAGCAGCGGCTGGAGCAGGCGCAGCAGCGCCTGGCCACGGTGCGGACCCCCGACGAGAACACCGCCGCGCTGCGCCACGAACTCCAGCAGGAGATCGAACGGCCGGCGCCCGGGTCGGACCGTCCCGGTGCCGGGTCCGGGTCCGGTCGCGGCGGGGGAACGGGGTCCGGCGGTACGGGTTCCGACTCGGGTTCCGGGAGCCGGCTGGACCGGCTGGTGCAGGAGGGCGTCTCCAGGCAGAGCGAGCAGGAACTCGCACGTACGCAGGAGGAGCAGCAGTTCCTGCGCCAGGAGCCGGGCGAGCAGGCCTCGTTCACCCTGGACGAGCTCGACGACCTGCCCAGCGCCCCCGGCGTCAGGCCCGACGCCCTGCCGACCGCACCGGCCACGCAGCAGGAGCAGCCGTTCGTGCGCCAAGGGTCCGACGAGCAGGCCTCGTTCACCCTGGACGAGCTCGACGGCCTCCCCAGCGCCCCCACCGGCAGGCCCGACACCCAGCCGAGTGCCGACACCGTCCAGCCGGCCGCACCGGCGACCCGACCGGAGCCGTCGACCGCCGTCGGCCGGCCCGATCCGCTGTCGGACATGACGGGCAGCGGTGCCAGGACCGATGTCACGGTCCCGTCAGAGCAGCGCCCCGTCGGGGACGAGCCGCGCGTGCCGCTGTCCGACGAGGCGGCCGGCCGGATCGCCTCCGAGATCGAGGGTCTGCCCAGCGCACCGGTGAGTCCCCTGGTGCGTCCGGGCGATGCGCCCGCGGTCCAGGGGCAGCCGGACACGTCCCGGCAGGCGCAGCCGCACCGTGTCGAGCCCGCCGCGCCTCGCCCCGGGTCCGACGTGACGCAGACCCAGCGTTCCCGTCCGGCGGCCGAAACGGAGTTGCCCGCCGCGCCGACATCCGGTCCGCGCGTCGACCGGGCCACCATGCCGTCGCGGGTCCCGCAGATCGCGGACCGTGAGCGGACCCTCGCGGAGATCGAGCACCAGGACTCCACCCCCACGCCCGCCCACGACACCTCGGCGACGACGCCCGAGCGCCCGGCCGCGCCCACGGATCCGACCACCGCCGGTCGGCCCGAGGAGCAGGTCGCCCCGTCCACGGCCACTCCGGAGCACGACGACGCGGTCGGTGGCCCGTCCTCGGGGGACACCACGCAGACGCCCCGTACGGCGGAGACCTCGGCGCCTTTCGCCGCTGTGCCGAAGCCCATGATCCCGCAGGATCCGGTGACGGCAGCGCCGCAGATCCAGGTCCCGACGCCTCCCGAGCAGCCGACGTTTTCGCATCAGCCTGTGCCGACGGACACGCAGCAGGCGCAGCACGCGGCCCCGACACAGCAGGCACCGGCGCCTGCGCAACAGCCGACAACTGAGTCTCCGGAGCAGTCCGCGACCGCACAGCAGCCGCCGGTGCCGACGCAGGCATCCTCGACGACGTCGGTCCCGACGCAGCAAGCGCAGACGCCTTCGCAGGAGTCGGCGACGCAGACGTCCGCGACCTCGTCGGCTTCCACGCAGTCGCAGGAGAAGTCCAGGCCGGGGCTGACGTCTGCGTCGGTGCCGACGGTGACCCGGTCCGCGCGGAACCCCGAAGCGGAAGCGCAGCCCTCGCCTGCGCCGCGGTCGGTCACGCAGCCGGAGGGGACCGACACGCCGTCCGCGCCGCCGCAGAGTTCCTCCCGGACGCGGCCCGGGGTGGCTGCTCCTGTTTCGGGGCCGGCCGATGGGACTCCGGCCAAGGAGCCGGTGGTGAGGCCGGAGCAGTCGGCGCCGGAGGCGGAAGGCTCCACGGCGGTGCGGTCGCAGGTTCAGGTGCCGCAACCTGACGGGGAGACCAACGGTTCGCCGAGCCGGCAGCAGGTCGACGGGGCGCGCCCCACGACGGAGGCGAAGCAGGTCGGCACAACAGGTCAGCGCGTCCGCGACACCGCCCCCGACCCCTCGCTGCGCCGGTTCGCGGAGCAGCAGTTCGGCAAACTGGCCGAGCCGACGGCACGCCGGCTCTGGGCGGACGCGTCGCGGATCACCGCAGAGCGCAACCCGTTCGGGCTGACGGTCGCCGAGGGCGCTGGGGGCATGCTGGAGCGCGACCCCGAGCAGTACTGGGCGACGATGCGGGTGGCCCAGGTACTGCACGACAACGAGGGCGCGCCGGACCGCATCGCCCGAGCCGTCGCGGCGGCCAGGGACCTGGCCGACGAGCGCGCTGTCGGGTCCGCGCCTGCGGGTCTGCTGGGTGGGGGCGGGGTCATGGCCCGCATGGTCGAAGCCGTTGAGGCTCCCGCCGCCCCGGACGCCATGGATGTCACCGTGCCGCCGACGGACTCCCCTCGGATCTCCCCGGCAGATCTCGACGGCACCAGTGCGTCATCCACCGAGCGGATTCCCGACGTACAGTCAGCGGCGGACCAGGCGGACCAGGCAGATGCCGCCGCGGTGGCACCGATCACCGGTCCGGTCGCGGACGGTTCCCCGGCGCTCGTCGCGAGCCCCGGGTTCCGGACGCTGTACGCGGACGCGGCGTACGCCCCGACGGCCCGGGAGTTCGAGAAGCGGCTCGGCACGTACGCCTCGCAGCAGCCGAGCGCGCGGGCCGTGGCTCAGGAGGGCGTGTCCCGTCTGTTCGACGTGCTCGCTCAGGCGCATCCCGGCCGGAGCGCGGAGGAGATCGCGGCCGTCTTCTTCGCCGACGACGTGACGTCGGCAGGGCGGATCGGTGGGGGCACCGGTCCGTCCGGACTTGACGACCTGTTGCGGCAGGGCCGTGTGCGGGAGTTGATGGCGGCCTTCCACAAGGCGGCCATCGAGAACGAGTCTCCGCTGACGTTGCAGTCGCTGCTGCGCGAGATCGCCGACTCCGGCGACTGGGCGAAGGCGGAACGCCTGGGCCTGGACGTGCGGGCGCTGCGGGAGCAGGCTGCGGGCGATCCAAGCCTGGGCCTGGGCCTGGGCCTGGGCGAGCAGAGCCCCCAGCTGCCGAAGAGCTCTGTCTCGGGCACCGCCGCGCGGGTCGGGAACGCCTTCAGGCTGCTCCAGGGCCCCGGTCTGGACGGGGAGAGCCTGGCACTGGCCCTGATCGGCTGGATGCTTCCGCTGCGGGACCATTCGCTGCACGAGATCCTGGCGGGTCTCCAGACGGCGGACGTGGTGCCGTCACTGGCGGGGAACCCGCTGGACGACGCGGCACGCATGTACCGGTCGGTGCCTGGGTTGTCGCTCGCGGAGGTGCGTCAGCAGGGCGGCGAGCAGGGCATGCTGCCGCACGAGGCCGTCTACTGGTCCAAGTTCAACACCCGGCCCGAGGACGGCGGCTTCACCGGACTCGGCGAGCTGGGGCTCGACCTGATCGAGGAACGCAGGGCTGACTTCGAGCGCCTCGTCGACCAGCCGCTGCCCCCGGAAACCGAGGACGAGTCGTGGACGGAGCGTTGGCTGCGGCAGAACGGGCTGACCGCGCGGCAGGTGCTGGAGCGCCTGACCCCGGCGCACTTCGCCGCCGTCGCGGCCTACACCGCCTCGAACTACCAGCTGATCAATCCCCTGCTCAAGTCCGATGCCGACCAGGCTCGTGCGGCGCTGAGCCGCCAGATCGACTGGCTCGTCGACGAGCACATCCGCTTCGGGAGCCCCCTGCCCGCCGTACTGAACTATCTCCCTGAGATCCGTCGGGTGACCGCGAACCCTCCGGGAAAGGTGCCCGGGGAACGGGCGCGGTATCGCGAGCGGCTCCGTGCGGCGGTCGAGGGGCTGCTCCCGGTCATCGAGCAGCAGATGGCGTCCCATGCCGCGATGCTGGTGGACGCGCTGGATCAGTTGCCGCCCGCGACCGGCGAGGTCTGGCGCGGCACGCGCCTGGTGGGCCACGACAGCTCGGAAATCACCTTCGACAAGTTCGCCAGCTTCACCCGGAACAAGGAGGAGGCAGAAGGCCAGTTCCTGTTCGCCTCGAAGGCTCCGCTGCCGGATTCCCACCGGGTGCTCATCCGCGCCGAGCTGACCGGGAACACGGGACGGGACATCTCGGGCCTCTCCCTGGACATGGACGAACAGGAGGTACTGCTGCTTCCCACTGGGCGTCTGAACATCACGTCCCGTGAGATGCGCGACTTCCGAAAGAAGACGTATGAACTGGTCGAGGCTGTCGAGGAGCTGCCGGAGTTCCCGCTCGGCACGCTGCGGAACGCACTGCAGCGCCTCGCCGGCGCCGGCTCGGTGGTCAAGCGCGCCGATCTGCTGCCGCTGGCCCGGCGGATCGGCGCGGCGGACGGCCTTCAGGTCTGGCGTCTGGGTGAGCTGGCCAGTGAAGTGTACGGGGGGCCGGAGCACCTGACGGTCGAGCGCCTGACGGACGTACGGCGTACGGCGGACCTGGCCCGCGGCGTTCTGCCGATCGGCGCGAACACGCAGATCGTCGTGGCACACCTGGACGCGCTGGTCGGCCGCCTGGACGGCGCCGGGGCGCTCACCTCGGTCGATGAGGCCGCCCGGTCGCGGCTGGTGGAGTTCGTCTCGCAGTTGGAGACGCCGGGACAGCAGGTGACGTACCCCCGGTTGGCCGCCGCGTGGCGGTCGGCGGCGGACGCGCGGAACCGGCAGAGCCGACCCGTGGAGGGCCGCCGCGGCCCCGGCGGTGAGGTGCGGGTGCCGCCGGAGCTCAAGCGGTTCGCCGAGCAGCAGTTCGGCAAGCTGGCCGAGCCGACGGCACGTCAGCTCTGGACCGACGCGTCGCGGATCACCGCGGAGCACTCCCCCTTCCCTGTCACGGTCGCCGAGGGTGCCCGAGGTCTGCTGGAGCGCGATCCCGAGCAGTTCTGGGCGACGATGCGCGTGGCGCGGGTACTGCACCAGAACGCGAGCGCGCCGGACCGGGACGCGCGGGCCGTCGCGGCGGCCGGGGCCCTGGCCGCCCAGCGCGATGCCCGTTCCGCACGCGAGGGCCTGCGCGGTGGGGTCGCCGCCCGTATGGCCGATGCCGCTCAGGCGCGCCCGGCGGAGGAATCCCGGGACGCCGACCTGCCGCAGACGGACTCCCTGCGGGCCTTCCTGGCACGTCTCGACGGCACCGGTACGTCCTCCGCGGCGTCGTCGAGTCAGGCCGGCGCGGAGCAGCAGGCCGTGGCGCCGGTCGCCCATCTGGTGTCGGACGGCACGCCCGACCCCGCCACGGAGCGCGGTCTGCGGGCGCTGTACGCGGATCCGGCGTATGCCGCCATGGCCCGGGAGTTCGAGAAGCGGCTGGGCGCGCACGCGTACCGTCAGCCGAGGGCGCTGGAGGCGGCCCGGCAGGGCGTGGCCCGCCTGTTCGACGTACTCGCCGAGGCGCACCCGGAGCGGAGCCGGCAGGAGGTCGCGCAGGTCTTCTTCGCCGACAACCTGACGTCGGCGGGGCAGATCGGCGCCGACAACGGGCTCGCCCGTCTCGAAGAGCTGCTGGAGCGGGGCAGCGTACGGGAGTTGGCGACCGCCTTCTTCAACGCGGCCCTCGGGAACGACTCGCCGCTGACGTTGAAGTCGCTGCTGCGCGAGATCGCCGACTCGGGCGACTGGGCGAAGGCGGCACACCTGGGTCTGGACATGCAGGCGCTGCGCGACCAGGTGGCCTTCCTGCGGAGCGAGTTGCGCGCCCGGTTGCGTGCCGCGGTCGAGCGGGTCGCGCCGGACCGGGCGCACATGTTCGACGACGACTTCTTCAGTATCGGGAACATGGCGGCGCAGGCGCCGTCGTGGAAGCGGGAGGCCGCGAAGTACTGGGGCGACGAGTACTTCAGGTACCGCGTCGAGCGCCCGGAGACGGACCGGCTGCGCGGGGACCTCGCCGCCACGCCGGGCGAGTGGGCGCGTCTGGGCGTCGGGCTGAGCGAGCGCGAGGTGGCGTTCCTCGCCGCCAACCAGGGCGCTCTTCGGACACTGGGCTTCCGTACCGAGCAGGTGCCGCTGGAGCGGGTGACCTTCGACGAGCAGGGTGCCCCGCTGCTGGACGAGCTGCGTTCGGCTCCCGGTGTGCTGGGCATCGAGGTGCACCACAGCGCTCCGGAGGGCGCCGAGGGCCGGACGGTGACCGGTGTCACCCGGATCGTCGAGGAGCCCGCAACCGTCGAGAAGCCGCGCGCGGGCGACCTGGGTCCGGACGAGCAGGGCCCGGAACTGCCGATGAGCGCCGTCTCGGGCAGAGCATGGTTCGCCATGGACGAGTCGTCCGAGCTGTTCCGCGAGATACAGGGCAGGCGGGGCATGCCGCTGACGGCGGGCGTGTCGGGCAGCGCCGCGTTCATGGGGAACGCCTTCAAGCTGCTGAACGTCCCCGGTCTGGACGCGGACGGCCTGGCGCTGGCCCTGATCGGCTGGATGCTTCCGCTCCAGGACCATTCGCTGTACGAGATCCTGGCGGGTCTGCAGACGGCGGACGTGGTGCCGACGCTGGCGGCGAACCCGCTGGACGACGCGGCGCGCATGTACCGGTCGGTGCCGGGGCTGTCGTCGGCCGAGATCCGGGAGCGGGCCGGCGAGGACGGCATGCTGCCGCACGAGGCCGCCTACTGGTCCAGGCTCTTCGCCCCGGCCGAGGACGGCGGTTTCACCGGGCTCGGCACGTACGGCATCCAGCAGGTTCAGGAACACCGGGTCGAGTTCGAGGGCCTCGTCGACCAGCCGCTGCCCTCGGACCCGGCGGAGGACTCGTGGGCGCAGAACTGGCTGCGGCAGAACGGCTTGACGGCGCGACAGCTGCTGCGGCGCCTGACCCCGGCTCACTTCGCCGCGCTCGCGACGTACACCAACTCGACGTACCAGCTGATCAATCCGCTGCTCAGGCCCGATACCGACGACGCCCGTTCGGCGCTGCGCAAGCAGATCGAATGGCTCGTCGAGGAGCATCTGCGTGATGGAAGCAGGCTGCCGCACGCGCTGAACGACCACCCGGAGTTCGCCGCTCTCACGGCCGTGTATCCCCTGGAACTGACGCCGGAGCAGCTGGGGCTGCATCGTGAGCGGTACCGGGAGGTGATCGACCGGCTGCTCCCCGCCATCGAGCGGGAGATGGCGGCCCATGCCACGATCCTGACGGACGCGCTGCGGCAGTTGCCGCCCGCGACGGGTGAGGTCTGGCGCGGCACTCGCCTGGTGGGCAACGACAGCTCGGAGATCACCTTCGACAAGTTCGCCAGCTTCAGCCGGAGCGACGAGGAGGCCAATCAAGGGTTCCTGTTCCTGCGGAAGGCTCCGCTGCCCGGCTCCCACCGCGTGCTCATCCACGCCGAGCTCTCGGGGAACGCGGGCCGGGACATCTCGGCCTTCTCCGTGAAGGAGGACGAGCAGGAGGTGCTGCTCCTGCCCGGGGCGCGCCTGAACGTCACGTCCCGGGAGAACCGCGAGGAGGGCAGCCTCACCTACGAGGTGGTCGGCGCCGTCGAGGAACAGCCGGAGTTCCCGCCCACCCCGCTCCGGGACGCGCTCCAGCAGCTCGCCGGGACCGGCTCGGTGGTCGGACGCGCCGACCTGTTGCCGCTGGCCCACCAGATCGGCGCGGCCGACGGGCTGCACGTCTGGCAGGTGGGCGGGCTGGCCGCCGAGGTGTACGGGGGGCCGGAGCACCTGACGGTCGAGCGTCTGATGACCGCACGCCGTGCGGCGGACGTGACCCGCGACGTTCTCAACCTCGCCCCGGACACGCTGATCGCCGCAACCCACCTGGACACACTGGTACGCCGTCTGGAGGGCACCGGGGCGATCACACCGGTCGACGAGGACACCCGGTCGCGGTTGGTGGATCTCGCCGGTCGTATTCACCGGCCGGGACGGCGGATCACGTACTCCCGGCTGGCGGCCGCGTGGCGGGCGGCAGCGGCCGCGGAGGACCAGGAGGCCCAGGAGGCCCAGCGCCTGGAGCCCGGTGACCGGTTGGGGGACCTGCCGGACCTCAAGCGCTTCGTGACGGCCCTGGGCAAGCTCGACGAGCGCTCGGCCGACGAGCTGTGGCGCGAGGCGGCCCGGATCACGGCGGAGCACAACCCGTTCCGGCTGACGGTCGACGAGGGCAGCGGTTCACTGCTGGAGCGGGACTCGCGGCAGTTCTGGGCGACCATGCGGGTCGCGCAGGTCCTGCACGAGAACGCGGACGCGGCGGACCGGCTGGACCGGGCGGTCTCGGTGGCCCGCGAGCTGGCCGGGCAACGCGGCGGCCGTGCGGTGCGCGAGGGACTGCTGGGGGGCTCCCCGGACGTCGCGGTCGCGGAGTCCAGTGGTTCGCGCGCAAGTGTGACGGCGTCTCGTGCGGTCGTGCAGCCCGACGGGGCCCAGGTACCCACGGTGCCCGCCGCCGAGGTGTCCGCGCCGTCGGAGACCGTCTCGGCGCCGGGCAGGGAACCCGGCCTCGGAGCGCTGTACGCGGACCCGGGGTACCTGCGGAAGGCGCGGGAGTTCGAGCAGCGGTTGGCCGACTTCGCGTCCGGTCATCGGACGGCGCGGACGGCTGCTCGGCAGAGCCTGAACCGTCTGGTCGAGGTGCTCACCGAGGCCCATCCCGCGCAGCACCGGGAGGAGATCGCGAACGTCCTCCTCGTCGGTGGCCCGCTGTCGGCGGGCCTGTTCCGCAGGAGCACCGCGCGGTCCCGTCTCAGCAGACTGCTGAAGCACGGCAGTGCGCGGGAGTTGATGACGGCTTTCACGAACGGGGTGCTGTTCCACGATTCCCCACTGACGCTGAAGGCGCTGCTGCGCGACATCGCCGCGTCCGGCGACTGGGCGAAGGCCGAGCGGCTGGGCCTCGACGCGCAGGCACTGCGTGAGCGGCGAGCCGTGCTGGAGGGCGCGGAGCTGCCGTCGGGTGTGCTGGCCGGGACGGCCTCCAGGCTCGGGAACGCCTTCAGGCTGCTGAACGTGCCCAAGGCGGACGGGGAAGCCTTCGCGCTGGCGGTGATCGGGCGCATGCTCGCGCTGGGAGACCGCTCGCTCCACGAGGTGCTGGCCGGTCTGCAGGCGACGGAGGTGGCGCCGTCGCTGGCCGGCAACCCGTTGGACGACGCGGCGCTGATCTACCGGTCGATTCCGGGGGTGTCGCTCGCCGAGGTGCGTCGGCGGGTCGGCGAGAAGGGCATGCTGCCGCACGAGGCCCTTTACTGGTCCAAGATCACCACTCCCGTCGGGGAAGGCGGTCTCGCCGAGCCCGGTGCGGAGACTCTTGCCATCGCACAGGCGCGGAGGCAGGCGTTCAAGGACCTCGTCAACGTGCCGGTGAGCGACCTGCCGCCCCTCTTCGCGGCGTTGGAACCGCCTGCCCAGCGCTGGTTGCGCGAGAACCGTGTGACGGCGTCGCAGGTGCTGGAGAAGGTGAGTCCGGCTCACTTCGCCGTCCTGATGACGTACAGCCTCACGGCATCCGCGCTCATCAACACTGTGCTCAAGTTCGGGCCCGCCGAGGTACGGTCAGCGCTGCGCGACCGGGTCAAGCGGCTCTTCGACAGCTACTTCGTCGGCTACAAGCTCAGCCCCGCGCTGACCCACGACCCGGATGTCGCAAGGCTGCTCGCCGCCTACAAGGACAGCAACCCCGAGGCATCCGAGGAAAGGGAGTGGCTGAAACAGGAGATCCACGCCGCGGCCGAGAGGCTGCTGCCCGCGATCGAGCGGGAGATTGCGGTCCACGCCGCGATGCTGCTGGACGCTCTGGGGCAGATACCTCCGGCGTCGGGTGAGGTCTGGCGGGGCAAGCGCTCCGTCGCGGACCTCCACGCGGGGATCGAGCCGATCGACTCCGCCCACTCCGCCGACCCCGGCGGCTCCGAGCTGTCGTTCCCGGCATTCGCCAGCTTCACCCGGGACCCGGGCGTAACGCGTCGCTTCATGGCCCGGGAGAGCGTGGAGGGGGTCCGTCCCGTTCTGGTCCGTGCCGAGCTCGCCGGGGACACGGGCCGGGACATCTCGGCCTTCGCCGGAATTCCGGATGAGCAAGAGGTACTGCTGCTGGCCGGTGCCCGCTTGAAGATCGTCTCCCGCAGGGTGGTGCGGTACCCGTCCGGCGGCGACCACGAAGACTACGAACGGATCGACGCCCGGGAGGTGGCGCCGCCGTCGGCGGAACTCCGGCGGTTCGCCGTGACGTTCGGCAAGCTGGACGAGACTGCCGCCGAGAAACTGTGGCGTACGGCGTCGCGGATCACGGAGGTGTACAACTCCTTTGTCCTGACGGTCGCCGAGGGCGCCGGTTCACTGCTGGAGCGTGACCCGGAGCAGTACTGGGCGACCATGCGCGTCGCCCAGGTGCTGCACGAGAACGCGGGCGCGCCGGACCGGCTCGCCCGGGCGGTCGCGGTGGCACAGGAGCTGGCCATGCGGCGGCGTGTGCCCGCGCTGCGGAAGGGGCTGCTGGGCGGCTCCCCGGACGTCACGGTCGCCGAGTCCAGCGGGGCCGGCGCGACCGCGGAGTCCGACGTACCCATGAGCGAGGCCGCGGCCGTGGCGGACGGTTCGGCGCCGTTCGCCAGGGCCTCCGAGCTGATGAGCGTGCTGTACACGGACCCGGCGTACGTACCGCTGGCTCTGGACTTCGAGGGGCGGCTGGCCACGTACGCGGCCACTCACCCGAGGGCGCTGGAGGCAGTGCAGGTCGAGGTGAACCTCCTCTTCGACGTGCTCTCGGAGGCGCACCCCGACCTGGGCGCGGAGGAGATACTCCAGGTCTTCCGCCCCGACGATCCGATGGCGATGGATCAGGACGAGGAGGACACCTGGCCGGACAACGTCGACGACCTCCTGGAGCTGGGCGTACCGGAGTTGATGGCGGCTCTCCACCAGGCGGCGCTCTCCAGTGATTCCCCGCTGGCGCTGCCGGCGTTGCTGCGCGAGATCGCCGGCTCGGGTGACTGGGCGAAGGCGGAGCGGCTGGGCCTGGACGTCCGGACGCTGCGCGAGGGCGTCACGCCGGTGCCGTTGACCGAGCGCGCCTCGTGGACGGCGGCGCAGCTCGGGAACGTCCTTCGGGTGCTGGACATCTCCGAGGCGGACCCGGAAGGGTTCTCGCTGGCCCTGATCGGGTGGCTGCTTCCGCAGGGGGAGGAGTCCCTCTACGAGGTTCTGGCGGGTCTGCGGGCGGCGGACGTGGTGCCGTCGCCGGCCGGGAACGCGTTGGACGACGCCGCTCGGATGTACCGGTCCATTCCGGCGCTGGAACTCGCCGAGGTGCGCGGGGAGATCGCCGCCGACGGCCTGCTGCCGCACGAGGCCGTCTACTGGTCCAAGATCCAGAACCGCGATTTCGCCGACCCCGCAGAGGATCTGCTGAGCGAAGCCATCGAGCAGCGGGAGAAGTTCGCCGCCCTGGCCGACGAGCCGATGGACGATCTGTCGCCGTCCGACGTGGAGGACGACGAGCCCTCGGTCAAGCGCTGGCTGGTCATGCACGGCGTGGCGCCGCAGAAGCTGCTGGATCAGCTTGCCCTCCCCCATTTCGCCGCCCTGATGGCGTACACCGGCGCGGTTTCCGCGCTGATGAACACCGCGCTCAAGTACGGGCCCGCCGAGCTCCGGCCGGCGCTGCGCAAGCGGGTCAGGCGCATCATCGACGAGCGTGCCGGCAAGTCGCTCTGGGACATCCCGGCCGTCCTGACCTCCGACCCGGTCGCCATGGAGCTCTTCAGGACCTCCGCCACAGAGGATCCGACGCCGCAGGAGGACGCGCGGATCACGGAGCAGCTCTACGCCATCGCCGAGAGGCAGCTGCCCGCCATCGAGCAGGAGATGGCGGCCCACTCCGCGATGCTGCTGGACGCACTGGAGCAGTTGCCGCCCGCGACCGGCGAGGTCTGGCGCGGCAAGCGCTCCGCGGAGGAACTCTTCGCGGGAACCGGCCACGGCGACCCGGCCACCTCCGGCCGCTCCGAGTTCACCTTCCCGGCATTCGCCAGCTTCACCCGCGACGAGGACGTGGCCAGGAAGTTCATGCGCAAGGCCCAGCTGCTCACGGAATCCCCCGTGCTGGTCCGCGTGGAGCTGACGGGGCACTGGGGCCGGGACATCACGCCGTTCTCGACGCACCCGGGCGAGGAGGAGGTGCTGCTGCTTCCCGGAGCCCGGCTGAAGATCGAGTCCCGATCGCTCCACCGCGACGACGAAGGCGACTACGAGCACATCCAGGTCCGGGACGTGGCGCCGCCGTCGGCTGAACTCCGGCGGTTCGCCGTGACGTTCGGCAAGCTGGACGAGCGTAGGGCCGGTGAACTGTGGGCCGAGGCGGCGCGGATCACGGCGGAGCACAACCCGTTCGACCTGACGGTGGCCGAGGGCCACGGGGCGCTGCTGGAGCGTGACTCGGAGCAGTACTGGGCGACGATGCGCGTGGCCCAGGAACTGCACGAGTCCAAGGGGGCGTCGGACGGGGTCGGTCAGGCGCCCGAGGTCGCACGCGAGCTAGCCGGGCAGCGGGATGTCCGTACGGTACGGGACGGGCTCCTGGGCGGCTCCCCGGACGTCACCGCCGCTGAGCCCAGCGGGGCCGACGCGACGCCGGAGTCCGACACGCCCATGCGGGAGGCCGCGGCGGTCCTCGGCGGCTCGGCGGCGTTCGCCGAGACCCCCGGGCTGCTGAGCGTGCTGTACACGGATCCGGCGTATGCGCCGCTGGCACAGGACTTCGAGGAGAGGCTGGCCAAGCACGCCGCCGGTCACCCGAGGGCGCGGGAGACGGCACGGATCAGCGTGCGCCATCTCTTCGGAGTGCTCTCCAAGGCGCGTCCCGACCTGAGCGAGGAGGAGATCCTTGAGGTCTTCCGCCCGGACGGTCCGATGGCGGTGGACCAGGCAGAGGAGAGCGCCTGGCCGACAGGTGTCGACGACCTGCTGGAGCGGGACGTACCGGAGCTGATGGCGGCCTTCCACCGGGCGGCGCTCGCCAGTGACGCCCCGTCGGCCTTTTCGGCCTTGCTGCGCGAGATCATCGGCTCGGGAGACTGGGCGAAGGCTCAGGAGCTGGGCCTGGACGCACAGGCGCTGCGCGAGCGCGCCACGCGTGTGGCGCTGCCCGAGCATGCGTCGCGGACCGCGGCCGAGCTGGGGAGCATCCTCCGAGTACTGAACGTCGCCGACGCGGACGGCGAAGGGTTCGCGCTCGCCCTGATCGCCTGGCTGCTTCCTCAGCAGGAGCACTCGCTCTCCAAGGTCTTGGCGGGCCTGCGGGCGGCGGACGTGGTCGCGTCGCCGGCCGAGGACGCGCTGGAGGACGCCGCGCGGATGTACCGGTCCATTCCGGGACTGAAGCTGGGCGAGGTGCGCGAGCAGGTCGCCGCCGACGGCATGCTGCCGCACGAGGCCGTCTACTGGGCCAAGATCCAGGACGGCAGTTTCGCCGAGCCCGGAACGGAGATGATGCAGCAGGCCGTGGAGCGCAGGAAGGACTTCTCCTGGTTCGTCAACGAGCCCCTGAGCGATCTGGCGATGTTCGACGTGGGCGAGGAGGACCAGCCGTCCGTCGAGCGCTGGTTGCTCACGAACGACATGGAGCCGCAGGAGGTACTGGATCGGCTGACGCTCGCCCATTTCGTCGCCCTGACGGCGTACACCAACACGGCCTCCGCGCTGATGAACACGGTGCTCAAGTTCGGGCCCGGCGAGGTCCGGCCGGCGCTGCGCAAGCGGGTCCGGCGGATCATCGACGAGCGTTGGGGCAAGGCGTTCACGGCCATCACCCCCGCTCTGACCTCCGACCCGGAAGCCGACGAGCTCTTCACCGTCGACGTCAACGACGACGAGGACGAGGTTCTGACGGAGGAGGAGAAAGCACGGCACACGCAGGAGCTCTACGCCATCGCCGAGCGGCTGCTGCCCGCCATCGAGCACGAGATGACGGCCCACTCCGCGATGGTGCTGGACGCACTGGAGCAGTTGCCGCCCGCGACCGGTGAGGTCTGGCGCGGCAAGCGCTCCGCGAGGGAACTCTTCGAGGGGACCGGCCATGGCGACCCGGCCGACTCCGGCCGCTCCGAGTTCTCCTTCCCGGCGTTCGCCAGCTTCAGCCGTGCCGAGAACGAAGCCAAGGAGTTCATGCGGGAGAACCTCCTGCCCGCGGAAAATCCCGTGCTGGTTCGCATGGAGCTCACCGGGCACTGGGGCCGGGACATCACGGCGTTCTCGGCGAACCGGCACGAGGACGAGGTACTGCTGCTTCCCGGAGCCCGGCTGAAGATCGGGTCCCGATCGCTCGTCGCCGACGAGGAAGGCGATTACGAGCGGATCGAGGTCCGGGAGGTGGCGCCTCCGTCGGCGGAGCTCCAGCGGTTCGCGGTGACATTCGGCAAGCTCGACGAGCGTGCCGCCGAGGAGTTGTGGCGTGCGGCGGCGCGGATCACGACGGAGCACAACCCGTTCGACCTGACGGTGGCCGAGGGCGCCGGTTCGCTGCGGGAGCGGGACCCGGAGCAGTACTGGGCGACGATGCGTGTGGCCCAGGAGCTGCACGAGGCCAAGGGGGCGTCGGACCGGGTCGGTCGGGCCGTCACCGTGGCCCGGGCCCTGGCCGAGGAGCGGGGCGTGGACGCCGCGCGGCGACCGGGGCTGCGGGGCGGCGCCATGGACACGTCGGCCTCGTCGTCCCGTGCGGTACCGGAGGCGGCGCCCGCCCAGCCCGCGGGGACGCGCCTCCGCCCGACGCGGCTGGAGCCCATCGCCGAGTACGAGGACATCGCGCTGCCCGGCACCGATCACGTCATCCGGGTCGACGCGGAGTCTGGACGGCTGCTGTCCGAGGTGTCCGACGTACGGGTCGAGCAGACTGCGGACGGCGGGCTGGTGGTGCACGCCGACGGCCTGGCGGACGGCCCGGTGACCTGGCACTACGACGCCGACCGGGTGCTGGAGTCGATGGAACGGCCGCTGTCCGTGTACCGGGGCAGTCCGCTCGCCGGCCGGCGGGTACGGCTCCACTTCGCACCGGACGGCGCCCTGCGCGCGGCCCGGCTCGTACCGCACGGCGACGTCGAAGTGGTGCGCGGCGGCTTCCGGGTGACCGATCCGGACACCGGGGTCGCGTACCACTTCGACCGCGCGGCCCGCCAGATACGGACTCCGCAGCCGGTCACCCGGCACATCCGCTTCGACGGCGGCTCGCACCGACTGTCCGCCGACGCCCGGCGAGTCGTCGACGCACTCGCCGCGAGCACGGCCCAGGAGGGGGTGGCGGCATTCGAGCGGGGACGTGCGCTGCCCGTCGTGTCGATCAGCGGTCACGGCAACGGCACCGTGCTCGGACGGCCCCACTACGGCCGGGCCATCCGGCGGGGCGAGGAGCGGGCGGAGGCGGTGGCCGAGGTCTTCACCGAGCGCCTGCGTGAGCACCTGAGGGCGGCGGGAGCTCCGCCCGAGCTGCACGCCGCCGACTTCCTCGGCGGCGTCACGTCACGCGGCCGCGAATACCCGCCCGGCACCAGCCCCGCCGACGGCCCGGCCGCCCTCCGCCGAGCCGTCATCACCATCAGCCACCCGAGCCGGACCCTGGCCGACCTCTTGGCGACCTCACCCGAGCGGGAGGCAGCGCGGCCGGCCGTAGATGTGATGGTTCCCGAGGACACGGGGGCGCCGGAGCCGGGGCCTGCGGCCGGGGACATGACGGTCCCTCAGGAGTCGCGTGCGGCGGAGGAGTCGCGTACCACCGAGGAGGTGCGTACCGCCGAGGAGGTGCGTACCGCCGAGGAGGTGCGTACCGCCGAGGAGGTGCGTCCCTCGGAGCAGCCTTCCGCCACCGCTGAGGAGGTTCGGGCCGCGGAGGGGGTGAGCGCTCCCGAGTCGGCGCGTACACCGGAGGACGTACGCGACTCGGAGCAGCCTCCCGCCGTCGAAGAGGCGCCCGCCACGGAGGGTGCCCGTGCCCTCGACGAGGCGCGGGCGGCCGAAGACGACGTGCGCGCCGCAAGCGACACGACGGCGTTGGCGGAGGCCTCCGCTCCGGTCGGGACCCTCGCGCCGAAGCGGGCCCGCTCAGACGAGACCGCCGCGTCGGACGAACTCCGCGAGCCGAAGCGGGCCCGCACGACGGAAGAAGTCCCGGTCGGCGCGCCCGGGGAGGCCGAGACGGTCGGTACGCCGGAGCAGGCGCCCGCCGCCGAGGAGGTCCCCGCGCCCGAGGAGGCGCCCACCTCCGACGACACCCAGGTACCCGAGCAGGCCCCCACCGACGAGGCCCACTCCCCCACGCAAGCGATCGCCACCCCGCCGGTGGAACCGCAGGCCGGCCAAACGGACACCGCCGAACAGGCACCCGCCACCGAAGAAGTCCCCGCACCCGAAGAGGCACCCAACTCCGACGACACCCACGTACCCGAACAGGCCCCCACCCCCACGCAGGCCGTCGCCTCCACGTCGGCGGAACGGCAGGCCGGCCGGCCGGACTCAGCGGAGGAGGCGCCCGGCGCCGAGGTGCCGTGGTACGTGGAGCGGGGCGCTCTGGGCGAGGTGACCGTCCATGACGCCAAGGCGTTCGACGAGGACGTGGCGCGGCAGTGGGCGGAGCGAGTCGCGTTCGAGGTGACGCGGCCGGGGGACGCCACCGAGCTGATCGAGGGCATCTACGACGCGGTCCGCGGGCTGCTGGTCGGCGCGCCCGAGTCGTCGTCGGCGACGCAGGTCCACGGCGGGGACGAACACGCCGCCACGCCCGCCGCCGTCTGGGACCGGGCGCTGCAGCGGGGCCTGATGGTGACGGCCGGCGACCACGTGGTGTGGGTGCGGCCGGTGCTGAAGGAACTCGCGCCCGCCCCGGCGGATCCCCAGGCGGACGCGGCGGTGCGCGAGTACAAGGTGTCCTTCGCCGGGCTGTCGTCCACCGCCAAGACCGCGATCGAACGGCCCCACGGCGCTGACGTCATCCCGCTCACAGCCCTGTCCCTCGCCCAGGGCGCCGGCTCCCTGCTGCCGGTGATCCCGCTGATCGGCGGCCAGTGGGGCCGCCAGCAGGCCACGGAACTCGAACGCAGCGTGGTCGCGGGCCGCAAGGTCTTCGTGTGGCAGATGCTCCGGTTCCTGGCGAGTGGAGCGCACCTGCGGGTCTTCGTGGACGGCGAGCCGCGCCCCTACCTCTCCGGGGGCGAGCAGCTGGTCGTACCGGCCAAGGTGACGGTGGACCTGCCCTCGGACTTCACCCGGCCGGGCGGGCCTCGCCTTGCAGCCGTGGACGGGCCCGATCAGCAGGGCACCGGTGTGGCGCGCCCGCACCACGCCCGTGAGGTGATCAACGCCATCGACCTGGTGCCGGTGGCGGCCCAGCTGCAACAGCGCCTGCGTTCCGCGGGACTGCCCGCCGAGGCGGTGCGGCAGGTCACGGAGACGGTGCTGTCCCGGCTCAACGAGAAAGCGGCCCGCAACCGCAGCAGGTACCTGCTCGGCAACGGCGTGCTGACGAACCGGGTCGACGTCCGCGCGGGCCGGGGCAAGTTCCGCGGCCGCGTCGCCATCAAGGCGCAGATCCACGACCTGCAGTACCTGGGTGACACCCCGGGAGTCGCCGTGCGCGAGGACTCCGGTGTGGGCATCACCGCCGCCCGTTCGCGGATGGACACGGCGCGGCTGTCGCTCGGCGTGGCCAGCGGGGGCGGAACCAGTGGCGCGGTCCGGTTCATGCCCTCCGCCGCGCTGTCGTACGACCGCAGCCGCAACGCCGGGCACGGCCTGGCCGAGGTGGCGATGAGCCACACCGTGCTCAACGCCACCAGCGAGCAGGCCCGGTACCGGGCGGGGCTGCGGGTGACGGTGGAGGTGCTGTCGGACACCCACCGCATCGCTCCCGTGGAGCACGTCGTCGACGCGGAGATCGGCATCCCCGGCCGGGAGGCGGCCGACTTCGAGAAGCGGCTGCTGGGCGAGGACGCGTCGCCGCTGCGGCAGGCGGCACCCTCTCTGGAGGGCCCGGTCGACGCGCAGCCGAACGTGGCGCGGTTGCTGACGCTGGCCGCGGACCACGGGGTGGAGCTCACGGAGTCCGCCTACCAGCGGCCGGCGAGGCTGGACGCCCCGCTGCCGCAACCGCATCCGCGCGAGCCGCTGGCGCTGGCGTCCCGGCTCGGTCAGGGCTTCGGCATGGGCATCGCCCTGCCCGGCGCCGAGCTCGTACTCCCCCAGATCCGCACCGTACTGGCCACGCTGCACCGACAGTTGACGGGCGGCCGGACGCCCGACTGGTCGACGGCCGAGGACGACCTGATCGCGTGGTTCGACCGCCCGGCTCTCGAAGGCGACCTGCCGCGGCTGCTGGCGGGTGTGACCCACGGGATCACCCTGAACGGCCGGGCGTACACCGTGTCGGTGGGCGCGCGTCTGCTGGAGCGGGTCGGCGGCCGGACCGACGTGGACGCCTACCCGATGACCGTCAACGCGCGGGCGCTGGAGAGCGCCGCGGCGACCGGCAACCGGGCGACCTCCTGGGGCGTCGGCTTCCAGCTCGGTGCCCGGGCGAGCGTGCAGCTCAAGAAGATCCTGCGCCTGCAACTGGGCAACGTCGGCTTCTCGGTCGGCGGCGGGCGCAGCGGCACCAGCACGTTCGCGGGCGCCGCCAAGTCGTACCGGCGCACGGAGACGGTCGGCTCGGTCGACGAGCATGTCTACAACCTGGTCTACGAGCTGTCGGTGCGCTCCGCGGGCCACTCGCCGCAGCGGTGGTGGATCGACCGGCCCGACGACGTGGTGGCCCGGATCGTCGTACCGCACCAGCACGTCCCCGCGCAGCCGCTCGGCGTCGACGACGCCCGCGCGGCCGGCCGTGTGAGCCCGCTGGCCGCGTTGCCGGAGACGACGACCGACTTCCGCCATGGCGGCGTCGCCGGCGTCTTCCCGGCCTTCCTCACCCCGCGCGAACTGCCGTTCGCCGCGGCACGGTTGCTCCAGGAGGCCGACGGGCTGCCCGAGAGCTGGCTGGAGGACTGGGGGAACTGGCCCGCCGAGCTGCACCGGACCTTCTCGTCCACGGACCTGGCGGCCCGCTTCGCGGACCTGGTCGGACCGAGCGGCGTGCTGGTCGACCTGCCCACCACCGGCGGCCGGCACCACATGCTGCGCGTCCGGATGGTGGTCACCGAGCCCAGGCACCTCACCGCCCATGCCGCGAAGGGCGAGGAGGTGGAGATCGAGCAGTACTCGCAGGGACAGGCGCAGTACGAGAGCGGGCGCGGGAAGGAGCGCTCGGTCGGTCTGACCGGCGGGGCCGGTCTGCGGTTCGAAGTCGGTGACGAGGAGGTGAAGTTCGGGCACGCCAGGGTCACCACCCAGGGCAAGGCGGGCTGGGAGTGGGGCCGCAGCAACGAGGAGAGCGCGAGCGCGGGCCCGGTGGGCATCACCCGTGCCACGTACGGCGGCACCACCCACACCTACCGCGCGAACCCGGTGTTCGAACTCACCGTCTTCCGGTGGAAGAGCCCCGGCGTGCTCGACCGGCTGACCGGCGCCGGCCGCGGCATGACCAGCAGGACGCAGATCGTCCAGGTCGTGGACGGACTGGACTTCCTCGTACCCGAGCGGCGGATCCCGGACCTTGGCCTCCCCGTGCCGTCGGACGTGGTGGCGGCGCCGCACGAGCCGACGGGCTACGTCGACCCCGCACTGCTGCCGGGGGTCGCCCACGCCGAGGTGCTGCACGCCGACGGTGTGCTGGAGCTGATGAAGGGGTGGCTCGGCGAGCAGGGCCTGGTGAAGGACCGCGGCGACGGGTACCGGCCGAACCTGCTGCTGCGCGAACTGGAGAGGTCCTTCTCCTCCGAGGCGCTGCTCAGCCAGTACGCGGTGCTGACGGGCGGCGGCGTGTCGCGGTGGCTCGCTGTGCCCTCCGCCTTCGGCGCCCGCTACCTGTGGGTGCGGGTCACCGCGGAGGCGGGACGGCCGCAGGATCAGCTCGACCGGCCCGACGTACGGCTGACGCTGCGCAACCAGACGGTGCGGGCGACCGGCGAGTCCCGGGCGACGTCCTTCGGATGGCAGGCCGCCTTCGTGGCGCGCGCCCTGTTCGGCGAGGTGACCCATGTCGGCCCGGAGATCGAGGCCGGCTACCACCGGGCGACCGAGGCAGGCCACGAGAAGTCCGAGAAGGAGATGGAGATCTACCGGGCGCAGACCCGGGAGGGCTCCGTCGAGTTCGGCCATGAGCTGACGTTCCACGTCCGGATGGGTCTCGCCCACGAGCTGCCCGACGTGCTCCGCGCTCCGCTCGGCGCGGTACGCGGCACCGCGCTGACGGTGGCCGGCTGGACCGGGCACCACCAGGACGCTTCTGCGTGGTGGCAGGCTCACGAGACGTTCGTCAAGAGCTTCCCGGGGCCTGAGAGCACCGACGCCGGCACCGTACGCGGCGATGTCCGTCTCCTGGTCCCGCGGCACCTCGTCACCGCCGGCGAGTTGCCGCCCGCTGCGGCTCGCGCGTACGGCACCGACCCGGTGTGGGAGCCGGCCGCCGCCGGCCGGCCGCAGCCCTCCGCCAGTGCGACGCCCGCGCCCTTGCTGGAGCGACTGGCGCAGGACGCCCACCCGTGGGCGCTGCCCGCGCACGCGGCGGTGCACAAGTGGGCGGCACTGGCCGCGGCCCCCTCGCGGGTGCAGCGCGAGAACCTGGCGGCAGTGGACCCGGAGACCTGGAACATCCCCGGGCCGCATATCTCGGCAGGCGTGTCGTACGCCCACCACACGGGCGAGAACCTGCTGCGGGCCGGCTTCGAGAAGCTGCTGAAGCACCAGTACGTGGTGCCGGTCGGCGGGCGCGACGTCACCGTCGGCATCGACGTGCTGGGCGTCACGCGTATCGGCCCGGCCGACCCCGCCGTCTTCAAGGCCCGCCACTACACCCAGGCCCACGAGTCGGAGAAGGACCCCGTCAAGCAGTCCTCCGGATGGGCCGTCGGGGCCGGCCTGGAGAGCGGGCAGGACCCGGAGCGGGGCCCCCGGTTCATCAACCGCGCCCCGTACACCTACGGGTGGGACCGCAGCCAGGAGACCTCGGGCGAGGCCGACGACGTCGACGAGACCAACCGGGAGCGGCCGAAGCAGGCGTACCTCTACTACAAGGCCACCCTCGGCCTCGTCCTGACCGGCCGCCACGGACAGCTCCGGGTCACCGTCCCGGACGGCCTGTACTTCATGCTCCCGTCCGACGCGGACCTGGCCGAGTGGCTGGAGCGAACCGAGCCACCCGCGCTTGTCCAGGCCGAACAGGCCGGTCCCGCCGCACTGGCCCCGGTCGAGGAGGAGCCGACGTACGAGCGGCCGACGACCGTTGGGGAGGAACCGACCTCTGACCGGCTGGCGACCGGTGGGGAAGAACCGACGTCCGACCGGCCGACGACCGGTGGGGAGGAACCGACCTCCGACCGGCCGACGACCGTTGGGGAAGAACCGACCTCCGACCGGCCGACGACCGTTGGGGAACAACCGACGCCCGACCGGCCGACGACCGGTGGAGACGAGCCGCACCTGCCCGTGCAGACGCCCACCGACGAGGTGGCGGTGCCGAGTGGGGTCTCGCGGGCGCCGCAGGAGATGGTGCGGCCGGTGGCGGATCCGGTGTTGCCGGAGCAGTGGCAGCACCGGCGGGCCGATGCGCCGGGCGCGCGGCTGGAGACCGAGCGGTTCGATCCGTTGCGCGGAGCGCCGCTCGCGGGTGGCTGGCTGCCCGGGACCAAGACCAGGATCCGCGCGATCGTCCGGCGGATCCAGGCCGAGGACGGCCGCTGGGTGCGCGATGTGACGCTGCACCTGCCGGTGCGCTTCGGCGAGGGCTTCACTGCGCAGCTGCTGCCGGAGTTCGAGGGCCGCTGGCGCGCCGCGCTGGACCGCTACTTCAACACCGGCCTGCGACTGCCGCGATCGGGCGACCAGTTGCACATCGGTCTGCAGCTGACTTCCGTCTCCGGCAGCCAGGAGGCCATCGAGCTGAGCATGGCGGACGTCCCCGAGCGGTCGGACCAGCTCAACTTCCGCCTGCAGTCGGAGGACCCGGCGCTCGAACCGGCGGAGCTGCGGACGCGGCAGATCCACAACGATCTGATGGGCCTGCACGAGCTGGCACACTTCGTCGGCCTGCCGGACACCTACGGCGACCCGGAGTCGGTGTTCCGCAACGCCCCCGAGAAGACCGCCGGCACCGGCATCATGGCCGACATCAGTACGGTCCCGGGCACGGACGTGCCCAGGCGCTACCTGGAGATCATCGAGGGCGTCATCGACTCCGGTCCCGTCGTACGGGATCACCCCCTGCCGACGTTCGACCCGGTGGACCGGCGTGAGGTGTTCGAGGCGGTCCTCGCCGAGGCGCTGACCGCGGTCGACGGGGTCCGGCCGGGTGACGGTGCCGATCTGTCGGGTGTCCAGGAGCTCATGGACCGGATCGAGGATGACTTCGGGAGGCACTTCCCGAAGGACGACTTCGACGTGCGCCCGGTGGGGCGGATCGAGGAGGTCGCACCCGAGATCGTCCAGGCGCTGGAGCGTGCGGGCTGGTCGCGGAACCTGATCCAGCCGAACGTCGTGGACGCGATGGCCCGGGGCCGCAGGCGCCTCAAGCTCGAAGCTCAGCGCGCCCTGAACAAGTACCGTCAGCTGCCCTTGGCGGAGCGGCTCCAGCGGGTCACCGACGGGGATCCGGGGTCGTCCGTACGTACGGTGACGATCGGTGCGTACGCCGTCGTCCCCACTCCGCGCGAGGCGCTCGGCGGGGCCGTCCTCCAGGTCACGCACCTCCCCACGGGGCTGCGTTGGGGCTTCGGCGACAACGGGGAGCAGACGTACCACGAGGTGTTCCTCGGCAGTGTCGCCCGCGACATTCCCGCCGAACTGGAGGGAGTCAAGGTCGCGTTCACCGGGGGGAGCGTCGATTTCGCCGACGCTGCCCGCGTCGCGGACCGTTTCACGCCGGCCACGGAGATCCCCGAGGGCGTGGACGGCGCCTTCGGCATCGCCGACGGGAACGGGACGACGTGGTACTTCACCGCGGAGGGTGTCCACAACGGCCGCACGGTCCGGCTCTCCGACGGGACCGGATCCCTGCACTTCGAGGTGGGGCTGCCCGGGACCACCGAGCCCGGCTTCCTCGACACCGCGGGCCGACGGGACGACACCGTGCGGGCCGTCCCGCTCGGGTCCGGGCGGATCGCCGTACGGCGGGACGCGTCGGACCGCCGGCCGCTGGAGCACCGGGTCTACCAGCAGCACGGCGCGCTTCAGGAGACGACCGTCGCCATTCGAGGGCGGGCGGGCGTCCCGACCGGCGAGCACTGGCGGATCGACCACACGACCGGCACGGCGTCCCGCCTCGGCGCCTTCGGTACCCGGGTGGCGGGCCCGCGCGGCTTCGCCACGGTCGGTACGTCCCCCACCGGCGCGCTGCGCCTGACCGGCCCCGACCAGCCCGGTGTCGTCCTCTTCGAGCAGGAGCAGCTGCCCGGTGGGCACGTCCTGCACATCGACCGGGACGACGCCGGCAAGCTTCGCTGGACCGAGTTCGACCCGGCCGGGAACCAGGTCGCGCACGGCAGGCGCACCCAGAACGCCAGGACGCGGACCTTCCACGACACGCGCACCAGCCGCCTGCCGCGGATGAACCTCCTCGACGTACGGACCTACCGTCCGACGGCCGACGGCGGCGTGGTCCGTGCCCAGCAGGGCGCCGACGGCACCTGGACCTGGACCCGTTTCGACGCCGACGGCACCGAGCTGCTCTCCGGTACGCGGCGCTGGAACTGGATCCGTTCCGGCTACAAGGACGTCCACACCGATCCGGAGACGGGCCGGGAGGTCGTAGCGGGGCGCAGCGGTGACGCGTGGCCGTTCGTCACGGGGACCGGGGAGCCGGCCGGACAGCCGGAGACGGCGGTGGACGTCGAACTCATGGCGCAGCGGCCCGCGAACGCACCGGTCGTCGCCGCGCCGCCCGCCACGAGCAGGCCTGCCGCGTTCCGCCCGATGCTGGACGCGGTCCCCGAGATCTCCGAGGACGCGACCGTCGAGGGGATCCGGCTCTCCGGCGTCGACAGGATCGCCGAACTCGCCGGTACCGGCATCCAGTTGAGGGATTCGCTGCGCCCCGTCCTGGTGGACCGGGAGGGAGTGCCCCTGCCCGGCGTGGTCGTGACGCCGCGTGCGGACAGCGGTTTCAGGGTCGCGGGGCTCCCGGCGGGCATGCTGCACCTCTCGGCGGCCGGGCAGTTCCAGTTCCGTACGGTGCGGTTGCCGGGCACGGACCGGCTGCTGCGGTTGTCCTCACAGGCCGGCGTGGACGGCGGGGCCCGCCTGGCCGATCCCGACGGCATGCCGCTGGCGGACGTGCCCGGGGTGGCGACCGTCTCCGGTTCCGACGGCGGCCTCACGGTGCGGATGCCCGCGGCCGACGGGCCCGACGGGGCGGTGCTGGAGTGGCACCTCGACGCCAACGCCGAGGTGCGCGCGCTGGAGGTCCCGCTGCGGGGCGACGGGATCGGCGGACTGTCCCGGCTCCGCGTACGCACCGACCTCCTGCCGGGCACGGACGGGGTCGTCGCGCGGCGCAAGCTGCACGGCCCCCTCGCTGCCCTCTTCGACATCTGGCTGGAGCAGCCCACGCCCTCGTCGCAGGAGCGGCTGGACGACGGGTTCACCGTGACGGACGCGGGCAGCGACCGCGTCCACCACTTCGACACGCTCGGCATGTCGCGCTCCCTGGACGCACCGGCCCCGGACACGCAGGTGACGCAACCGGCCGACGAGGAGTTGCCGGCCGGCCAAGAGTTGCTCTCCGACGATGAGGGGCTGTCCGACGAAGAGGGGGACCTCGTCTCGGAGTTGACGTCCTTCCCCAAGCTGTCACCTGTGGCGATGTCGCATGCCGAGTCGGCGAACGAGGAGGAGGCCGATTCGGACGATGAGGGGCTGTCCGACGAAGAGGGCGATGCCGTCTCGGAGTTGGCGTCCTTCCCCAAGTCATCGCCCTTCGGGTCGACGAAGGTCTTCGCCTCGCCCTCGGGCCTCTCGGCCTCCGAGGAGACGGCACATCCCGAGCCGACGGACGAGGAGGACGCGTCCGACGAGGAGTCGGACGCTCCAACGGAGCTGACGTCGTTCAAGGCGTCCCCGGTCGTGGCGGAGCCACACACCCCGGCGTCGGAAGCCGTCGCCTCTCCGGTCGGCGACACCGTGACGTCTCCGGCGCCGACGACGGCCGCCCCGGTGGCCGCCCCGGTGGCCGGTGGGCACCGGTGGATGCGGGTGCTCTACAAGGACGCGCGGTACTTCCCGAAGGCCCAGGCCTTCGAGTCGCGGCTGGGCGCGTTCGCCGCCGAGCACCCCCGGGCGCAGACCGCGGCACGGCAGGCCGTGAGCCGTCTGTACGAGGTGTTGCTCGACGCGCACCGGGACGTCGCCACCGCGGAGGAGATCGCGCGGGTCTTCACGGGCGACGCCGCCACGACCGGACTGCGCGACCTGCTGGAGCAGGGCGGCGTCGACGAGTTGATGACGGCCTTCACCCGTGCCGCCCTCGCCACCGACTCGCCCCTGACGCTGCGTTCGCTGCTGCGGGACATCGCCGACTCCGGCGACTGGGCGCGGGCGGAGGATCTGCGCCTGGACGCCGCGACCCTGCGGGAGCAGACGTCGTTCCTGCGGGAGCGGCCGGGCGGACTGCGCTCCCGTGTGCGGGAGCTGATGGGCCGGGTGGATCCGGCCAGGGCCACGGCCTCCGCGAGGGACTTCTTCCTCGGCGAGCAGGGCCCGGAGCTGCTGCCGAGCCTGGTCACCGGCGAGCCCAGGACCGAGGTCGACCCGCGTTCCCCGCTCTACCGCGAGATGCACGACAAGCGGGGTATGCCGCTGGTCGGGGGCGTGTCCGGGACCGCGGCGCGGCTGGGCAACGCCTTCCGGCTGCTGGACCCGCCCGGTGCGGACGTCGACGGCCTGGCGCTGGCGCTCGTCGGCTGGATGTTGCCGGGGCAGGAGCACTCGCTGTACGAGGTCATGGCGGGCCTTCAGAAGGCGGACGTCGTGCCGTCGCTGGCCGGCCGGCCGCTGGACGACGCGGCGCAGATGTACCGTTCCGTCCCGGGCGTGCGGCTCGGGGAGCTGCGCGAGCAGGCGGGCGAGGACGGCATGCTGCCGCACGAGGCGGCCTACATGGCCAGGGTCTCCATTTCGCCCGAGAACGGCGGCTTCAACTCGCCCGGCGAAGACCTGCGCGCGGCACAGACGCGCCGCAGGGAGTTCCAGGAGCTCGCCGAGCGGCCGAAGGGCCGCGCCTCGATGCTGCCGTCGGAGGCCGAACGCTGGGTCCGGGACAACGGCATGTCGGCGCAGGAGGTGCTGGAGCGGCTGAGCCCGGCGCACTTCGCCGCCCTCGTCGCCTACACCGTCGCGGCGTTCCCGCTGATGAACGTGCTGCTCACGCACGGCTCGGGCGGCACGCGCGTGGCATTGCGCGTCCAGGTCAGGGCGATCCTCGACAAGGCGTTCACCGGCTCGTCCTGGATCGTGCCGCCCGCCCTGGAGTCGTACCAGGACGTCGGCGACCTGTTCCGCGCTCATCGCCCGGACATGTCGTCCTGGGAGAAGGCACGCCTCAAGGCACGGATCCACGCCGCCGCCGACCGGGCGCTCCCCGCCATCGAGAAGGAGATGGCGGCCCACTCGGCGATGATGCTGGAAGCCCTCGCGCAGCTGCCGCCCGCGACCGGCGAGGCTTGGCGCGGCACACGTTCCGTGGGCGACCTGAAGTCGGGGATCGGCCGGTTCGTCTCGCCCGGTTTCGGCGGCTCGGAGCTCTCCTTCAGCGCGTTCGCCAGCTTCAGCCGACAGGAGAAGCTGGCACTGGACTTCCTGAGCAGGCCGGCTCGCCTGCCCCTGACCCACCCCGTGCTGGTCCGGGCCGAGCTCAGCGGCAACTGGGCCCGGGACATCTCCGCCTTCTCGGCGACCCCGCACGAGCAGGAGCTGCTCTTCCTGCCCGGGGCCCGGCTGAAGGTCACCTCCCGGCGGGTCTGGGGCCACGACGGCCTGCTGTACGAGGAGATCGGCGTCGTCGAGAAGCAGCCGGACCTCTCTCCGGCCACCCTCGGCAACCCGGCCGTGTCCGATGACCAGGCCGCCGAGCTGCGCCACGCCCTTCTTTCGCTGAGCGGCGCCGGTGCGATCGCGACCCACAGCGGCCTGGGGTCGCTGGCCAGGCTGACCGGCGCGCCGAACGGACTGCAGGTGTGGCGCCTGGCCGGTCTGGCCGCCCAGGCGTTCGGAGGCCTGGCGCACCTGACCGTCGAGGGACTGACGACCGTGCGCCGCGCGGCGGACGTGACCCGCCGGGCCCTGAGGCTCGGCGCGGACGAGCCGGTGACCGGCGAGCATGTGGACGCCGTGGTGCGCCGGCTGCGGGGCGCCGCCGCCGATGGCCCGGTCACACTGGAGGAGCGGCAGCGGCTGCTCGACCTGGTCGCCGGGCTCAAGACGCCGGGCCGGCCCGTCACGTACGCCCAGCTCGCACAGGCCTGGCAGACGCCCGACGCGGCGGAGCAGCAGGCCGACGGCGTCGTCTCCGAGGACGTCGAGCCGAGCGGCGGGCAGGGCACCGCGGAGGTGGCCGGCCAGGACCACGTCGACACCCCGGAGGTTCCGGAGGAGGCCGCAAACAACGCAAACAACGCGCACGGAACGGGCGATGCGGACAGCGCGGACAACGCGGGCGCGATCGAGATCCAGCCGGCCCCGGACGTCGTACAGGAACAGGCGCCTGACGGGGATCCGCTCGATCCCGGGCTGTGGGAGGTCGGTACGGCATCGGTGTCCCGGGCCGAGCCGGACCCGCTGGAACCGCTCGCCCCCGGCCAGAACCGTGCCCTGCGGGCGCTGTACACGGATCCGTCGTACTTCGCGAGGGCGGAGGGGTTCGAGACGCGGCTCGGTGCGTACGCGTTCAACCATCCGCAGGCGCTGGAGACTGCGCGGAAGAGCACCAGGCGCCTCTTCGAGGTGCTGACGAAGGCGGCGCCGGACCTCGGGCGGGACGAGATCGCCTCGGTCTTCTTCAGCCACGACGTGACCTCGGCAGGTCAGCTCGGTGACCGTACGCCGTCGTCCGCCCTTCAGGAACTGCTGGAGCGGGGCAATGTCCGGGAGCTGATGACGGCGTTCTTCAACGCCGCGTTCTTCAAGGAATCGCCGCACACGTTGAAGTCACTGCTGCTGCGGATCGCCGACCGCCGCGACTGGGCGGAGGCGGAGCGTCTCGGGCTGGACGTCCAGGCGGTGCGGGAACAGGCGTCGTTCCTGCGGGGCGCGCTGCGCTCCCGGATGCACAGCCTGCTGAGCCGGGTCGCGCCGGGCAGGGAGACGGCGTTCAACAAGGACTTCTTCGCGATCGGGAACGTGGCCGCGCAGTCGGCGTCGTGGAAGCGTGAGCTGCCCAAGTACCTGAGCGCGTCACGAGCACTGCGTCCGTGGAACGAGCGGCTGGCGGCGGACATCGCCAGGACGCCGCGCGAGTGGGCGCGGTTGGGCGTTCCGCTGAGCGAGCGCGAGGCGGCCTTCCTGGCGGCGAACCCCTTCGCGCTCGGGGTGATGGGTTTCCGCACCGAGCGGGTTCCGCTGGAGAACGTCGTCTTCGACGGGCAGGGTGCGCCGGTCCTGGACGAGCTGCGCGCCGCTCCCGGCGTGCTCGGCGTCGAGGTGCACTACAGCGCTCCCGAGAGCACCGAGAGCCGGACGGTCACCGGCATCACCCGGATCATCGCGGAGCCCGCGGTCATCGAGAACCCGCGCGCCGGCGACCTGGCACCGGGCGAGAAGGGCCCGGAACTGCCGCTGCCCGTCGTGTCGGGCCGGGCCCAATGGTCGATGCTTCCCGGTTCCTCGCTGTACCGCGGCAGGCACGACAAGCAGGGCATGCCGCTGGTCGCGGGCATCTCGGGTACGGCCGCGAAGATCGGCAACGCCTTCAAGCTGCTGAACGCGCCGGGAGGGGACCCGGACGGCCTCACGCTGTCCCTGCTGGGATGGATGCTGCCGGTCCAGGACCACTCCCTGTACGAGATCCTCTCCGGCCTGCAGACGGCGGACGTGGTGCCCTCGCTGGCCGGGAACCCGCTGGACGACGCCTCGCGGATGTACCGGTCGGTCCCGGGCGTCCGGGTCGCGGAGCTGCGGGAGCACGCCGCTGAAGACGGCATGCTGCCCCACGAGGCCGTCTACGTCTCCAAGTTCGCCATGCCCGCCGACCAGGGCGGCTTCCGCGAGCCCGGCCGGGGCAAGCTGAGGAAGGCCGAGCAGCGCCGAGCGGACTTCGAGCGCCTCCTCGACCGCGGGTTCCACGTGGACCCGGAGCGGCGGTCGTACGCCGAATCCTGGCTGCTGCGGCACGGCATGACGGCGCGTCAGGTGCTGGACCGGCTGAGCCCCGCCCACTTCGCCGCCCTCATGATCTACAGCGGGTTCGTGCACCCGCTGATGAACGTGCTGCTCACCTTCCCTTCCGGTGCCACCCGGACGGCGCTGCGCGTCCAGGCCCGCAGTGGCATCGACGCGCGCGTCGACTCCGAAGGCAAGGACTACCCGCTGCCGCGCGTGCTGACCGGCGACCCGGCCGTCAGCAGCCTCCTGGAGAGGGTGCGCGAGGACATGCCGTCCGCGGAGAAGGCGGCGCTCAAGAAGCAGCTGTACGCCGCCCTGGAGCCGCTGCTGCCCCGCATCGAGAAGGAACTCGCGATCCACACCGCGATGCTGCGGGAGGCCCTCGCGCAGATTCCGCCCACGGTCGGCGAGGCCTGGCGCGGGACCCGTTTCGTGGGCGACCTCGACTCGCCGACGGGCCGGTTGCTCGCCGGACTCGGCGGCTCCGAGCTCACCTTCCCGGCCTTCACCAGCTTCGCCCACGCGGACTACATCGGGCACTTCTTCCTCGGCCGGCAGCGCCGCCTGCCCATGACCCGCCCCGTGCTGATCCGTACCGAACTCACCGGGAACTCCGGCCGGGACATCTCGGCCTTCGTGAACAACCCGGACGAGACCGAGGTGCTGCTGCTCCCCGGGGCCCGGATGACCATCACCTCTCGTCAGATCGTCGAGGTTCCGGAGCCGCAGGAGGGCGAGGAGCACCCGAGGTTCGGCCTCGAGGACGGCATCACCAAGTACGAGCTGGTCGAGGCCCGCGAGCACCTGCCGGAGTTCCCGGTCGACGACCTCGAAGATCCGTACGCCGCACAGACCCGGGCCGCGGAGCTGCGGAACGCCCTGCGACGACTGTCCGGATCCGGCCCGATCACCCGGCGCGCCGATCTCCGACCGCTCGCCAGGCGCATCGGTGCGGACGGCGGCCTGCACACCTGGCGCACGGCCCTCCTGGCCCGTGAGGTCCACGGCGGCGCCGAGCACCTGACCGTCGAGCGCCTGGCGACCGTGCGCCGCGCGGCGGACCTGGCCCGCCGGGTCCTGAAGCCGGCCTCCGGCCGGCCGGTCACGGTGGAGCACCTGGACGACCTGGTGCGCCGCCTGGACGGCTCCGAGGAGCACACCCGGGTCAGCCAGGCCTCACGGATGCGGCTGCTCGACCTGATCGCCCAACTGAAGACACCGGGGCAACCTGTCAGCTACGCCCGGCTCGTGACCGCGTGGCGGACGCCTGAGGCGACGGAGAACGCGGCCGAGCGGCAGACGGTCGAGCAGCCCCTGGTCCCGCCGGACGACATCGACTCCGAATCCCGGTCCGAATCCGGCTCCGTATCCGACGCCGAATCCGGGGACGAGCAGCCGCAGTTGGTCGAGGCGGACCCGGGGCACAGCGAGGACGAGCAGGTCCTGGAGGCGCCCGGTTCCGGCACGCTGACGCAGGCTCCCGTGGCGGAGCCTGACATGGAGGCGGCGCCGGCTCCTGTGGCGGTGCCCGACATGGAGGCGGCGCCGGCTCCTGTGGCGGTGCCCGACACGGAGGCGGCGCCCGGCAGCCATGCGCCCTCCGAGGACCTTGCCTCGGAGCCGGGCAGCCCGGTGCCCTCGGTCCTGGGATCCGAGGCCGGTCCGAGGCCGGAGGCCTGGGACCTCGGGTCCGACGCGGGGACGGCCGACGGACAGGACCTCACGGACCCGGACGTCACAGCAGCCGAAGAGGCACCCATGGCCGAGGACCTGGCGGAAGACCTGCCGGGGAGCCTGGCCGAGAACCTGCCCGAGAGCCTGGCCCAGGTCCTGCCCGAGGACTTGGCCGAGAACCTGGCCCAGGTCCTGCCCGAGGACTTGGCCGAGAACCTGCCCGAGGACCTGCCCGAGAGCCTGCCCGAGGACTTGCCGAGCCTCGACTCGGACACCGACACGGAGTCGGCGTGGACCGACGAGCCGATGGCGGACCCCACCACGGAGGCGCAGGCCCCCGCCCCGGAGGCGCACGAGCCCGCCCCGGAGGGCCACGCCGCAGCAGACGGCGAAGGTGCCGGTACCGGTGTGCTGCAGACCCTCGCCGGAGGGGCGGCTCTCGGCGCGGCGGGCCTGCTGCACGCCGTCGCGGCCAGGGAGACGCCCGCCGGGGACCGTGCCCTGCGGGTGCTGTACGCGGACGCGTCGTACGCCGCGCGGGCGCGGGAGTTCGAGACACGACTGGGTTCGTTCGCGCTGAACGACCCGCGCGCGACGGCGATGGCGCGGCAGAGCGTCGAGCGTCTCCACGACGTGCTGTCCCAGGCGCATCCGGCCCGCAGCCGGGAGGAGATCGAGCGGGTCTTCCTCACGGATGGTTCGAGGCTGTCCACGCTGCGGGATCTGCTGGAGCGCGGCAATGTGCGGGAGCTGATGACGGCGTTCGCCCACGCGGCGTTCGGCAGCGAGTCGCCATTGACGTTCAGGTCGCTGTTGCTCGGGCTCGCGGACCGCGGGGACCGGGCGCAGGCCGAGGCGGAGGCAGGGCGGCTGGGCCTGGACGTCGAGGCGCTGCGGGAACAGGCAGCGTTCCTGCGGGGCGGTCTGCGGTCGCGGATGCACGCGGTGCTGAGCCGGGTGGCACCGGGGCGCGCGGCCGCGTTCGGATACGACTTCTTCGCTCTCGGCAACGTGGTGGCGCAGTCGTCGTGGCGGCAGGAGGCGGCCCGGTACACCCGCTCCGGTGCCAAACCGAGCGTGCGCGAGGCGATCCTGGCGGCGGATCCGGCAGCTCTGCACGTGCTGGGCTTCCGCGTCGAGCAGGTTCCGCTCGACGACGTCGCCTTCGACGACCAGGGCGCGCCGGCGCTGGACGACCTGCGCGCCGCTCCCGGCGTGCTGGGCGTCGAGGTGCACTACAGCGCACCCGAGGGCGCCCAGGGCCGGACGGTCACCGCCATCACCCGGATCGTCGAGGAGCCCGCGGTCATCGAGAACCCGCGCGCCGGCGACCTGGCCCCGGGTGAGGAAGGTCCGGAGCTACCGCTGGACGCGGTCGTCGACCAGGCGCGACGCGAGACGGACTCACGGGGCATCCTGCACGGCGCGGGTGTCTCGGCGACGGCGGCGAAGGTCGGGAACGCCCTCAAACTGCTGAACGTCGCGGAAGCGGACGCGGAGGGCCTGGCGCTGCCGCTGCTGGGCTGGCTGCTCCCGCTCCAGGAGCACTCGCTGCACGAGGTGCTCGCCGGTCTGCGCACGGCGGACGTGGTGCCGTCGCTGACCGAGCACCCGTTGGACGACGCGGCGGCGATGTACCGGTCGATCCCCGGCGTGGGTCTCGCGGACCTGCGCGCCCGGGTGAGCACGGACGGCATGCTGCCGCACGAGTCCGTCTACTGGTCCAGGCTGACCACGCCGGACCAGGGCGAACGCCTGCGGGAACCCGGCGAGCACGCGCTGCGGGACGCCGAGGGGCGCCGCAGAATCTTCGAGCGTCTGGACGACACGGAGCGCGGCCTGAGCCTGATCGAGCTGGACATCGAGCAGTGGCTGCAGGACAACGGCATGACGGCCCAGCAGGTGCTGGATCGGCTGAGCCCGGGCCATTTCGCCGCCCTCATCACCTACACCGGTCCGGCCTTCCCACTGATCAACGTGCTGCTCACGTTCAAGTCGGCGGGCACCCGGACAGCGCTGCGCACCCAGGTCAGGCGGCTTCTCGACAAGCCACTGGACGGCGCCGAACTCCCGGTCGTGCCGCCCTCGCTGCGGCACGAGCCTGCCATCCGTGAGTTGCTCCTCACCGCGGGTCAGGCCACGACACCCGAGCAGAAGGCCGACCTCAAGAAGCGGCTCTACGCCGCCGCCGAGCCGATGCTGCCCATCATCGAGAAGGAGATGGCGGTCCACACCGCGATGGTGCGGGACGCCCTGGCCCAGTTGCCGCCGGCCATCGGTGAGGCGTGGCGCGGTACGCGCTCCGTGGGCGACCTGCACTCGGGGATCGGCCGGTACATCTCGCCCGGCTTCGGCGGCTCGGAACTCTCCTTCGGCTCGTTCGCCAGCTTCAGCCGGGACGACGGCGTGGGGCGGATGTTCCTCGGGATTCCGCTCCGCCTGCCGATGACCCACCCGGTGCTCATCCACGTACGGCTCACCGGCAACCGGGGCCGGGACATCTCGGTCTTCTCGGCGAACCCGATCGAGCAGGAGATCCTGCTGCTCCCCGGGTCCCGCATGAAGATCACCTCTCGTCGGATCGTCGAGGAACGCAACCCGAACGCGAACTCCGACCTCAACTCGGACGTCCTCACGTACGAACTGATCGAGGCAGTCGAGGAGTTGCCGGAATTCCCGCTCCCCGGCGTGGAGAACCCGGTCGCGGCGCAGGCGCGGGTCGCGGCGCTGAAGAACGGCCTGCGGAGGATGTCCGGCGCACCGGTACGCAAGCGCGGTGATCTCAGGCCGCTGGCCACGAGGATCGGCGCGGCCGACGCCCTCCAGGCCTGGTACCTCGCCGGTCTCGCGGACGAGGTGCACGGGGGCGTCGAGCACCTGACCATCGAGCGCCTGACGACCGTGCGCCGTACGGCGGATCTCGCCCGCAGGGCGCTGAGGCTCGGCTCCGGCGAGCCGGTCACGGTCGAGCACCTGAACGCTCTGACGCGCCGCCTGGACGGAGCCGCCGAGGATGCTCCGGTCGCGCCGGGTGCGGGGCTGCGGCTGCTCGACCTGATGGCCGCTCTGAAGACGCCGGGCCGGCGGATCAGCTACGACCAGCTCGCGGCAGCGTGGCAGTCGAGCAGCGAGGCGGAGAACCGGGCCGACCAGCACACGGACGAACCGGCCGACGGCGACATCGCATCGGTGGGTGAGGACAGTTGGCGACTCACCGACGGCACCGAGGTCCACGACACCCGGTCCGACGTGGAGTCGGACGCGGCTCCGTCCTTGGACCACGAATCCCAGGCCGGGCTGACCGACGTCGGGTCCTGGCACACCGAGGACGAGGTGGTGTCGCAGGGCGAGTCGGAGGAATTCGGTCCGGGTCCGGACGACGAGCTCGTGCCGGACGCCGTTTTTGAGCCGGACGTGGACGCCGGGTTCGACGAGGTCGGGACGGACACGCTGGCGCCCGTCCTGAGTGCGGCGGCCGTCGGCGGCTCCCTGCGGGCGCTGTACGCGGATCCGGAGTACTTCCAAAAGGCGCAGGAGTTCGAAGCGAGGCTGGGGACGCTCGCAGCCGGCCACCCCCGGGCTCTGGCAGCGGCACGGCAGAGCGTGAGCCGCCTGCTCGACGTGCTGACGCGGGCACACGCGGACCGTGGCCAGCAGGAGATCACCAAGGTCTTCTTCACGGACGACACGCAGGTGCCCGACCTCCGCGAACTGCTGGAGCAGGGCAGCGTGCCGGAGTTGATGGCGGCGTTCTCCCACGCGGCGGTGTTCAACGATGCGCCGCTGGCCCTGAAGCCGCTGATGCGCGGCCTCGCCGACTCCGGTGACTGGCCCGGGGCGGAGCGCCTGGGCCTGGACGTGCGGGCGCTGCGCGACCGGGGGCCGGAGTTGCCGCAGAGTGCGCTGTCGGATCTGGACGGACGGGCGATCGAACCCGGCTCCACGCGGTTCCGGGAGCTGCACGATGAGCGGGGCATGCCGCTGGCCGCGGGTGTCTCGGTGACGGCGGCACGGATCGGGAACGCGTTCAGACTGCTCAACGTGGAGGGGACGGACGCGGAGGGTCTGGCGCTGGCTCTGGTCGGCTGGCTGCTGACGACGCGGGACAACTCGCTGTACGAGGTGCTGGCCGGTCTGCGGACGGCGGACGTGCTGCCGTCGCCGGCCGGGAACTCGCTGGACGACGCGGCGGCGATGTACCGCTCGATCCCCGGGATGCGGCTCTCCGAACTGCGGGAGCAGGCGGGCGAGGACGGCATGCTGCCCCATGAGGCCGCCTACTGGTCGAAGGTCGTCACCCGGGCCGAGAACGGCGGCTTCGCCGTGCCTGACACCGACCGGCTGAGGCTTGCCGAGCGGCGCCGGAGTGCCTTCCAGGCCGTGGCCGACCGATCGCCGGCCGAGTCGTCCGCCGAAGCGCAGGCCCGCCAGTGGCTGATGGACAACGGCATGACGGCGCGGCAGCTGCTGGAGCGGCTGAGCCCGGCCCACTTCGCCGCCCTCATGGCCTACACGGGCATGGCCTACCCACTGATGAACGTGCTGCTCACGTTCAAGTCCACGGGCAGCCGCCTGGCGTTGCGCATCCTGGTCAGGCGCATGGTGGCCAAGTACCTCGGCCGGCCGGGCCAGCGGAGCCTGCCACCCGTGCTGGGCTCCTTCCCGGGCATCCGGGAACTGCTCGAAACCCGGCACGGGAACATGACGGGCAAGGAGCTGGCCCAGTTCAGGGAGCGGCTCAAGGCCGCCGTGGAGCAGCAACTGCCCGCCATCGAGAGGGAGATGACGGCCCACTCGGCGATGGTGCTGGACGCCTTGTCGCTGCTGCCGCCCGCGCGGGGTGTGGTCTGGCGCGGTACGCGTTCGGTGGGCGACCTCGGCTCGGGCATCGGCCGGTTCGTCTCGCCCGGCTTCGGCGGCTCGGAGCTCTCCTTCAAGGCGTTCTCCAGCTTCAGCCGGTTCAAGGGCGTGGCGGATTCGTTCCTGGACCTGCCGGCTCGCCTGCCGATGACCCACCGCGTGCTGATCCGTGCCGAGCTCACGGGGAACTGGGGCCGTGACATCTCGGCCTTCGCGGAGTCGGCGCGCGAGGGAGAGGTGCTGCTGCTGCCGGGGGCCGGCATGAGGATCGCCTCCCGCCAGGTCGAGGGCAGCGGGTTCAAGGCGTACGAGCTGATCGAGGCCGTCGAGAAGCTGCCGGAGTTCCCCGTCCTCACCCTGGGGAACCCGGCCACGCAGGACCAGGCCGTGGCCCTGAGGGACGCCCTCCAACGGCTGTCCGGCACCGGGCCCGTGCTGAAGCGCGCCGATCTCAAGCCGCTCGTCACCCGGATCGGCGCACGGAACACCTTGCAGGTCTGGCACCTCGCCGGGCTGGCGGCCGAGGTCCACGGCGGCCCGGAACACCTCACGGTCCAGCGGCTCGCGACCATACGCCGGGCCGCGGACATGGCCCGCCGGGTGCTGAGCCCCGGTTCGGACCGTCCGGTGGCCGTCGAGCAGTTGGAGTCCCTGGTGCGCCGCCTGGACGGTGCCACGGACGACACTCCGGTCGAGTCGGCCGCGACCCTACGGCTGCTGGGCCTGCTCGCGGCGCTGAAGACGCCGGGACAGCGGGTGACGTACCCCCAGCTCGCCGAGGTGTGGCAGTCGACGGCCCCGGCCTCCCACGAGCCCGCGCAGGTTCCGGGCGAGGTGTCGGACCCGCCGGCCTCCCTCGACGACTCGTCCGGGCACGGGTCCTCGCCGGCGCCGATCGAGCCGTCCGCCGCCGACCGGGCCGAGTCCTCCGAAGCGCCGGTCGACTCGTCCGAACCGGCGACGCTGCCGGAGGAGCCCGCGCCGCTGCCGGAGCAGACCGCACCGCTGCCGGAGCAGACCGCACCGCTCCCCGAGCAGACCGTGCCGCTCCCGGAGGAGTCCGCCCCGAACGTCCTGACCGTCGTCCACGGTGACGCGGTGGATCTGGTGGAGCCGGTCGCCCTGGTCGGGGACCGGTCGATGCGGGCGCTGTACGCGGACCCGAAGTACGCGGGGAAGGCGCAGGAGTTCGAGGCGCGCCTGGGGTCGTACGTGTTCAAGCATCCGCGTGCGGCGGCTGCGGCGCGGGAGAGTGTGTCGCGTCTGTTCGACGTGCTGTCCCAGGCACATCCGGACCGCGGGCGCGAGGAGATCGAGCAGGCCTTCTTCAAGGACGAGGTGGCCTCGGCGGGGCAGGTCGGCGAGCGGGCCAGGTCGGCCGGTCTGCGCGCGCTGCTGGCGGACGGGAACGTACGCGAGTTGCTGACCGCGTTCTACAACGCGGCCTGGTACAGCGACTCTCCGCTGACACTCCGGGCGCTGCTGCTGGACATCGCCGAGCACCGGGACTGGGCCCGGGCGGAGCAACTGGGCCTGAACGCGGAGGCGTTGCGGGAGCAGGCCGCGTTCCTGCGCGGCGGGCTGCGCACCCGGATCAACGGGGTGCTGAACGCGGTGGCACCGGGGAAGGTCAAGGCCTTCGAGAAGGACTTCTTCGCCGTCGGCAACGTGGTGGCGCAGTCGGCGTCCTGGAAGCGGGAAGCCCGCAAGTACCTGGGCAGGGCCCGGCGTTGGCGCCCGGAAGGGGAGCGGCTGGCCCCGCGGGTCGCCAGGACCCCGCGTGACCTGGTGCGTGGGGGAGTTCCGCTGAGCGAGCGGGAGGCGGCGTTCCTGGCCGCGCCCGAGAGCCGGGTCGCGCTGCAGGTGCTGGGCTTCCGCACCGAGCAGGTGCCGTTGCCGGACGTCACCTTCGACGCGCAGGGCGAGCCGGTACTGGACGAGCTGCGCGCCGCTCCCGGCGTGCTGGGTGTCGAGGTGCACTACAGCGCTCCCGAGGGCACCGAGGGCCGGACGGTCACCGGAATCACCCGGATCGTGGAGGAGCCGGCGACCGTCGAGGATCCGCGTGCCGGTGACCTGCGTGACGGTGAGGAGGGTCCGGAGCTGCCGCTGGCGGTGGTTTCCGGCCGGGTGAACTGGGCGGTGCGGCAGGACTCCTCGCTGTACCGGGAGATGCACGTCAAGCGCGGTATGCCGCTCGTGGCGGGTGTGTCGGCGCACGCGGCCAAGATGGGCAACGCCTTCAAACTGCTCGACGTGCCCGGTGGGGACGCGGACGGACTCGCGCTGGCGCTGGTGGCGTGGATGCTGCCGGCCGAGGACCACTCGCTGTACGAGATCCTCGCGGGCCTGAAGACCGCGGACGTGGTGCCGTCGCTGGCCACCAACCCGCTGGACGACGCGGTCCGCATGTACCGGTCCGTTCCTGGACTGTCCCCGGCCGAGCTGCGGGAGCGGGTCGGCGAGGACGGCATGCTGCCGCACGAGGCCGTCTACTGGGCCAAGGCTGTCAACCCGGCCGAGAACGGAGGCTTCCGCGAGCCCGGCGAAGGAGCCGTGCGGCTCGCCGAGCGACGCCGGGAGGCCTTCGAGCGCCTGGTCGACGAGCCGTTGGACAGCGACAGCGAGTCGGAGGGGCCGGCTGAGCGCTGGCTTCGCGAGAACCGTATGACGGCGCGTCAGGTTCTGGAGCGGCTGGGCCCGAGCCACTTCGTCGCCATCATGGCCTACACGGGTTATGCGCACCCGCTGATGAACGTGCTGCTCACGTTCAGGTCCGGTGGCACCCGCCTGGCACTGGGCGTCCAGACCACGCGGTTGCTCGACCGATACCTCGAGGACCCCAGCGACAACCTGCCCACGGTGCTGCGGGACGACCCGTCCCTCCGCGCGCTGCTCCCCGCCTCGACCGAGCACGAGGCCATGAGCGACGACGAGCGAGGTCGGCTCAAGCGGCGGCTGAGGGCACCGCTTCAAGCGGCCGTGGACAGGCTGCTGCCCGACCTCCAGCGGGAGATGGCGGTCCACACCGCGATGCTGCTGGACGCCCTGTCGCTGCTGCCGCCCGCGTTCGGTGAGGTGTGGCGCGGTACGCGTTCGGTGGGCGACCTCGGCTCGGGCATCGGGCGGTTCGTCTCGCCCGGCTTCGGCGGTTCGGAGGTGTCCTTCAAGGCGTTCTCCAGCTTCAGCCGGGATGAGTTCACGGCGCAGTGGTTCATGGGAATGCAGACCGTCTTCCCCATGACCCACCGTGTGCTGCTGCGTACCGAACTCAACGGGAACTGGGGTCGGGACATCTCCGCCTTCGCGGAGGATCCGGACGAGCGGGAGGTGCTGCTGCTGCCCGGCGCCCGCCTGAAGATCGCCTCCCGGCTGATCGACGGGGCCGAGGACGGAGGGTACGAGCTCATCGAGGCCGTCGAGGAGCTGCCGGAGTTCCCGGCACAGGCCGAGGGCGCGGCGCTGAGGGACGTCCTGCGGCGGCTGTCCGGCACCGGGCCCGTGCTCAGGCGCGCCGACCTCAAGCCGCTCGCCGCGCGGATCGGCGCCGTGAACGGGCTGGACGTCTGGCATCTCGCCGGCCTCGCGAGTGTGGTGTACGGCGGCCCCGAGCAGCTGACCGTAGAGCGTCTCGCGACCGTACGCCGGGCCGCGGATCTGGCCCGCCGGGCCGTCGGGATCCGCTCCGGCGAACCGGTGTTCGTCGAGGATCTGGACGCCCTGGTGCGCCGCCTGGACGGTGCGGACACCGAGGTCGGGGAGGTCGCACGACTGCGGCTCCTTGACCTGGTCGCGGGGCTGAAGACGCCGGGACAGCGGGTTACGTACACCCGTCTCGCGGCGGCGTGGCAGACGACGACTCCGGCCGCCGCCGAGACGGCGCACATCGCGGGCGAGGCGTCGGACGCACCAACCTCACTCGACGACCAGCCGACCTCACTTGACGACCAGCTGACCTCCCTCGACGACCAGCCGACCTCACTCGACGACTCGTCGCCGCACGGGCCTTCGCAGGCGCCCGTCGAGTCGCCTGCCGAGGCTACGGCCGAGCCGTCCCAAGAGCTGGTCGAGCCCTCCGAAGCGCCGGCCGGGCAGTCGGAGGCGCTACCCGTCCAGGACGCCGCCACCGAGGCCGTACCCGGTGGTTTCACCGTGGTCGACGGTGACGCGGTGGATCTGGTGGAGCCGGTCGCCGAGAGCGCGGACCGGTCGCTGCGGGGCCTGTACGCGTATCCGGAGTATGCCGAGCGCGCGCAGGAGTTCGAGGCGCGTCTGGGTTCGTACGCGGCCGGTCATCCGCGGGCGGTGGCGTCGGCGCGGGAGAGTGTGTCGCGTCTGTTCGACGTGCTGTCCCAGGCGCACCCGGACCGGAGCCGGGAGGAGATCGAGCGGGTCTTCTTCAAGGACGAGGTGACGCCGAACGGTCTGCGGGCTCTGCTGGAGCGGGGCGACGTACAGGAGTTGATGACCGCGTTCCACAACGCGGCATGGCTCAACGACTCCCCGTTGACGCTCAGGTCGTCGCTGCTGGACATCGCGGGGCGCCGGGACTGGGCGGAAGCGAGGCGGCTGGGCCTGAACGAGGAGGCGCTGCGGGAACAGACGGCGTTTCTGCGCGGCGGGCTGCGCACCCGGATCAACCACGTGCTGGACGCGGTGACGCCGGGGAAGGTGAAGGCCTTCGAGAGGGGCTTCTTCACTGCGGACGACGACCTGGAGCACTCGGCGTCGTCGAAGCGGGAGCTGCGCGGCGCGCGTGGCATACCGCTCGTGACCGGTGTGTCGGCGCGGGCGGCGAAGACGGGCAGCGCCTTCAAGCTGCTGAACGTGCCCGGCGGGAACACGGACGGGCTCGCGCTGTCGCTGATGGGGTGGCTGCTGCCGGCCGAGGACCACTCGCTGTACGAGATCCTGGCGGGCCTGAGGACCGCGGACGTGGTGCCGTCGCTGGCGGCGAATCCGCTGGACGACGCGACCCGGATGTACCGGTCGATTCCGGGGCTGCGGCTTGCCGAGGTGCGGGAGCGGGTCGGCGAGGACGGCATGCTGCCGCACGAGGCCGCCTACTGGTCCAAGCTCAACACCCCGCACGAGCTCGGCGGTTTCCGCGAGGCCGGCATGTCGTTCGTGGACGACGAAAGGCAGCGGACTCTGCTGCAGGAGGCCGTACGGCGGCGCAACGACTTCCGGCGCCTCGCCGACCCGCTGCCGGACGACCGGCACAACCCGTACGTGCAGATGTGGCTGCGGGACAACGACACCACGCCGCAACAGGTGCTGGAGAGGCTCAGCCTCGGCCACTTCGCCGCCCTGATGACCTACACCGGCCCGGCCTTCAGGCTGATGAACGTGCTGCTCACGTTCAAGTCCGCGGGCACCCGGCCGGCTCTGCGCGTCCTGATCCGGCGTCTGCTCGACAAGCACCTCGAGGACGACCGCGTGGTCGTGCCGGGCGTGCTGGCGGGCGACCCGGACGTCAGCGGACTGCTGGCCACCGACCACACGTCCATGACGACCAAGGAGCTGGCGCGGTTCAAGAAGCAGCTCTACGCCGCCGTCGAGCCGCTGCTGCCCGGTATCGAGGAGGAGCTGTCGGTTCACAACGCGATGCTGGTGGACGCTCTCGCGCAGCTGCCGCCGGCACTCGGCACGGCCTGGCGCGGCACCCGTTCCGTGGGCGACCTCACCTCGGGGATCGGACGCTTCGTCTCCCCGACCTTCGCCGGATCGGAGCTCTCCTTCGCGGCCTTCTCCAGCTTCGCCCGGCGTCGCGATCAGGCCGAGGTGTTCATGGACTTCCAGGCCCGCCTGCCCATGACGCACCACGTACTGGTCGGTGCCGAACTCAGCGGAACCTACGGCCGGGACATCACGGCCTTCTCCGCGAAGCCGCAGGAGCGGGAGGTCCTGCTGCTGCCCGGGGCCCGGATGAAGATCACCCGCCGGACGATCGAGAAGAGGGAGAACGGCTCCTACGAACTGATCGTCGCCAAGGAGGCACCGCCGGAGTTCCCCACCGCGGACACCCTGAGCCCGGCCGAGGCACGGACCCGCGCCACCGCGCTGCGAGGCGCTCTCCAGCGGCTGTCCGGCTCCCGCCCCGTGGTGAAGCGCGCCGACCTGCGGCCGCTCGCCAGGCGGGTGGGCGTGAACGGCGGGCTCAACCTCTGGCGGTTGGCCGATGTGGCGAGCGACGTGTACGGCGGCCCCGAGCACCTGACCGTCGAGCGGCTCGCGACCGTGCGCCGCACCGTGGACCTGGCACGCCGGGTCATGAAGCACGGTTCCGACCGGCCGGTCTCCGTCGGCGATCTCAACGCCCTGGTGCGTCGCCTGGACCGCGTGGCGCCGTACGACGTGGTCGACCCGGCCGCGCGGCTGCGGCTGATGGACCTGGTCGCCGCGCTCAAGACACCGGGCCGACCGGTGACGTACACGCAGCTCGCGGAGGCGTGGCGGACGCCGCGCGATGTGGAGCCCTCGCGTGGTGCGGGCGAGGTGTCGGACCCGCCGGCCTCGGTCGACGACTCGTCGCCGCAAGGGCCCTCACAGGCGCCGCATGAGCAGGACTTGGACCCCGCCGCGCAGGACCAGGTGGAACAGGAGCCGGGCAGATCGGCCGCCTCCGTCAGTTCCCTCTCCAGCATCGGCTCCCTGACCTGGCAGAACGGCTCCGAAGCGGAGGTGAGCGGGTCCGAATCCTGGCTGACCGCCCTCGACGCGTCACTCGGAGACGAAGCCTCGCCGACCGACACCTCGTCGGCCGACGACGACATGTGGTCGGCCACGGACGACACACGGTCGCGCTCCGGACAGGGAGGGGATGACGGCCTGTGGGACACGCTGCCGGACGGCCCCACCGAGCCGGAGACCGACGGTGCCGGACTGCCGCAGCCGACTCCGGGTGGCAAGAAGCTGACCGACCTGTTTGCCGAGGACGACCTGGAGGACGTGCTCGGCCGGAGCGACCACCCGCTTGGCCCCGCCGAGCTGAGAGACCGGGCGCGGGCGGAGCAGCCGAAGGTGACCGGCGACATCGACGGCTCCGCCGTGCGCACCGCCGTCGTCCGCATGGTCGGGCTCGCCGCCGCCGAGCACGGTACGTACGCCCTGATCGACAACGCCTTCTCGGACGAGCAGCTCAAGGCGAACTTCCACCGCGCCCTGGACGGCGGTCACATCGTCGACTTCAGTGGCCGGGCGAACCACGGGCCACAGGTGGTCGTGGAGGCCGTGGGCCTCGGCACACCGCACGGCGTGACGTACGGCACCGACGACTTCACCTTCGCCCGGACCCTGGCGGTGGAGGACCGCAGTTCGTCGGCCACGCGCCAGCCGCCGTCCCTCGAACCGGCGGCGGCCCGCGTCCCCATGCCGTGGGTGCAGATCTCCGCGAAGATCGCGGGGTTGATCAACGTACGGGACACGAAGCTGTCCGCGAAGACCAAGCGCAGTAGGAAGACGAAGGTCGTCGAGACCGGGGTGCCGGTCACGAAGGCCGGGCACGACGTGACGTACCGCGTCTCGGTGCGCAAACCCGGCCGCTGGCCGTGGAGCAAGGCCCGGGTCCAGGAGGACGTCGTCCATGTACCGGTGCAGCTCGCCTGGCCCAGGCCGGCCGAGAACACCGCCACCCGGAGCGAGGGCACCGAGCCGCTGCGCACCGAGGAGGTGCTGCACGCCGAGTTCACCGGCGTCGGACCCGGCGTCTTCCAGGCCGTGGAGGACGCGCTGGGCGGCTCGTTCCGCGCGAACGACCCCGTGGCGCGGGACCTGCACACCTGGCTGGACCGGCTGCCCGAGCACGCGACGGAACTGTTCGGCGGGCAGCCGGTCCGCAAGTCCTTCCCGTTCAAGGGCCGTTGGGGCCGCACCCAGGTCATGGTGGCCATCGCCGACGATGTCGTCGTACGGGATGTCCCGGACCCGCAGGGCAGCGTCACCCGCACCCACGAGATCAGCGAGGAGAACACCTCGGGGCAGGGTGTCACCCAGCGCTGGGGTGCCGGCGTCACGGTGGGCGTGGGCAACACGACCCACGCGACCGGCACGGTCGGCCCGGTCGTCCTGCGCTACGGACTGACCAAGAACACCACCGATGTCACCGACAAGCGCGAGCGCACCGAGGCGGAGAAGTACAGCGGGCCGGTCCGCAAGCGCCGCGCGGAGTTCACCCTCGTCGTCCGTGTGGGCGGCCCGGACGGCCGGGCGGAGCGGGTCGACGGCGGTGTGGCGACGCTGTGGACGCGGGAGCACGACGCGGCGGCCCCGGCGGACGACGCCCAGGACGCGGTGTCCACCGATGTCACCGCCGGGACGGAGGAGTCCGCCGCCCCGCGGGCTGCCGTCGAGGAGCCGGCGGGCGTGAGCCGGTTCACCGTGGCGGACCGGCTGGACTCCGTGTACCGGCTCGCGGACCAGACGGTGGAGGACATCGCCGGCCGGGTGCTGCACCGCCTCGACGCGGAGGGTCTGCTGAAGGCCGCCAAGCTGTCCGACACAGCGACGAGGCTGCGCGCCTTCCTGCGGGAGCACGCGCGGGAGCTGGCGAACGGCGGGGACGGCGTGCGGTTCCCGTTGAGCGCGTGGTCCAGCGGTGCCCCGGACGTGTTCGTCCGCGGTGTGCTGCGCCCCGCGGACGGCCGGTATGTGCCCGGCGGCACGGCGGACGTGACGCTGACCGGTTCCACCTCCGCGAGCCACGCCCAGAGCACCTCGCTCACCAGGCGCCGGGACAGCTCCGTCGGCGTGGCGGCGTCCGGGTACATCGTCGACGGCGACGAGGTCGAGTACGCGGGCACCGGGCTCGCGTACAAGGCCAACCAGGTGGACACCCACAAGGTGACGCAGCGGGTGGGGTCCGAGCGTTCGCTGGGCGGCGGTACGGGCGTCCACCGCTTCGACTTCCCGGTCGACTTCGAGGTCCGGGTGGGTGGCCGCTGGTCGGCGCCGGGCGAAGTCGAACGGTGGCGGGACACCGCGGGCGACGGGTCCCCGAGGATTCAGGGCCGGGTCGAGGTGGCGGTGCCCGAGCGTGCCGCGGTGCCGCTGGCGGAGCCGTCGCAGCACACGCCCGCCCCGGTGTGGCAGGAGGGGATCGCGCCGGAGTCCGACCAGCGCGCGGGACGCCTGCCGGCCGATTACCGGCTGGACTCGCTGAAGCCGGTGCCGGGGCTGCAGAGCACGCTGGCCGGGATGCTGGCCGCACCTTCCGGGACGAGCTGGCGGGAGTTCTACCGCCGGCCCCTCACGGGCAGTGCCCCGGCCGGGTTCGACCAGCACCAGGGCAAGAACTGGCTGGAGCGGAAGCCGGACGAGATCAACGAGCGCAACGCCGCGCTGGACGCCCTGGAGAGCTTCACCGGTCCGACGGCCCGGATGGCCGGTCTCGAGCGGGTGGTGGGACTCGCGGACACCGTCCCCCTGCAGAGCCACAACCGGGCGGGACTCGCGGGCAACCGTGAACTGTTCGCACGCGTGGGCCTGTCGGCCCGGCTGGGTGACCCGCGGATCGTGGCGGTCGACGAGGAGCACCGCTTCGGCGGCACGCGACACGGGCAGGTCGAACGGGATACGGACGTCCAGCAGGGGTGGGCCGTCAGGGGCAAGCTCGGCGGCGGCGCCCTGACGTCGATCCCCGAGGCGCACACCAGCGTCGGCGGCGATGTCGGCGGCTCACTGAGCTATGCCGAGACGCAGGGCACGTCCGCCGGGCGTACGGCGAAGGACGTGTCCGCCGACGAGTGGGTCGAGCGCGGCTACCTGGTGAGCTTCGACGCGACCTACCAGGCGCGCACCACCAAGGACCAGGCCTGGCAGGACCTCGCGAAGCGCCTCCACCGGGACCCGGCCCAGGAACGGTCGTCCTGGGTACAGGTGTCCGAGGCGGTCACCGTCTGGGTGCCGGCCGGCGAGATCCACCGGGTCGGCGAGCTGACCGAGTCGGACATCGCCAAGCTGGCGGCGCGCGAGGCGGAGCGGTACCGCGCGACGGCGGACGCGGGAACGCGGTCCGCTCCGGACACGACGACGGACGCCGGAACGCGGTCCGCTCCGGACACGACGGCGGACGCCGGAACGCGGTC
>NZ_JBJDQL010000038.1:0-96630 GCF_044903305.1 Streptomyces sp. NPDC019531 | reverse complement strand
CCGGCCCCGCCGTGTCCCCTGCACCGGCCGGTCCCGGCAGGTTCCCCGCGCATGCCGGCCCCGCCGTGTCCCCTGCACCGGCCGGTCCCGGCAGGTTCCCCGCGCATGCCGGCCCCGCCGTGTCCCCTGCACCGGCCGGTCCCGGCAGGCCCCCCGCGTCACAAGCCCCCGCCCGCTCCCGCAGCTCGCCGACCCGGCCCGCGTCCCACAGATGTCGGTGCAGATCCAGCCGGAACCGCCGGTTGGGGCGTGGATGCGGATGGCGTACGGCGTCCGACGAGCGGGACCACAGGGCGAGGCTGATCCGCTGCCCGGAGTCCGCCCAGGCGGGCGCGGTCCGGGCCACGAGGTGCACAGCGCTGCCCTCGGCCTCGTAGCGGGCCAGTGTCAGGGTCAGTCCCGGCCGCAGCAGTCCGTCCGGAGCGATCCTCGGCATGTGCCAGCGCAGCAGGTCGGGGGCGAGCGCGCGGAGATCGGCCCGGACCCGGGACGCGAGCTCCCGGCCGTGAGCGCCCGCGACGGCACGGAGGTTGAGATCGACGTCGAAACCCGCGGCGGCGCACGCCCCCGCCCAGTCCCCGGCGAGGCGACGGGCGGTCGTGGTCTCGATCATGGTGGCCGGCACGGCGAACTCGCGCACGCGCGGCCAGAAGGAGGTACGGATGTCCTCGTGCGCGGTCGAAGTGAGCATCAGCACTCACCTTGCGCGGACGGGACCCCCAATCGTTCAGGAGTGTGAGTCGTCATCGTGGGGGAGCGTAAGGCCTCCCCGCGCTCATCCGCCACGTGTTTTCCCCCCGGGTTAGCCTGGGTCGTGATCGGATTCCCGCTCGGCGCCGCCACCACCCTGGCCCAACTCGCCCTTGACCCGCACCCGCGGCTGGCCGAACTCCGCGCGCACGAGCCGGTGTCCTGGCTGCCCGAACTGAACGGCTGGCTGGTGACCCGTCGCGATCTCGCGCTCGACGTGATGCGGGACGCCGACACCTTCACCGTCGACGACCCCCGTTTCTCGACCGCCCAGGTCGTCGGCCCGAGCATGCTCTCCCTGGACGGCGACGAACACACCCGCCACCGCGAGCCGTTCGCCGCGCCGTTCCGCCCGCGTGAAGTACGGGAGGGCTTCGCCGAGTTCATCGAGGGGGAGACCGACCGCCTCGTCACGCGCATCGAACCCGCGGGCACAGCCGAACTGCGCCGCGCCTTCGCCGGTCCGCTCGCCGTGGCGGTCGTGACCAAGGCACTCGGACTTGTGGGCGCCGGCACGGACACGGTGCTCTCCTGGTACGAGGCCATCGTGCGGACGGTTTCCGACATCACGGCGGGCCACATGGCGGGCCACATGGCGGGCGAGGCGGGCGAGGCGGCGTACGCACAGCTGCGGACCGCGGTGGAGACCACCGTCACCGCCGGTTCCGGCTCCTCGCTCCTCGTCTCCGCGGCAGACCGCCTGACGCTGCCGGAAGTCGCCTCCAACGCGGCGGTGTTGATGTTCGGCGGCATAGAGACCACCGAGGCGATGATCACCAACGCACTGCTGCATCTCCTCCGTCACCCCGCTCAACTCGCCGCCGTCCGGGCAGACCTCGCCCTCCTGGACGGCGCGATCGAGGAGTCCCTGCGCCTGGAACCCGGCGCGGCCGTCGTGGACCGCTACGCCACTCGCGACATCACCCTCGGCCCGGCCACGATCCGCAAGGGCGACCTCGTCAGCGTCTCCCTGGCGGGCGCCAACCGTGACCCGGCGGTCTTCCCCGACCCCGACCGCTTCGACGTCCGCCGCGCCAACACCCGCCTCCAACTGGCCTTCGCCCACGGCCCGCACCACTGCCTGGCCGCCCACCTGGCCCGCCTGGAGACCCGCATCGCCCTACGGCACCTCCTCGCCCGTCTCCCTGCCCTCCGCCTCGACCCGGAGCACCCCGCCGCCCCGCACGGCCTGGTCTTCCGCAAGCCGCCCACCCTGCACGTGCTCTGGGGCTGAGCCACCGCGGTGCCATCGCGGCCCACCCGTCCTCGGCGAGCGCGAGACAGCGGTCGGTCTCCGTGCGGTCTCCGCGCGCGGTGGCATGACGGCCATGTCGTCCAGGCCCGCACCGCGGCCGCGGCGACCGGATGCCCGAGCAGGTGCGGGACCGGACCGGGCGCCGCGGACGCCTCGACGGTGCTGGGCCGCAAGCCGTGACCGCGCCTCAGCCGGCCCGTGTCACCTCCAGGGACAGGTCGTTGTCGACGGTGTAGTACGGCCGCACGACGACACCCCCGAGCGCGGCGCCCGGGTACACGAAGACGTGCTTGCGGTCCGCCACGTCGTCCAGGAGACGGGCGAGCCGGATCGTCGGGGACCCGGCGGCGGGCCGTATGAACATGTCCCAGATGCCGATGTCCAGGGTCTCGTCGTCGACCGTGAAGGAGAAGCCGCGGCCGTCCTCACCGGCGAGCGGCATCAGCGTGCGTGTGATGCCGCCGCCCTTGCGCGGACGCAGCTCCACACAGGCCCCGTCCAGCAGCGAGGTGCCGTGCAGCCGGGCCGTGACCGTCAGTGCCCGGTCCATGACGTCGACGCGGTCGACCTCCGCGTGCGCGGACCGCAGCCAGGTCCGCACCGCGAGGTAGCCGTCCTTGGTGACATACGGAACCCGCACGGCCAGCGGCGCCGACCGCTCCCGCAGATGCCCGCCGACCAGGGCCCGCAGGTCGCGCGGACCGGGACGCAGGCGAGTGCGCTCGGCCCCCTGGAGCAGGTACACGTCCCACCGGCCCTCCGCGAGCTCGGGTTCCGCCCCCAGTACGGCACGCGCGCGCCCCTGGTCGGCGGCGTTGAGGTCGAGGACGTGCAAGGTCTCCTCGGACTGCCCCTTCTTCGGGCGGAGCCGCAGCAGCAACCGGCGGCCGTGGTCCTCCGGCACCTCGAAGGTGATCCGGCCCTCGGCGTCGACCGCGCATCCCGCGCGTGGTGTGGTCACGACCGCCCCTTCCGTACGATGCGCAGCGCACCGCTCGCCGCGGTCAGGGCGGAGTCGCGGGCGGCGAAGCCCCGGGCGGTCAGCGTCCCGCGCGGGCGTTCCCGTACGACGGGCCGCCCCGCCCTCCTCGCCGCAACGGCCTCCGCGAGGAGCCGCTCGGCCTGTTCGACGACGGGACCGGGAGCGAACCGCCGCGCGTTCTCCAGCGCCGCCCGGCTCATACGGCGGCGCAGCTCGTCGTCCCGTACCAGCTCCAGCAGGGCGGCGGCCAGCGCGTCCCGGTCCCCGACCGGCACCAGTCGGCCGTCGACGCCGTCCGCGATGATCTCGGCAGGGCCGTGGGGGCAGTCGGTGCTCACCACGGGCAGCCCGCAGCGCATCGCCTCGACGATGGTCATGCCGAACGGTTCGAAGTTGGCGGCGGCCGCCCCGATGGAGCCCTTGACCCACTCCGCTTCCATGGGGGCCGCGGCGCCCATCAGGAAGACGTTGTTCCACAGCCCGAGGTCGGCTATGAGCTGCCGCAGCCTGTCGTGTTCCTCCCCCTTGCCGTAGATGCGCAGCTGCCAGTCCCGGTGCTCGGCGGCGACCGCGGCGAAGGCCTCGACGAGAAGGTCGTACCGCTTCACCGGCACCAGACGTCCGGCCGCGACGATCACCTTGGCGGTACCGTCCGCGGCCGGCAGCACGGGATCCGGCACGCTGTTCGGCAGGGCCTCCACGCGGACACCGGGCAGCCGCATCCGGCGCCGGTAGGAGGCCGCATCCGCCTCGGTGACCGTGGTGAGCACGTCGAGCCTTCGGTAGGCCCGGCGCAGCGCGGTGCGCAGCCGGGGCGAATGGTTGTCCAGGGTGAGGTGCTCCTGCCCGACCCGGGCCACATGGGGTGGTGCCTGGCCGGCGAGATGCACGTTGAGCCCGGGCCGGGTGCCGATCACCGCGTCCGCGTCGGTCGTGGCGAGGGCCTCGGATATGCGTTGGTCGGTCAACTCGCTGTACTGGCCGTACCGGTATTCGGAGCGCGGGAACACCCGCGCCGGTCTCAGATGTAAGGGGTGCTCCTTCTCCTCTCTGAGATCGACCAGCGGGCGCAGTGAAACCCGGGGATCCAGGACGAAGTTGGGGAGCTCACGGTGCCGCAGCACGGAGATGATCTCCACCTCGTGCCGTTCGGCCAGGGCCTGGGCCAGATTGAACGTGGTGGTGATGGTGCCTCCGATCCCGTAGGCGTTGTGCAGCAGGAAAGAGATCTTCATGACGGGCTAGACCACGGGACATTGCCTTCGGTTGACGCTCGTTACCCATTCGTGGTGTCCCCGCCACCTCGACGTCATGCCGTGTACCGGTATGCGGGATATGGGGGCCGGCCGGGGCCTCGACGTGCCGATGGCCGCCGACCGGGCCCACCGTGAGAGCCCGCGGACGCCGTGACAGGCTGAGATCCCCGAACCGGTAGGACCGAGGAGCCCACGTGACGTACGACATCGCCGCCATCCGCTCCCACTTCCCGGCCCTGTCCGCCGGCATCGCCCACTTCGACGGCCCCGGCGGCACCCAGACCCCCGAGCCCGTCGTCCGGGCCATCGCCGACGCCCTCTCACGGCCCCTGTCGAACCGGGGGCAGGTGACCCTGGGGGAGCGCAACGCCGAGGCCCTCGTCACCGGGGCCCGCCGGGCCATGGCCGACCTTCTCGCGGCGAGCCCGTCGGGGATCGTCTTCGGCCGCAGCGCCACCCAGCTCGCCTACGAGTTCTCGCGCACCCTCGCCAAGGGCTGGTCGCCCGGCGACGAGGTGGTCGTCACCCGCCTCGACCACGACGCCAACATCCGGCCCTGGGTACAGGCCGCCGAACAGGCCGGGGCCACCGTCCGCTGGGCCGAATTCGACCCGGAGACAGGGGAGTTGACGGTCGACGCCATCCGGGCCGTACTGTCCCGGCGCACCCGGCTCGTCGCCGTCACCGCCGCCTCCAACCTGATCGGCACCCGCCCCGACATCCCCGCGATCGCCCGCGCGGCGCACGAATCCGGTGCGCTCGTCTACGTGGACGGCGTCCATCACGCCGCCCACACCCTCGTCGAACTGGACCGGCTCGGCGCGGACTTCTACGCCTGCTCCCCGTACAAGTTCCTCGGCCCGCACCACGGAGTCCTCGCCGCCCGCCCGGAGTTGCTGGAGACCCTGCGGCCCGACAAGCTCCTGCCCTCCACCGACGCGGTCCCGGAGCGCTTCGAACTGGGCACGCTGCCTTACGAGTTCCTCGCCGGCACGACAGCGGCGGTCGACTTCCTCGCGGAACACCTGGACTCCGAGGCCACCGGCACCCGACGCGAGCGCCTGACCGCCGGGTTCGCCGCGCTCGAAGCGCACGAACACGTCCTGCGCACCCGGATCGACAAGGGTCTCGCCGCCCTCGACGGCGTCACCGTCCATTCCAGGGCCGCCGACCGCACTCCGACCGTGCTGCTCACCTTCGAGAACCACAGCACGGTCGACGCCTACGCCTTCCTCGCGGAGCGCGGTGTCCAGGCTCCGTCGGGCTCCTTCTACGCCATCGAGGCCTCCCGTCACCTCGGCCTCGGCGACACCGGCGGCCTGCGGGTGGGCCTCGCCCCCTACAACGACGCGGAGGACGTGGACCGGCTCCTTACAGGACTGACAGACTTCCTGAAGAGGTGAAGGGAGAACCACCATGGCCACGTTCCCCACCGCACCGAACGTACGGACCACCCCGGAAGGCCTGCTGTGGGAGCCCAGCGAGCGCTGGGTGCGCGGCCGCAAGGCAGACGTCACCGTCGTCGACAGCCGGCACCCCGTCCTGGTCTGGGAGCCGGGCGTGCCCGTCCCGCTGTACGTCTTCCCGCGCGCCGACGTCCGCGAGGACCTGCTCCGGCCCGCCAAGAACCCGGCGACCGGCAGCCACACCGGATCGCAGATCTTCTACGACCTCGAAGTGAACGGCGAACTCGTCGAGAACGCCGCCTGGACCTTCCCGTCCGCCGACCTGGCCGACCACATCGCGTTCGCCTGGTTCCGGCGCTGGGGGACCGGCCTCGATCACTGGTACGAGGAGGCGGAAGAGATCTTCATCCACCCCCGTGACCCGCACAAACGCGTCGACGCCATGCCCAGCAGCCGTCATGTCCAGGTCGAGATCGACGGGACGCTCGTCGCCGACACCCGCCGACCCGTCCTGCTCTTCGAGACGAGCCTGCCCACGCGGTACTACATCCCCCGCGAGGACATCCGCCTCGACCTCCTCGAAGCCACCGACCACCACACCGGCTGCCCCTACAAGGGCACCGCCGAGTACTGGTCGACGGGCGACCACCCGAACCTCGTCTGGAGCTACCCGGACCCGCTCCCCGCCGTCGGGGCGGTCAAGGGGCTGCTCGCCTTCTACAACGAGGCCGTCGACATCACCGTCGACGGGGAACCCCAGGAGCGCCCGGTCACCCCCTTCACCGAGACGCTCAAATGACCGCGGGACGGGGTAGTCTCCCATACCCGCGCAGACCCTCGCGAACCGGCCGCGACACGTGACCTGACTCTCATGGTCAGCGGCAGTCTTTGCCGCGACCATGGGGGGCGTCACCGGCAGGTGGAAAGGAACGGGAATGCTCCGCAAGGTACTGGTCGCCAACCGTGGTGAGATCGCGATCCGCGCATTCCGCGCAGCATACGAGGTGGGCGCGAGGACGGTCGCCGTCTTCCCGCACGAGGACCGCAACTCACTGCACCGACTCAAAGCCGACGAGGCCTACGAGATCGGCGAACCGGGCCATCCCGTGCGTGCCTATCTCTCCGTCGACGAGATCATCCGCGCCGCCCGCCAGGCCGGTGCCGACGCCGTCTACCCCGGCTACGGCTTTCTCTCCGAGAACCCCGAGCTGGCCCGGGCCTGCGAGGAAGCGGGCATCACCTTCGTCGGCCCGAGCGCGGACATCCTCGAACTGACCGGCAACAAGGCCCGCGCGGTGGCCGCCGCCCGTGCCGCCGGCGTACCGGTGCTCGGCTCCTCGGCCCCCACCACCGACGTGGACGAGCTGGTCAGGGCCGCCGAAGACATCGGCTTCCCCATCTTCGTCAAGGCCGTCGCGGGCGGCGGCGGGCGCGGTATGCGCCGCGTCGAGGACCCCGCGCAGCTGCGCGAGTCCATCGAGGCGGCCGCGCGCGAGGCCGCCTCCGCCTTCGGCGACTCGACCGTCTTCCTGGAGAAGGCCGTCGTCGAGCCCCGCCACATCGAGGTGCAGATCCTCGCCGACGGACACGGCAACGTCATCCACCTCTACGAGCGCGACTGCTCGGTGCAGCGCCGCCACCAGAAGGTCATCGAGCTCGCCCCCGCACCCAACCTCGACCCCGACCTGCGGGACAGGATCTGCGCCGACGCCGTCCGCTTCGCCCGCGAGATCGGCTACCGCAACGCGGGCACCGTGGAGTTCCTCCTCGACCGCGAGGGCAACCACGTCTTCATCGAGATGAACCCGCGCATCCAGGTCGAGCACACGGTCACCGAGGAGGTCACCGACGTCGACCTCGTCCAGGCCCAGCTGCGCATCGCCGCCGGCGCCACCCTCGCTGACCTGGGCCTCTCCCAGGAGAGGGTGCAGCTGCACGGCGCCGCCCTCCAGTGCCGTATCACCACCGAGGACCCCGCCAACGGCTTCCGCCCCGACACCGGCCGCATCAGCGCCTACCGCTCGCCCGGCGGCTCCGGCATCCGCCTCGACGGCGGCACCACCCACGCCGGTACGGAGATCAGCGCCCACTTCGACTCGATGCTGGTCAAGCTCAGCTGCCGGGGCCGGGACTTCACCACCGCGGTCAACCGGGCCCGCCGTGCGGTCGCCGAGTTCCGCATCCGGGGTGTGGCCACCAACATCCCGTTCCTCCAGGCCGTCCTCGACGACCCGGACTTCCAGGCGGGCAACGTCACCACGTCGTTCATCGAGCAGCGCCCGCACCTGCTCACCGCCCGCCACTCGGCCGACCGCGGCACCAAGCTGCTGACCTACCTGGCCGACGTGACGGTGAACAAGCCGCACGGCGAGCGGCCCGAGCTGATCGACCCGGTCACCAAGCTGCCGCGCGTGGACACGGCGGGAGCGCCGCCCGCGGGCTCCAAGCAGAAGCTCACCGAGCTCGGCCCCGAGGGCTTCGCCCGCTGGCTGCGCGAGTCCCCGACCATCGGCGTCACCGACACCACCTTCCGCGACGCCCACCAGTCGCTGCTGGCCACCCGGGTCCGCACGAAGGACATGCTCGCCGTCGCCCCGGCCGTCGCCCGCACCCTCCCCGAGCTGCTCTCCCTGGAGTGCTGGGGCGGTGCCACCTACGACGTCGCCCTGCGCTTCCTGGCGGAGGACCCCTGGGAGCGTCTTGCAGCCCTGCGCGAGGCCGTCCCCAACATCTGCCTCCAGATGCTGCTGCGCGGCCGTAACACCGTCGGCTACACCCCGTACCCGACCGAGGTGACCGACGCCTTCGTACAGGAGGCCGCCGAAACCGGCATCGACATCTTCCGCATCTTCGACGCCCTCAACGACGTCAGCCAGATGCGCCCCGCCATCGACGCCGTACGCGCCACCGGCACCTCGATCGCCGAGGTGGCCCTCTGCTACACCTCGGACCTCTCCGACCCGAACGAGCGCCTCTACACCCTCGACTACTACCTGCGCCTCGCCGAGCAGATTGTGGACGCGGGCGCCCACGTCCTGGCCGTCAAGGACATGGCGGGCCTGCTGCGCGCACCCGCCGCCGCGAAGCTGGTGTCGGCCCTGCGCCGTGAGTTCGACCTGCCGGTGCACATCCACACCCACGACACCGGGGGCGGCCAGCTCGCCACGTACCTGGCCGCGATCCAGGCCGGTGCGGACGCCGTGGACGGGGCCGTCGCCTCCATGGCCGGTACGACCTCGCAGCCCTCCCTCTCGGCGATCGTCGCCGCGACCGACCACTCCGACCGGCCCACCGGCCTCGACCTGCGGGCCGTCGGCGACCTGGAGCCGTACTGGGAGAGTGTCCGACGCGTCTACGCACCCTTCGAGGCGGGCCTCGCCTCCCCGACCGGGCGTGTCTACGACCACGAGATCCCCGGCGGCCAGCTCTCCAACCTGCGCACCCAGGCCGTCGCTCTCGGCCTCGGCGACCGCTTCGAGGACATCGAGGCGATGTACGCGGCGGCCGACCGGATCCTCGGCCACCTGGTCAAGGTCACCCCGTCCTCCAAGGTCGTCGGTGACCTCGCCCTGCACCTCGTCGGCGCCGGTGTCATGCCGAAGGAGTTCGAGGAGACCCCGGACCGCTTCGACATCCCCGACTCGGTGATCGGCTTCCTGCGCGGCGAGCTCGGCACCCCGCCCGGCGGCTGGCCAGAGCCCTTCCGCACCAAGGCACTGCGGGGCCGCGCCGACGCCAAGCCCGTCCAGGAACTGAATGCCGAGGACCGCACAGGCCTGGAGAAGGACCGCCGCTCGACCCTCAACCGGCTCCTCTTCCCTGCCCCGACCCGCGAGTACGAGACCCACCGCCAGTCCTACGGCGACACCAGCCTCCTGGACAGCAAGGACTTCTTCTACGGCCTTCGTCCGGGGAAGGAGTACGCCGTCGACCTGGAGCCCGGTGTCCGTCTCCTCATCGCGCTTGAGGCGATCGGCGAGGCCGACGAGCGGGGCATGCGCACGGTGATGTCCACGCTCAACGGCCAGCTGCGGCCCATCCAGATCCGCGATGCCGCCGTCTCCTCGGACATCCCGACCACCGAGAAGGCCGACCGCTCCAACCCCGGCCATGTCGCCGCGCCGTTCGCAGGCGTGGTCACCCTAGCGGTCAGCGAGGGTGACGAGGTCGACGCCGGGGCGACCGTGGCCACCATCGAGGCCATGAAGATGGAGGCCTCGATCACCGCCGCGAAGGCCGGCCGGGTCTCCCGACTCGCCATCAACAAGATCCAGCAGGTGGAAGGCGGCGACCTGCTGGTCGAGATCGGCTGAGCCTGACCCGGAATGGTGATGCCCGCTTCCATATAGCTCATCACCATTGCGGACCGGTCCTCGCGGGCCAAGTCTGGACGCAGGTCCAGGGCGGCGAGGAGGACGGGCGATGACAACCGACAGCAGCACACCGGACGCCGAACGACAACGGCTGGCGGAGGCCGACGCGGGTACGGTGCCCTGGCGACGCTGGGGCCCGTACCTGAGCGAACGTCAGTGGGGCACCGTCCGGGAGGACTACAGCGAGAACGGCGACGCCTGGTCGTACTTCACCCACGACCAGGCACGCTCCCGCGCCTACCGCTGGGGCGAGGACGGCATCGCCGGCGTCAGTGACGACAAACAGCGGCTGTGTTTCGCGCTCGCCCTGTGGAACGGCCGCGACCCCATCCTCAAGGAGCGGATGTTCGGCCTGACCAACGCCGAGGGCAACCACGGCGAGGACGTCAAGGAGTACTGGTTCCACCTCGACAACACGCCCACCCACTCGTACATGAAGTACCTGTACAAGTACCCGCAGGGCGAGTTCCCCTACGGCGACCTCGTCGACACCAACCGGGCCCGTGGCCGCGAGGACTTCGAGTACGAGCTACTCGACACCGGGATCTTCGATGAGGACCGCTACTTCGACGTGTTCGTCGAGTACGCCAAGGCCGGCCCGGAAGACCTCCTCATCGAGATCACCGCGCACAACCGGGGCCCCGACGAGGCCGTACTGCACCTCCTGCCGACCCTGTGGTTCCGGCACACCTGGTCGTGGGCGGGCGGCACGACGGTCCCCGCGCTGCATGCGACGGAGGGGGCTGTGCGTGCCGACCACGAGGAACTCGGCGCTCGTTGGCTGTACCACCAGGGCATGGCGCTGTTCACCGACAACGAGACCAACAACGAGCGCATCTTCGGCAGTTCGAACAGCACGCCGTATGTGAAGGACGGCATCGACCGGTACGTCGTCCAGGGCTCGACGGAGGCCGTCAACCCAGCTCACACCGGCACCAAGGCTGCTCTCCACCACGTGCTGACAATCCCCGCCGGAGAGAGCGCCCGGATCCGGCTTCGCCTGACGGACAGTGAACTCGGCGATCCCTGGGGCGAGTTCGATGAGGTATTCAGCATCCGCCGCACCGAGGCCGACACCTTCTACGCGGCCATCACCCCGCCCGCCATAGAAGAGGAAGAGCGACGTCTCGTCCGCCAGGCCCTCGCCGGAATGCTCTGGAGCAAGCAGTACTACTACCTCGACGTCGAGCGCTGGCTCGCCGAACACGGTGTCGACCCGCTCTCCGCCGACCCCCGTATCCGCAACAGCGCCTGGTACCACATGGTCAACGACGAGATCATGTCGATGCCGGACACCTGGGAGTACCCCTGGTTCGCCGCTTGGGACCTCGCCTTCCACACCCTCCCCCTGGCCATGGTCGACGTCGGCTTCGCCAAATCCCAACTCGACCTGCTGCTGCACCGCCTGTACCTGCACCCCAACGGCCAGATCCCCGCGTACGAATGGAACTTCGGCGACGTCAACCCGCCCGTGCACGCCTGGGCGGTCCTCTTCGTGTACGAACTGGAGAAGCACCGCACCGGCCACGGTGACCGGGCCTTCCTGGAGAACGCCTTCCAGAAGCTGATGAAGAACTTCACCTGGTGGCTCAACCGCAAGGACGCCGACGGCAACAACGTCTTCCAGGGCGGTTTCCTCGGCCTCGACAACATCGGCGTCTTCGACCGCAGCGCGCCCCTGCCCACCGGCGGTCAGCTCGACCAGGCCGACGGCACCGCGTGGATGGCCCTCTACTGCCAGAACCTTCTCGACATCGCCATCGAACTCGCCGTCGACAACCCGGTCTACGTCGAACAGGCCCAGATGCTCTTCGAGCACTTCGCCTGGATCGCCGTCGCCATGAACCGCATCGGCAAGGACAACGCCAGCCTCTGGGACGAGGAGGACGGCTTCTTCTACGACGTCCTCCGCCTGCCCGACGGCACCGCGACCCGGTTGAAGGTGAGGTCCCTGGTCGGCTTGATACCGCTTGCGGCGACGAGCATCGTCGGCGGCCGTGCGGACCGCGCCTTCCCCGAACTGGTCGAAGGAGCAAGGGACTTCATCCGACGGCACCCGGCCGTGGAGGCCTTCGTCTCGCAGCACGCGGGCGCGGACCCGAACTCCGACGGCCGGTATCTCTTCGCGCTGTTCGGCGAGGAACGGCTGCGCCGCGTCCTGGCCCGCATGCTCGACGAGGACGAGTTCCTCGGCCCGCACGGCATCCGGTCCCTGTCGAGGCACCACGCGAAACACCCGTACACCTTCGATGTGCACGGCCAGACCTACGGCGTCGGCTATCTGCCCGCCGAGTCCGACTCCGGCATGTTCGGCGGGAACTCGAACTGGCGTGGCCCGGTGTGGTTCCCGATGAACATCCTGCTGATCCGCGCTCTGCTGAACCTCCACGGCTATCACGGCCCCGACTTCACCGTCGAGTGCCCGACCGGCTCGGGACGACAGCTCAACCTGTACGAGGTCGCCCGCGAGCTCTCCGAGCGTCTCACCGCCACCTTTCTGCCGGACACCGACGGCCACCGGCCGGTCCACGGCGGCCAGTCCGTGTTCGCCAAGGACCCGCACTGGAAGAACCTGATCCTCTTCTACGAGTACTTCCACGGCGACAACGGAGCCGGCCTGGGCGCCTCCCACCAGACCGGCTGGACAGGGCTGGTGGCGGCCACCACGACCCTGTTCCACGCGATCAGCGAGGAGGACTGGCACCGGGGCGGCCGGGAGTCGCTGCGGCCGACGGGAGAGAGGGAGGAACCGCTGTCATGACCGTGATCCACGAGATCAACACCCTCGTCTGGCTCGGTGAGTTGAGCCGCCGGTACGGCCGTCCCGTCACCCTCGGTGACGTGCCCGGCGAGGTCTGGGACTCCGTCGCGAGGCGCGGCATCGACACCGTCTGGCTGATGGGCGTGTGGGAACGCAGCCCGGCCGGACTGGAGATCGCCCTGCGTGAGGAAGGGCTCATGGCCTCCTTCCGCGAGGCCCTGCCCGACATCACCGAGGCCGACATTGCCGGATCGCCGTACTGCGTACGGAACTACGTCGTCGACGCCTCCCTCGGCGGACCGGAAGGGCTGGCCGCCGCCCGCGCCCAACTGGCCGCACGGGGAGTGCGGTTGATCCTCGACCACGTCCCCAACCACGTGGCCCCCGACCACCCCTGGCTCACCTCCGACCCCGACCGTCTCGTACGAGGCACCGCCGACGAACTGACCCGAGCACCGGCCGACTTCATCGAGGCCGGGGGACAGGTCTACGCCCGCGGTCGGGACCCCTACTTCCCGCCCTGGCCGGACGTGGTCCAGCTGAACGCCTTCAGTGACGCACTCCGCGAGGCGACCGTCGAGACCCTCGTGTCCATCGGCGACCAGGCCGACGGCGTGCGCTGCGACATGGCCATGCTGATGATGAACGACATCTTCGGGAAGACCTGGGGAGACCGCGCCGGAACGGCCCCCGCCGAGGACTTCTGGCCGTACGTCATCCCGCGCGTCCGGGCCCGCCACCCCGGCCTCCTCTTCATCGCCGAGGCCTACTGGGACCTCGAACACTCCCTCCAGCAACAAGGCTTCGACCACTGCTACGACAAGCGCCTCTACGACCGTCTCCTCCACGAGGACGCCGGCTCCGTCCGCGCCCACCTGAGCGCCGACCTCACCTACCAGCGTGGTCTCGTCCGCTTCCTGGAGAACCACGACGAGCCACGGGCTGCCGCGGTGATCCCGGGAGACCGGGAACGCGCCGCCGCCGTGACCGTCGCGACCCTGCCCGGTGCCACGCTCTGGCACGAGGGCCAGTTCGAGGGCCGTCGGGTCCGGCCACCCGTGTTCCTCAGGCGCGGGCCGCGGGAGCCCACCGACGAGCCCCTGCGCGAGTTCTACGGCCGTCTCCTTCCCGCAGCCGCCGAGGTGCGCCGGGGAGACTGGCGGCCGGTGACCGCGACGGGCTGGCCGGACAACGACACGCACCGCGACCTGCTCGCCTGGACCTGGACGCACGCCGACGCCCGCCACCTCGTCGTCGTGAACTACTCAAACCGCCCGGCCCAGGCCCGGCTGCCTCTGCCCTGGGACGACCTGCGCGGACGCGAGCACCGTCTGACCGACCTGCTGACGGCGCAGACGTTCGACCGTGACGGAGAGGAACTGGCCGACTCCGGACTGTTCGTGTCCCTGAACCCCTGGGGGTACCACATCCTCAAGTGGTGACGCGCACGGCACGGGCGTACGGTCGTACGGAGACCATGAGCACCGACCCGCAGGCGAGTTCTGCACCACGGACCACCACACCGCACTCCGGTGGCGGTGGGAACGTCATGGCCCTGCTGGTCATCGCGTCCTGCCAGCTGATGGTGGTGCTCGACATCACCATCGTGAACATCGCGCTGCCGGACATCCAGCGCTCCCTGGATTTCTCCACCACCAGCCTGGCCTGGGTGGTCAACGCGTACACCCTCACCTTCGGCGGCCTGCTGCTGCTCGGCGGCCGGGCCGGGGACATTCTCGGCAGACGGCGGGTGTTCATCTTCGGAGTACTGCTGTTCGTGCTCGCCTCCCTGCTCGGAGGGCTCGCGCAGAACGAAGGCCAACTCCTCGCAGCACGCGCCCTCCAGGGCGTCGGCGGCGCCATCGCCTCCCCGACCGCGCTCGCCCTGATCAGCACGACCTTCCGCGAAGGCCCCGAGCGGAACCGGGCGTTCGGCGTGTTCGCCGCGGTCTCGGCGGGCGGCGGCGCGATCGGCCTGCTGGCCGGCGGGGTCCTCGTCGAGTGGCTGAACTGGCGTTGGGTGCTCTTCGTCAACGTCCCGATCGGACTGCTCATCGCGCTGGCCACACCCCGCTGGATCAGGGAGTCCGAGCGCCATCCCGGCAACTTCGACATCACCGGCGCACTGACCGCCACCGCGGGCATGGTGCTCCTGGTGTACGGGTTCATACGGGCCGCCCAGGAGGGCTGGCGGGACGGGATCACGCTGGCCTCGTTCGCCGCCGCGGTCGTCCTCCTCGTGGTGTTCGTGCTGATCGAGAAGCGTTCCCGGCAGCCGATCACCCCACTGCACATGTTCGCCGACCGCAACCGTGCGGGCACCTACGGCATCATGCTCTGCCTCGCCGCCGCGATCTTCGGGATGTTCTTCTTCCTGACGCTCTTCACACAGAACGTGCTGGACTTCAGTCCACTGGCCACCGGGTTCGCGTTCCTGCCGGTCAGCGCGGTCATCGCGATCGGCGCCGGACTGGCCTCCCGCTTCCTGCCGACGTACGGGCCCAAGCCCTTCATGGTGCTGGGCGCGATCCTGGCCTCGGCCGGTCTCGGCTGGCTGACCCTGACCGACGTCCACTCCACCTACGCGGGCAGCGTCCTCGGACCGATGCTCGTCTTCAGCCTCGGCATGGGCATGGAGTTCGTGTCACTGACCCTGATGGCGCTCTCCAACGTGCCCAACGAGGAGACCGGCGCGGCCTCCGGGCTCCTCAACGCGACTCAGCAGGTGGGCGGTTCGCTCGGCCTGTCCATCCTGGTCACGATGTTCGGCACGGCGAGCACCAACGAGGCGGAGAAGCAGATCCCCCGCTTTCTCGCCGAGGCCACACCGGCCGAGCGCCGCGTCTTCGAGGGCACCGGTGAACTTCCGAGCCCCTGGTCGGACGAGGTCCTCACGGCGGGTGCCTCGGCCGCCTTCGTCATGGCCGCGATCTTCACCGTGCTCGCCGCGCTCATCGCCGTCGTGGTCATCCAGGTCCGCCCCTCCGACCTGGAACGCCTCAAGGGCGGGCCGCCGATGCCGTAGGGACGAGCCCGAGCCGCTGGGCGTGCAGCACTGTGCTGACGCGGTCGTGCGTGCCGAGCTTGCGGTAGATGTTCGCGATGTGCTTGTGGACCGTCCGCTCGGATATCCCGAGCCTGCGGCCGATGGACAGGGCGGTCAGGGCGTCGCCGAGCAGGAGCAGCACGGTCGTCTCCCGGGGCGTGAGTGCCACGTCGGCCGCCTCCTGTGAAGGGGTGTCGAGCCGCCGCAGGAGTTGTCGCTGCTGCTCGACGGCGGTCAGCAGTGGCTGCAGTTGCTCGGCGAGACGCAGCTCGTCGTCGGTGAAGTCCCGGCCGGAGCGGTAGACCATGCAGCCGGTGACCGGGGTGGTCGACCGCGGCAGCGGAATCCCCAGCACGTGGTCCACGTCCAGGAGGTCGTCGAGCAGTTGCGCGGTCCGGCTCTGCGACCAGGAACGACCGGCCACCCGGCGGGCGGTGACGGGCGCGCGGTCCGGTCCGCTCGCGTAGTGCGCGGCGAGGGGGTAGCCCGCGCGCAGCAGTCCCATGTCCTCGTCCCCGAGGGCGGTGAACTCCGCGGTGACACCGGGGGACAGCCCGAGCGTGCCCTCGCTCTCGTTCCAGTTGTCCAGCTTGTAGATCAGGGCGTCGCCGCCGCACAGGGCCGGCAGATCGGCCGCCAGCAGGGGCCACAGTTGCTCGGGGTCGCGTTCGTGGAGTGCGGCCACGGCGACCGACAGCACCCGCTCATACGCAGTTGTACCCATACCGGCGTAGTACCTCGCTGACCCACACTTCATCCGAGCAACATCGACGTTCTCGGACACAACTCCAGCACACCGGCGCTCCGGCAGCCGCAGCGGGGGAGAACAGGCACGGGTGGGGATGCCTGGGTCTCTCCTTTTTCGTGCGGGCCGCCGGCGCGGGGGACCGGCGGCCCGCACGGGAACCGGACCTACTGGTCCGGCGCCTCCAGACCCGGGCCGGTGGCGGGCTCGGGGTTGAACACCGGATGGAAGCTCTCCGGCGGCGCGAGATAGGTGGCGGGCAGTCCGCCGGTGTCGATCACGATCTGGTCCACCGCGATCGCGGGATCGACCATGAAGATCCTCAGCACATGCTCGCCCGCCTCGGCGACCGTCACCGTGGCGGTCAGCCTCTCGACGCCGTCCTCCACCTGCCGGGCCCAGGCATCCCCCCGGTTACCGGTCGCGACGGCCTGCCCGGACAGGACGGTCACCGGCCGGTCGTCGAGGCCGACGGCCACGCGCCGCTGTCCGCGCTCGTCCAGCGAGGGCAGCCGGAAGACGGTGACGGGGAAGGTCCCGGTGCTGCTGAAGCGCACCCGGTACCGCAACTCGGGCGCACGGGAGGCGAAGTCACCGGTGATCGGAGCCGCCGTGGACGGAACGGCCTCGACGGCTCCCGTACGACGTCCAAGGCCCCGCACGGTCCGCCAGCGGGAGCCGCCGCGTGTCACCCGCTGGTCGGCGTGCGTGGCGTCGATCGACACATAACCGTGGGCCTCGACGAATCCACGAGCCCTTCTGCGACCGTTGACCACCCGTAGCGGCACTTCGAAGCGCTGCCCGGCGCCGGTGAGGACGACCGTGGACTCCTGCGCCCCCTCGGGCGCACGCTCCCAGTCGATCTCCACCCACACCCGCCGCTGCTCGGTGAGCGAGCCGCCTGCCGTGCTCAGCACCACCCAGGGGTGACTGGCCTCGGCCGCCCAGTCCAGAGGCAGGAACCCGGTGTTGAAGACATCGACGAAGCGGCGGTCACGGGTGTACGAGGAGAAGGACAGCGGACGGGCCGCCCCGGTCTCGTTCCCCTCGGCCGCCACCCCGAGCCCGGAGGTCTCCTGCCGGGCCACCCGGGTGACGGCGGGGCGCCCCGGCGCCTTGGGGATCTGGGACGGGTACGGATTGACGATCCCGTCCCATTTCCCGCCCGCGACCTCGGTGTTGTAGCGGCTGGTGAGCGCGGCCTCCGCCGTGTGCGCGGCGAGCGCCAGGTCCGCGAAGCGGTTCGCGCCGATACCGCGGCCCTGCCGGACCGCGAGTGCGTTGCGGTCGGCCCAGTAGTACTTCAGGTTCATCAAGCAGGCGCCGTGCACCGGGTATTCGACCAACTCGTAGAAGGCGTCCCGGTAGGTCTCGGGGACTTCGGCGCTCACGGCCCGGACGCGGGCGAGCAGTTGGTCGTAGGCCGCCATCCGGCGCCCCGCCTCGTCGCCGTGGTGGACGACGGAGACGAGGCCCGCGGCGATGAACTCTGGTCGCAACTCCCCGGCGAGGCGGTAGTACTCCGTGCGGATCGCGGCGATCTCACGGGCGTGGCGCCGCCCGAACTGCTTCCCGGCCCACTCCGCGAGGAAGCCCTCGACCTCGTCGGCCTCCCAGCGGTCCACGTCCCAGGCCATGTCCATCGCGAACGACAGACCGGTCTCGATCGATTTGAGGTCACCCACATTGAAGATCCACATACGGTCGGTGCCGTGCTCGTACACCCGACGCAACTCCTGCCAGACCTTGGCCACCTGGGTGGTGTCCAGCCAGAGATAGCTCTTCGGGCGGCCCCAGTAGGAGAGGTGGTAGTAGATCCCGTTGCCGCCCGGCCGTGCGCGTTCCGTGACGTTCGGCAGCTGGCGCATGTTGCCGTGGTTGTCGTCCGGCCAGATGAGCGTGACGTCGTCGGGGACCTGGACGCCCGCGTTGTACAGGTCCAGGACCTCCTTGTACGGGATGAAGATCTGCGGCTCGGCCGCGGCACCGACCTCTTCGGTGAGGATCCGGCGCTGGTCGGCGATGATGTCGTTCATCACCACGACCTTCTCCGGGATCGTGGTCGCGTACTTCGTCTCCAGCGCGGTGTCGTGCAGACCGCGCATGCCGAGCGTCCAGCTGCTCTCGTACGCGGCGTTCTGTCTCGCCCGGGCTCTCCAGTAGTCGGAGATGACAGCGGGGTTGACCGTGTAGTCGTAGACCGGCGCGCTGCCGTCGGGGTTCGGATGCTCCGCGATCCACGGCTCCCACTCGTGGACGCCGTTGCGCAGCAGGGCCTCGGGGTGACTGGAGCCGACGACGATGCCGTAGCGGTCGGCGAGTTCGGGGTTCTCCCGGTACTTGTTGAAGAAGTCTGAGTACGGATGCATCGCCGGCCACAGGTAGTTGGCCTTGAGGCGGAGCAGCAGCTCGAAGACGCGCTGGTACGTCTCGGGGCCGATGTTCTTGTCGGTCTCCTGGGTACGGTTCGACCAAGTGGTCAGGTTCTGCTCGTCGTTGATGAAGATGCCGCGATACCGGACCGACGGCTCATGGCGCGTGAAGGGTCCGGCCGGGACCGTTACGGTGTCCCGGCGCTCCACGGGGACGTCGGCCCACCAGTACCAGGGCGAGACGCCGATGCGTTCCGAGGTGTCGTAGATCCCGTAGACCGTGCCGCGCCGGTCGCTGCCCGCGATGACAAGGGCACGGTCGACACCGGGGAGCGGGCGGTCGATCACCTGCGTCACGGACGCCTCCCAGCGGCCCTTCACCCGGGAGACGTCCAGGCGGCCCTGTGTGACGAGGCGGTCGATGACGGGGCTCGCGCCGAGGGTGCCCACCAGGACGAGCAGCGGCGCGCTCCGGGGGAGCGTGTGCAGCAGTTCGGGGCGGGTCCCGGAGACTCGTTCGACGTCCGCCTGGAGGTCGCCCGTGGCGCGGATGACGGCGGGGTCGTCCGCCGCGTCCACGAAGACGGCGACCGCCCTGCCGCCCGCCGCCAGCGGGAAGTCGGGGCCGCCCGACGAGGCCGCGTGGGCGCTTGCCGGGAGAAGGCCGGGGAGGAACGGGGCCGCTCCGACGGCGGCCATTCCCTGGAGAAAGGACTTGCGGGTCCACTGCCGATGCGGCACAGACGCTCCCCTGGTTGGCATGGTCAGGCCAGAAAGCGCTTTCTCGGGAACCCTAGGCGAGGTCTTCGCGGGGCGTCCAGGGGCGTGCGTGAAGGGAGTGCTGTGCCGTGGTCTCGGGGTGGGGCGGGTCAGACGGGCCGTATCGCGCCGCGGATGATCGACTCACCGGTCGGGTAGATCGACTCCTCGCGGATCGAGGCCCCCGGGCCCGGCGCGTGGATCATCATGCCGTTTCCGGTGCACAGGCCCACATGGCTGAAGTCGTCGTGGAAGAAGACCAGGTCGCCGGGTTGCATGGCGTACAGCGGAACCGCCGTGCCGGCGCTCGCCTGGCCGAGCGAGGTACGCGGGAGGGAGACACCGGCGACCTTCCAGGCGGCCTGGGTGAGACCGGAGTTGTCGTACGACCCCGGGCCCGCCGCGCCCCAGACACAGGGCTTGCCGATCTGGGAGCGGGCGAAGGCGAGCACCTGGATGACCTTCGAGTCGTAACCGGGGTCGGCGGTGGGGAGGGAGGGGGCCGGGTCCACGGGGGCCGCGCTCGGCAGGGGGGCCTGCCACTGCGGCTCGGGGGTTCGGGGGGCGGGGATGGCAGGGATGCTCTGGACGGCCTGGACGGCCTGGGGGACGTCCGGGACGGCCTGGGTGGTGTCGATCGGCGCGGGTGCGATCGCGGCGAGCGGGGCGCTGAGCTGCGGGGAGTACTCGGGGAAGCCGGTGGTGGGCTGTGCGGTGTAGCCGGGGAGCACCGTGCTGAACTGGCTGGTGGATTCGGGGAATCCGGTGCTGAATTGGCCGGTGTATTCGGGGAGCCCGGTGCTGAACTGGCCGGTGTATTCGGGGAGCCCGGTGCTGAATTGGCCGGTGTATTCGGGGAGCCCGGTGCTGAATTGGCCGGTGGATTGCGGGAATCCGGTGCTCGCCTCTGCCGTGTACTCGGGGAGACTCGTGCGGAGTTGTCCGGTGTACTGCGGGAGGCTGGTGTCGGCCTGCGTGGTGTAGTCGGGAAGGTCCGTGCCGAGTTCCCCGGTGTACTCGGGGAGGCTCGCGCGGAGTTGTCCCGTGTACTCCGGGAAGCTGGAGCCGACCTGGGTGGTGTACTCGGGGAAACCTGTGGCGAGTTGCCCGCTGGACTCCGGGAATCCCGTGCCCGGGGCGGCGGGCTGTGCGGTGTACTCCGGGTAGCCGGTGCCGAGTTGTGGGGTGCCCACGACGGCTATCTCGCCGGTGCCCGTGTCGTTCTGCGGGGCCGGTTCCAGGGCCGCCCACGCGGTCGGCTGGTCCGGCGTGGCGGCGGCCGGTTCCGGTGCGGCCGGCAGGGCGAGCATGGGCTTGGCGGTCAGTTCCGGCATGGCCCGTTCGGCCGGCTTCGGTTCGCGTGCCGTGGGAGCGTCCGCCGGACGTGGGCGCCGTGTCTCGGCGGGACGGGCCGGAACGCGGTCGGCCGGCAGGGTCGCCTCGACGAACGGGCCCAGTTTCGCGCGCCCCACGCCGTACCACTGCTTGGCGATGGTGTCGAGAGCGGGGTCGCTGTCCGCACTGCGGCCACCGCCGCTCGCCACACCGGGGGTACGGCCGCGGGTGCTCGACGCCCTCCGGGCCGCGCGGGTGGCGTTGTACGTGCCGGAGTCCGACTCGGCCCGGTCGTAGAGGTTGGTGACCCGCCGGCTCACCTCGTCGCGACTCGGTCCCTCGTCCGCGGCGGCGCTCCCGGACTGGGGGAGGAGGGCGGCGGAGGCCAACGCGGCCGTCGCGAGCGCGGAGTTGCGCTTGGCCGGGAGGCTCAACCCTCCATTGCGCGAAGTTCGATCCGGCGCCATGAAAGACATGCCCCTTCCGTCGTGCTGCTCGCCCGTCAACTTAGCCAACTTGTGAGGCTCACGTGAAGATTGAAGTGTGAAAAGTGTGAGATGTAACTGTGACCTTCGTCGCCTGCCGGATGGAGAGCCTGGTGAGCGTCAGCTCTTGCCCCGCTGCCGACGCCACGCCTCGTAGTGGTCGAGGACCGTCTCCTCGACAGGCCGATAGGTGATGCCCAGTTCGTTCACGCTGCGACTGTTGTCCACCCGGAAGCGGATGCCGAGGTGCTTGCGGATGTAGTCCTGGGTGAGACCGAAGGCGGGCCCCAGGATGCGCACGGGCCAGTGGGGGAGCGCGGTGCGCGGGATGCGCAGACCGCGCGGGTACCGGGTGCGGATGATGCGGGACATGTCATGGAACGACGTCATCGTCTCCGCGGCCAGGATGTAACGGCCCTTCGCGTCGGGCTTCTCCGCGGCCGCGATGTGCGCGTCGGCCACGTCACGGACGTCCACCGTGGTGAAGCTGAAGTCCGGGGCGCCGTAGAAGAAGTAGCCCTTGAACAGCTCCTCCAGCAGGAAGAGGCTGCCGGACTCGGAGGCGGGCGCGAGCGAAGGGCCCAGGACCAGGCCGGGGTTGACGGACACCATGCGCCAGCGGTCCTGCGCGGCCTCCGCGTCCCAGGCCGCGCGCTCGGCGACCGTCTTCGCGTAGTGGTACGGGTTGTTCTCCACCGTGCTGCTGGTGTTGAAGTACTTCTCCGACAGGATCTGCCCCTCCATGTCCCGCACGTCGGCGTAGTCGCCGAAGATCGCACCGACGGTGGAGGTGAACACCAGCCGCTCCACCGTCGGGGTCCGCTCGATGCTTGCCAGGACATTGCGGGTGCCGATCAGGGCCGGGTCGACCATGTCCCTCTGGCCGTCCTTGATCTTCTCCGGCATGAAGAAGGGCGAGGCGACGTGGAAGACGACACGGCGGCCCGCCATGGCTTCGTCGAAGGAGCCCTCCTTGAGCAGGTCCGCCTCGAACAGCATGAGCCTGCCGGGGAATTCGTCCTGCATGGCCCGCAGCGGCCCCACCTTCGCCGCGTTCGCGAGGCTGCGCACGGTGGCATGCACCTCGTAGCCCCGCTCCAGCAGCCGCCGTACCAGATGACTGCCGACGAAACCGCTGCCGCCGGTCACCAGGGCTCTGCCCGACTCCGCACCACCCATGCCGTCGCTCCTCCGCCCGGGGGTGACATTGAAGCACCGGTCCGGGCCGAGCGCCGCGGGCACACCCAACTGGTGACCGCCGGTGCCCTCAGCGGTCGCCGTTCAGGACGCGGTCCGCGTTCGCCGTCTGGGTGCGGATGCTGTTCTTCGCCCGTGCGAGTTCCCGGCTTTTCGAGCTCATCATCTGCCGCTGGTAGGCGGCGTCCACGGCGAACCAGACGCCGATCACGTTGGTGTCCCGCTTGCACGCCACATCGGCGCGCGCCAGCGCGATCTCCGTCCGGGTGGGTGTCGGGCCCGTGAACTGCGGGGCCTTTCCGGGGGCTTCGGTGGGTGCTGCGTAGGAGTAGCCGCGTTGGCGCATGCAGGCCGACCATGCGCGGAAGACCGACTTGACGCGGGCGTCGGCCTGGGACCGCTGGTAGCTGACTATGTTGATCTCGTTGACCAGTTGGTCGTTGCCCAAGCCCTGGGGATCGCCGGTGAGCCGTGCGGTCGCCTGGCCCTGGCAGCCCCCCTCCGGTATCGCCCGGCCGTGATAGCGAATCGGGGCCGGGGCGCCGTCGTCGGTACGTCCGGTCAGCACGGCCAGGGTGTCCGCGTCCGGCCGGCTGGAGGAGCCCTTGGCGGACTTCTGCCGGTTCCCGGAGGCGAGGTGGTATCCGTGGCGTGCCGCGTCGGCCGGATCCGTGATGCCGTAGCGGCGTGCGATGTTGGCCGCGTTCCTCATGCCGGGATCGGCGGCGGTACTGTCACCGGGCGTCCGGCCGGCGGGCCAGTCGATGCCGAACTGCCGCATGCACGGGGCCACCAGTGCTTGTCGGGCACGGAGGATGCCGGTCATCTGACGGTTGGTGAACAGATACGGCTCGATCGGCAGGACGAGCGTCCGCACATCGAGGATCACCGGTGTCTCGGCCACCGGAGGCGGTTCCTGGCCTGTGGTGCCCCCCTGATGTGTTGTAACGGATGCGGACTCCCGCGGCGAGGCGGCGCCCGCTCCGTCCGAACAACCGGTGAGCGCGACGAGACCGGCCAGGGCGCCGAGCGCCGCGATGGCCCGAACACCCCTGCAGCCGGAACCTGTTGACGGCGTGCGCATGTACGTCTCCCCTGTGCCGGGTGGCTGACGAGAGTGGGTCGGGCCGGTCGTGCCCGACGATGTGGTGCCGTCGCGGCGGGCCGGGAGAGAGTCTTCACGGCCCGCCGCCACGCACACCCGGTCAGCCCACGTAGGTCCAGTTCAGCGAGGCGTTGTCATTGCGCACCCCGACCTTCAGCTGGCGGGCCTCGCCGGGGTAGAAGGTGTCCACCGCGCCCTGGTAGTTCTCGTTGTACCAAATGTTCGCGGCGTTGTACCCGTCGTTGTTCCATGCCCGGTTGACGTTGTTCTTCACGCGCTGGCCCAGGCCGTCGACGCCGTTGGTGAAGGTGTATCCGGCGAAGTCCGGGACGGCGTAGTAGAACCTGCTCCAGGCACTGTTGGCGGCAGTGCTGTAGTACAGGTAGATGTAGCCGTCCCAGGTCGCGCCGGCCGGGGCCGCGGCGGGCGCGGCGGCCTTGCTGTGCTTGTCCGACTTGGCCGGGGCGGCCGCGGCCGTGCCGACACCGGTCAGCAGGAGTGCGGCGGTGGCCGACCCCGCCACAACGGCCGAAAGTGTACGGGTCCTCATGGTTCCCTCCCTGAAAGATCCTCTCCATGGGCCGGCTTGACGGCCGACCCGGACTCCGAGCTTTGGCCCAGGTCATGAGCATGTCGAGACGTTTCCCGTCGACCACCGACAACGGGAAACAGGGAAACACCCGCCTCTGATCGCCGCCGGGACCCCAACAGGCCCGGCTGTAGCGTGGACTTGGGGCGGCGGTGGGAGACGTGACCAACGGGGGGACACGGACCGCCGTGGGGAGGTGGCGTGGTTGAGAACCCGCACACGACCGGAGACACGGGGGACGGGCGAGCCGATGGACGAGGAACCGGTGGTACGCCGCCGGACTTTGCCTCCGAGCTGAGACGTCTCAGACGCCAAAGAGGACTGTCGCTCACCGCGCTCGCCCAGCGGGTGCACTACAGCAAGGGCTATCTGAGCAAGATCGAGAACGGTTCCAAACCGGCCACGCCGGATGTGGGACGACGCTGTGACGAGGCTCTGCTCGCGGGCGGCGCTCTCCTACGGCTGTTACGGGGGACCCCGACGGCCGAGCGAACCCGGCGGCCCGAGGAGCCGGATCGGGAATGCCCCTACCGAGGTCTGGCCGCCTTCACCACGCAGGACGCCCGCTGGTTCTTCGGTCGTGAGCGTACGACCGCCGCGCTGGTGGACCGGCTCTTCGAACGGGTGGGCAGCGGACCGCTGTTGCTCGTGGCGCCGTCCGGAGCGGGCAAGTCGTCACTGCTCAACGCCGGACTCGTCCCCGCGTTGCGGAACGGCGCGCTGCCGATGGCGGGGTCGCGCGAGTGGCCGGTCGTGGTCCTCACCCCGACGGCCCGCCCGCTCGAAGAACTGCTGTCCCGGACCTCCAAGGCGCTGGGCGAGGACCTGGGTGTCACGGCAGCGGAACTGCGCGAGGCCCCGTCCAAACTGACCGCCGCGGTCACACGGGCGAGGGGCCGTGCCCTGGCGGGGGACCGCTCAAGGCTCGGCCAGGACGACCGTGAACCGGTGGGGGACCGTGACCGGTCGGGGCGGGTCGACCGTGAGCGGGTGGGGGACCGTGACCGGTCGGGGCGGGTCGACCGTGAGCGGGTGGGGGACCGTGACCGGCCCGGGCGGGTCGACCGCGAGCCGGTGGGGGAGCGCACCTTTCCGGGGCGGGACGACCCTGAACCGGTGGGGGAGCGCACCTTTCCCGGGCAGGACGACCGCGAGCCAGCGGGGGAGCGTACCTTTCCCGGGCGGGATGACCGCGAACCGCCCCCGGCCCGCCTGGTGTTGTTGGTGGACCAGTTCGAGGAGGTCTTCACCCTCTGCTCGGACGAGGCCGAACGGCGCGCCTTCATCCGGGTGCTGTGCGCCCTGTCGACACCGGATCCGACGGAAGACGCCGAGTCCCGCGCAGCCCCGTCCGCGGTGGTCCTCGGCATGCGGGCCGACTTCACCGGCCGCTGCCTCGACCATCCCGAGCTCGCCGCGGTGTTCGCCGCGGGGCTGTTCGTGCTGCGGCCGATGACCGTACGGGAACTGCGCGAGTCGATCACCCGACCGGCCCGACAGGCCGGACTCGTGCTCGCACCAGGCCTGGTCCAACTGCTGTTGCGGGACGTGGGACTGCGCTCGGATCCGACCGCCGCACCGCACGGACCGCAGCCGGCGGACGGACCGGCCGACCGGGACGAGTCGGCGCCCGCGCCGCCCGGCGCCCTTCCTCTGCTCTCCCACGCGCTGATGGCCACTTGGCAGCGCGGGGACGGACGGACGCTGACCATCACGGACTACGAGCACAGCGGTGGTATCCAGGGCGCCGTCGCGAGGACGGCGGAGACCGGCTTCGCCCGCCTGTATCCCGCCGAACAGGCCATGATCCGCCAGGCCCTGGTCCGGCTCGTTCAGCTCGGTGACGGCAGCGAGGAGACCCGGCGCAGGCTGAACCGTGCGGTCCTGCTGGAGCAACTCCCCGACCCCACGGCAGCGGCCACGGCACTCGACGCCTTCGTACGGGCCCGGCTGATCACCGTGGACCGGGACACCGTCGAGATCACCCACGAGGCGCTGCTGCACGTCTGGCCCAGACTGCGTGGCTGGATCCACGCGGACCGGGCCGGACTGCTGATCCGGCAGCAACTCGCCGACGCGGCCGGCGAATGGGAGCGCGAAAGGCGCGACCCCTCCCTTCTCTACCGGGGGCCCCGGCTGTCCGCTGTCACCGAGTGGGCCCGGGATGTAGCGGACCGTGCCGAACTCGGGCCGCGGGAGGCGGAGTTCTTCGAGGCGAGCCGGGCCGAGGAGCTCCGGCGGCAGGAGTCCGATCGGCGTCAGGCGCGTCGGCAGCGCCGCCTTCTCGCCGTTCTCGCGGTCCTGTTGGGCCTGGCCGTCACCGCGGGCGGGCTCGCCTATCAGCAGCGTTCCGAGGCCTTGCGGCAGAGCCGTGTCACGCTGTCCCAGTCACTGGCCGTACGGTCGACCGCGATGGCGAGCGCGCAGCCGGAGGCCGCCCTGCTGCTCGCCGCCGAGGCCTACCGCACCGAACCGACCACGGAGGCCCGCGGTGCCCTGCTCAGCACCCAGGCGCAGTACTTCGCCGGCCGGCTGACCGGGCACTCGGGGCCGGTCAACGCCGTGGCCTTCGCGCCAGAGGACCAGCTGTTGGCGACCGGGAGCAGTGACGGCACGGTCAGGCTCTGGCGGACCGCCGGACGACGGCAGGACGCGGTCTTCGCCGTCGGCGGCAAAGTGCGCTCGGTGGCCTTCGGCCTCGACGGCCGCACGCTCGCCGCTGGTGTCTCGGGTGCGACGGGCGGCACCGTGCGGGTGTGGGACGTGGCCGCGCGACGGGTCGTCGCCACCCTCACCACCAACGCCCCGGTGCGAGCGGTCGCCTACACCCCGGACGGGCGGACGCTGGCGTCGGCGGGCTCCGACGGCACGATCACCCTGTGGCAGGCCACCGGTCGGCACCGGCCGATCGCCACCTTCGCCGGCCACGGGGACGGCGTCAACGCCCTGGCCTTCAGCCCCGACGGACGGACCCTGGCCTCGGGCGGCTCCGACCACACCGTGCGGCTGTGGGACGTGATCAGGCGCCGGTCCGTGGCCGTCCTCACCGGCCACACCGCCGAGGTCCTGGGCGTGGCGTTCGCTCCCGACGGTCGTACGGTCGCCTCGGGCGGCGCCGACCGCGTGGTGCGCCTGTGGGACACGGCGCGGCTTCGGTCCGCCGGCACCCTCACGGGCACCAGCGACGATGTGAACGCCGTCTCCTTCACCCCAGACTCCACCACGGTGATCGGCGCCGCCGGCGACGGCGCGGTACGCCTGTGGGACGTCCGCAGTCACCGGATCACCACCACCCTGTCGGGGCACACCGACTACGTTCTGGGGGTGGCGGTGGACCCCGGTGGCACGCTGCTGGCCACGGCGGGGTTCGACGAGTCCGTCGTGCTGTGGGACCTGAGCCGTTCGGCGCTGACGGCCCGCCCGTTCACGGAGGTCTGGCACGCCGCGTTCAGCCCGGACGGGCGGACCCTGGCCACCGCCGACGCGGATCACACGGTGCGGTTGTGGGACGTTGCCCGGCGTCGGTCGCTCGCGGTGCTGCGGGGGCACACGGGTGCGGTGTTCTCGGTGGCCTTCGCCCCGGACGGACGCACGCTGGCCTCGGCGGGCTCCGGCGGCGCTCTGCGGTTGTGGGACGTTGCCCGGCGTCGGTCGCTCGCGGTGCTGCGGGGGCACACGGGTGCGGTGTTCTCGGTGGCCTTCGCCCCCGACGGCCGGACGCTGGCGTCAGCCGGTCTGGACGGCACGGTCCGGTTGTGGGACGTGGCCGGGGGCAGGCTGCTGACCACCTTCACCGGACACACCGACTTCGTGAACGCGGTGGCGTTCAGCCGCGACGGCCGCGTCCTCGCGAGCGCGAGCGACGACCTGACCGTACGGCTGTGGGACGTTCCCCGGCGGCAGCCGCTCGCCACGCTCACCGGACACACCGGCGCGGTGCGCGCCGTGGCCTTCGCCCCGGACGGGCGGACGCTGGCCAGCAGCGGCAACGACGGCAGCGTGCGGCTGTGGGACTACGTCCGGCACCGGGCGCTGGTCACCCTCACCGGACACACCGGCTCGGCCCGTGGGCTCGCTTTCGCCCCGGACGGGCGGACCTTGGCCAGCAGCGGCAACGACCGCACCGTGCGGCTGTGGGACACCCGGAAGCAGGGTCTGCTGGCCACCCTCACCGGTCACACCAGCGCCGTGTGGGGCGTGGCGTTCGCCCCGGACGGGCGGACGCTGGCCAGCAGCGGCATCGACGGCAGCGTACGGCTGTGGAATCCCGACGTGCGCGCCCGCGAGGCCGATGTGTGCCGGCTGACCCGTGCATCCGACGGCCCCCGATGGCAACAGCTCATGGCGGACCTGCCCATGGCCCGCTGTCGGAAGAGCAGCTGAGCAGGACACTCGCGGCGCCCAGCGGGCCGGAAAGAGACAAGGCGCCCGGGTTCGCCGGGCGCCTTGTCTCATGGGGGTCCTGTCACCAACGGGGGAGCCTGAGTTTGTAGTCGGGCTGGAACCGCTGCATGTACCCGGTGTCGTCGCGGCTGCGTACCCCTGAGTCGACGTAGAGGCGGTGCAGCCGGTCCAGGGCCTCGTGGTCGAGTTCCACACCGAGGCCGGGCCCGGTCGGTACCTTGACCTCGCCGTCGCGGAACTCCAGCACACCCGGGCGGATCACGTCGTCGGCGTGGTTCCACGGGTAGTGCGTGTCGCAGGAGTGGTCGAGGTTCGGGATCGCCGCGGCCACATGGGTCATGGCGGCCAGGCTGATGCCCAGATGCGAGTTGGAGTGCATCGACAGGGCGAGCCCGAACGCCTCGCAGACCGCGGCCAGTTCACGGGTACGGCGCAGGCCGCCCCAGTAGTGGTGGTCGGTGAGCAGTACCTGGACGGCGTTCTGCTCGATCGCGGGCTTCAGATGCTCCCACGCGACCACGCACATGTTGGTGCCCAACGGCATCGGCGCGTCCTTCGCCACCTCCGCCATGCCCTCGATGCCCTTGGTCGGGTCCTCCAGGTACTCCAGGACTCCGTCGAGTTCACGGGCGACGTACTTCGACGTCCCCACCGTCCAGGCCGTGTTGGGGTCCAGGCGCAGCGGCTGGCCGGGGAAGGCCTCCGCGAGCGCCCTGATCGCGGCGATCTCCTCGTCGGGCGGGAAGACACCGCCCTTCAGCTTGAACGACCTGAACCCGTACCGCTGTTGCATCAGCCGGGCCTGCTCCACGATGCCGGCCGGGTCCAGGGCCTCGCCCCACTCGTCGCCCACGGCGGCGCGGCCGTCCAGGGCCGGGTGCTCGGCCCACTTGTAGAAGAGGTACGCGGCGAACGGCACCGAGTCCCGGACCGTGCCGCCCAGCAGGTCGCTGACCGGGCGGTCGAGCAGCTTGCCCTGCGCGTCGAGGCAGGCCACCTCCACGGCGGAGGTGGCCCAGCCGCGATCGTGGGAGCGGGACACGGCCGGCGCCAGGGCGGCGTCGATCGCGGCCGACACGGTGGTGGTGTCGAAGACGTCCATGCCGACGACCACCTCGGCGGCCGCTTCAAGTCGCTCCAGCCGGGCGACCCCGCCGGCGGACTCGCCGAGGCCCACCGTGCCGTCCTCCAGGACGAGTTGGAGGATGATCCGCAGGGCGAGGGGCTCGTGGACGCCGTTGGAGTTGAGCAGTGGCGGGTCGCGGAACGCGATCGGGGTGACGATCAGTTCCTTGATCCGAGTCGGGTCGCTCATGCGGCGACCACCTCCAGGCCGTGGTCGATGAGTTTCGAGAGGCGTGTGACATGCTCCGGCGTCGGGTCGATCAGGGGTGCCCGTACACCACCGACGTCCAGGCCACGCAGGGCCACTCCTGACTTGACGAGCGCCACGGCATACCCCGGGACCTCGTCGCGGAGCTGGACGAGGGGGCCGTAGAACTCGTCGAGGAGCGTGTCGACCAGCGGTCGGTCGCCCTCGGCGAGCGCCCGATGGAAGGCGAGGGCGATCTCCGGCGCGAAGGCGAACACGGCGGAGGAGTACAACGGGACGCCGATGCCCTGATAGCCGGGCGCGGTCATCTCCGCCGTCGGGAGGCCGTTGAAGAACTGGAAGTCCTCCGTGCCCGGCAGGGCCCGCACCGCGCGCACGATGCGGTGCATCCGCTCGATGTCCCCGAGGCCGTCCTTGAGGCCGACGACCTTGGGCAGTGCGGCGATCTCGGCGGCCGTGTCCGCGGTCAGGCGGGCGGTACCGCGCTGGTAGAACACGACGGGCAGGTCGCTCGCGGCGGTCACCTCCTCGACGTAGCGCACCAGGCCCTGCTGCGGGGCCGTCACCAGGTACGGCGGGAGCAGCAGGATTCCGTCGGCGCCGGCCCGCGCCACCCGGGCGGCCTGGTCGCGGGCGACCGGGGTGGGACCCCCGGCCGCGGCCAGGACGGGTACCCGGCCCGCGGTCGTCTCGACCGCGACCCGGGTGGCCCGCTCGATCTCGTCGGACGTCAGGGCGTGGAACTCGCCCGTGCCGCAGGCGACGAACACGCCTCCGGCACCGGCCGCGACGCCGTTCTCGATGTGCTGGGCGAGCCGTTCCTCGTCCAGCGAGCCGTCCGCGGCGAACGGCGTCACCGGGAAGAACAGCACTCCTTGGAACTTCATGTCTCCCTCAAACGTGGGGGTCGGGGTCAGCCCTTGGTGGCGTCGGCGGCGATGCCGGTGACCAGCGAGCGCTGGAGGAGCAGGTAGACGATCAGGCTGGGGATCAGGGCGATGACCGCACCGGCCAGGACGACACCGGAGCCGACCTCGGGGTCGGTGCGCAGGACGGAGAGGGCGGGTCGATCGGCTTGAGCAGCCCCTGGCTCTGGCAATTGCCCATCAGGGCCGTCGTTGATCACGACGTCCGGCAGGTCCTAGGTGGACGCCCTGCTCTGGAGCTGCTGGTCGAAGTTGATGGCGAACGCCCATGCGCACTCTCCGTTCATATCCGTGAACCCGCTTCACGAATCTAAATGATCGGCCAAGCTACGGATCGTTTCTTCCGTACGTCAAGACATGACGGGGAGATTTCATTGAGGCTGTGCACGAGCGCCTTCGGGAACGCTGGTGCGAAACAGTGTCGAAGGAGCAGGGAGGCCCAGGTGTACGACGACGGTGACGGACCGGGTGTGGCGGCGGCGCGGCTCACCGGCCGTACGGCGACCGCGGAGCGTCCGCTGTCCGGCGCGCTGGCCGAGGTCACCCTCGACGACGGCCGGGCGGTGATGGTCAAGCGTGCCGACACCCTTGAGGCGGCGAGAGCGGAGGCGGCGGGACTGCGCTGGCTGGCCGAGGCCGGGTCGGTCCGGGTGCCGACCGTGCACGGCCAGGACACCCACTGGCTGGTGACCGACCTGGTCCCACGGGGCCGCCCGAGCGGGAACGCGGCGGTCGAGCTGGGCCGCGGCCTGGCCGCGCTGCACGCCACCGGTGCGCCCGCGTTCGGTGCCGGGCCGCCCGGAGGTCCACGGGAGGCGTACATCGGTCGAGCGCCGATGCGGAACGTCGAGGGCGCCGACTGGGCGGAGTGGTACGCCGAGCACCGGGTGCTGCCGTATCTGCGGCTCGCGGTGGACGGCGGCACGATCGACGGGGGTGAGGCTCCCGTCATCGAGCGGCTCTGCGGGCGGCTGCCCGGCCTCGCGGGCCCCGCCGAACCGCCCTCGCGACTCCACGGAGACCTCTGGAACGGCAACATCCTCTGGGGCGCCGACGGTGACGCCTGGCTGATCGACCCGGCCGCGCACGGCGGCCATCGCGAGACCGACCTCGCGATGCTGCACCTCTTCGGCTGCCCGCACCTGGACGAGGTGCTGCGCGGCTACGAGCGCACGGCACCGCTCGCCGACGGCTGGGCCGACCGCATCGGCCTGCACCAGCTCTTCCCGCTGCTGGTGCACGCCGTGCTGTTCGGACGGGGGTACGCGGAACAGGCGCTCAGCACGGCGAAGGCGGCCCTGGAGCGGTGAGTGCACCGGTCCGGGGCCGCCTGGGCGCGTGACGTCGTGGGCGAGGAGAGCGAAGGGGCTGGAGCTTAGGAGGCCCGGTTTCGAAACCGGATAGAAGGAAGCCCCTTCATGGCCTCGCTGTCAGTGTCACGTCGTGGGCGAGGAGAGCGGAAAGGCTGGAGATCCGAGCCCCATGGGGGCTCATCGAATGGAGAAGGAAGCCCTTCCATGGCCTCGCCAGGACGAACGCTAGCAGTCACTCGGGGATCAGGTCGCGCAGATTTTCCGGGGTGATGACCACCGAGTCCGGGTGCAGCCCCTCGGGCCGCTCCAGACCGATGTAGGTCACGGGCCCGTCCGGGACCGACTCGGCGTCCCAAGTCGCCACGTCCGTACCGCTGTTCGCCATCAGCTCGGTCAGATACCCGACCGTGAGCTGCTCGCGCTCGACGATGCCGCGCAGCAGCGTGGCCACCGACACCTGGTTGCCCTCGACGCGGTTGTACGCCGGATGCCCCTTCAGATACAGGTGCAGCCACTTGGCGTGCCAACTCCCGTCCTCCGCACGCCGGAACGCCAGCGGCAGCGCCACCCGGCCGGGACCGCGCAGCTCCGACTTCATCCGCACGGTACGCGGTTCGAAGGGCCGCCCCTGCTGCTCCGCCTCGCGCAGCATGAACCCGAAGAACGACTCCTCGGCGTCCTCGAACTTCTCCCCGGAGTAGACGTTGACCTGCGGGACGATGTACGTGCCCCGCACCGCACCGAGCCGCAGGTTGATGAACTCCGAGGCCCCGTCGGGAGCGTTGGTGATGTCGCCGGAGTGCTCGCCCTCCACCTCGGTGAGATTGGTGTACGACAGCCACGACACCGTGTCGTACCGCGCGTCCAGCAGCAGCGCCGACAGGTCGTAGTCGGTGATGCGCTGCTTCTGCTTCCAGTACACGAAGAACCGCAGCAGCTCCCCTTCGACCGGCGAGACGGAGCCGCGGGGCAGCACACCGAGCCCGGCCGCGGTCGCCCGCCCGCTGAGCGGCAGCGCCACGTCGAGCATGTCCGGGTCGACCAACAGCCGCTCCGGGACCGGGAGTCGACGACCCACCTCCGCGTCCAGCGCGGCGATCAGCCGTTTGCGGTCCGCCTCCGGTACGACGGCACGCGTGTCGTCGGCGACATGCGCGCGGCCGGCCCGGTTGATGAACACCCGCTGCCTGCCCGTCTCTTCGGCCCGGTTGTGCAGGTACTCACGCACCGACAGCACGACCCGCCCGGAGACCTCCGGCGCGACCTCCTCTGCGGCGGCCACCACGGCGTCCCGCTCCTCCTGTGTGGCGGCGGAACGCAGCAGCCGGTCCAGCGCGCGGAAGAGCCTGCCGGGCGCGGACCTGAGCAGCTCCGCCGCCCCGGTCACGTCGTCCGCGCCGAGCAGCGCCTCGACCCGGGCGTCGAAGGTGTGCGCCTTCTTCTCGCCCCGGGCGACGGCGAACACCTCGGCGGCGTGCGGCCATTGCGGGTACTCATGCGGGTGGAGACGCTCGCCGAGCCGCTTGAACGCCTCACGGTGGGTGAGGACGTCGGCGAGCTTCGCCGGGGCCGCCGCGACGACCGAGTCGAGCCCCGCGAGCAGGGCCCGGCGTACCGGCCGCGACAGCGCCCGGAACCGTGTCCGCTCCTGAAGGGACACGTCCCCGCCCGACAACGCGCAGGCCAGCCGCAGCACATCGGTGACGGTGTCGAGGAGCAGGACCGAACCCGCCTTCAGCCGGGCCTCGTTGACCACCGCGCGGTTCTCCCGCACCGGGATCGTCTCCGGCTGGGGGCCGTCCGCGCAGTGCTCGGCGAGGACCTTGAGGTCGGCCAGGTGCTCCTCGCCGAGCGGCGTGGTGCTGCCGGCCAGCGCCAGGTAGAGGGCGGTTACCTCGTCGGCCGGCGTGCCGCCCAGGTGCAGGACGGTCAGCCGGTCGCCGAGCGCGGCGGTCAGCTCGTCATGGGCGGCGAGCATCTCGTCGTACGTGTGCCGGTAGTTGCCGTACGAAGGCAGCGTGAGCAGGTTGATCACGCCGTCGCGGAGCTGGGCGAGGACGCCCGGGCGGGCCTTGCGGTCCTCCAGCGCCTCGCGCACACAGCGCGTCCAGAACTCGAAGGTGTCCGGGACGTTCGCCGGGAAGTCCCTGAAGTAGACGTTGTGCTGCACATGGTCGCCGACCATCTCGCGCACGGTCTCCAGCGTGCGCACTGCGGTGTCAACGACCGTGCCCTCGGACAGCCCCGACAACCGCCTCAGCGCGTCCGCCGACAGCTTGAAGCCGACGGAGATCAGCGCGGCGTCGAACTGCCGCGCCGCGACGTCACCCTGCCCGACGGGGCCCGCGGGGGAGGGGAGGCGAAGGGTGTGCCGGATGACCAGGCGTTCCAGACGGTGGACCATGCCGGAATGGTCGCAGAGGTGTTCGACCCGGCGCACCGGAGTTTTCCGGCACGGGTCAGGACTACTGGCCCTGCTTCATCTCCTTGATGCGGGCCGACTCCTTGCGGACCTCCGCCTGTGTGGCGCGCTCCTTCTCCAGCCACTCGGGCTTGTCCTGCCGCAGCGCCTCGATCTGCTCGGTGGTCAGGGCCTCGGTGACTCCGCCGCGGGCGAGACCCGCGATGGAGACGCCCAGCCGGGCCGCGACGACCGGGCGGGGGTGCGGACCGTTCTGACGCAGGTCCTGCAGCCACTGGGGCGGGTTGGCCTGCAGTTCGTTCAGCTCGGCGCGCGAGACCACGCCCTCCTGGAACTCCGCGGGGGTGGCAGGGAGGTACACACCCAGCTTCTTCGCCGCGGTCGCGGGCTTCATCGTCTGGGCGGTCTGGTGCGACTTCATGGAGTCAAGACTATCGGCCGCGCACGAGACCTCCGACCACAGTGGGTAACCTTGCCGCGTGACAGACTCGCCAGAACCCCCCTCCTTCCGGCTCGCGTACGTCCCCGGGGTGACGCCCGCCAAGTGGGTGCGGATCTGGAACGAGCGTCTGCCGGACATCCCCCTGGAGCTGGTCCAGGTGTCCGCCGCCGAGGCCTCCGACGTGTTGCGTGACGGGGGCGCGGACGTGGGCTTCGTCCGGCTCCCGGTGGACCGTACGGTCTTCAGCGCGATCCCTCTCTACACCGAGACGACGGTCGTCGTGGTCCCCAAGGACCACGTGGTGACGGCGGCGGAGGAAGTGACCCTGGAGGACCTGGCCGACGAGGTCGTCCTGCACCCCCTCGACGACGTCATCGGCTGGGACCGGCCGCCCGGCGAACCGGCCTTCGAGCGCCCCGCCAGCACGGCGGACGCCGTCGAGCTCGTGGCGGCGAACATCGGCGTCCTGGTCGTCCCCCAGTCCCTGGCCCGCCTCCACCACCGCCGCGACCTCACCTACCGCCCGGTCACCGACGCCCCGGAATCCGGCGTGGCCCTCTCCTGGCGTGAGGACGCGACGACGGACATGGTCGAGGACTTCATCGGGATCGTCCGGGGACGGACGGTGAACAGCTCTCGGGGCCGCACCCAGCCGGAGCCCGAGCGCGGGCAACGGCCCGAGAAGGGCGGCGGCCGCAAGCCGGCGGGCGCCGGGAAGGGTGCGGCGCGGGGATCGTCCGGCGGGGCCAAGGGGTCCCGCGGCGGATCCGGCGGCTCCAAGGGCGCAGGTGTCCGACGGGGGAAGCCCAAGCGCAGGGGGTAGCTTCGCGATCGTCCGGGACGGACGGTGCGCCCCTCTCGGGGCCGCGCCCAGCCGGAGCCGGAGCGGGGGCTACGGCCCGAGAGGGGCGGCGGCGGGGATGGGCACGGCGTGGGGAACGTCCGGCGCGGTCAAGCGCAGGGGTAGCTTCACGGGAAGCCGCGCCACTACCTCAGTCGCTGGCGAACACCCCGTCGGCCCCGAAAGCCAGCCCCGCGAACCGTTGCCCCATCCGCCGATGCGTCGCGGCATCCGGGTGCAGGTCGTCCGGCAGCGGCAGCTCCTCCGCGTCGCCCTCGCCGTACAGCTCGCGGCCGTCCAGGTAGTGCAGGTTCGGGTCCTCGGCGGACCGCTGCCTCACGATCCGGGACAGCTCCTCGCGGATCACCTGAAGCGTCAGCTTCCCGCTTGTGCTCTCCGCCGGGTCGCCGAGTGTCCTGAACCGCAGCCTTCCCTCGCCGATCTCGCTGAAGTCGGGGAAGCAGGGCCCGGGAGTGTCCTCGTGGATGGGGCACAGGATCGGTGACACCACCAGCAGCGGCACATCCGGATGCCCTTCACGGACCGTGTCGAGGAAGCCGTGGACCGCAGGGCCGAACGCGCGCAGCCGCATCAGGTCGTGGTTGACGAGGTTGATGCCGATCTTGAGGCTGATCAGGTCGGCAGGTGTGTCCCGCATGGCCCGTGCGGTGAACGGATCGAGCAGCGCACCCCCGGCGAGCCCCAGGTTGATCAGCTCCACACCGCTCAGAGTCGCCGCGAACGCGGGCCAGATCGTCGTCGGGCTCGCCGCGTCGGAGCCGTGGCTGATGGAGCTCCCGTGATGCAGCCACACCCGGCGGTCACCGGAGGCCGCGGGCTCGACCGGCGCGTCGGTGCGCAGGGCGATCAGCTCGGTGGTCTCGTTGTGCGGCAGCCAGATCTCGACGTCCTTGGCCTCGCCGGACAGCCCGTCGAAACGGACGGTTCCGGGCGGCCCTGGCCGCACCTCGGATGTCCCCGCAGCCATGTCGATGGTGATGACACTGCCGCCGAACACACTGCCCTGCCCGGCCGGGCGCCCGTCCACGACCAGGTCGTACAGGCCGTCCGGCCGGGGCGGCGCACCCACGTAGGCACGCTTGGTCGGCAGTGTCTCCAGCTCCACCGCGGTGGCCCGGGTGCGGAAGACCAGCCGTACCCCGGAAGGCTGGGACTCGGCCATCGCCAACTGACTGTCGGTGTTCTGGGCGCGGGCCCGGGCGGGCAGCCGGTGCGGCAGCACCCCGTGCTCGGTGTGCTCCACGTCGAGGGCGCCGCGCAGCAGCTCGGCGGTGATGGCGGTGGTGATCCAGTCGGGCATGTCCTCAGCCTGTCGATCGAGCGGTGGGCCAGTTGCGCAGCAGTGTGTCGAGGGCGTCCAGGATCCGGTTCCAGGACTCCTCGGAGTCGGGGGAGCTGTGGCTGAACCCGCCTGCCCCCTCCAGGCTCGCGTAGCCGTGGAAGGTGCTGCCCAGCAGGCGTACGGCATGGGTCTGGTCCGGTTCGGGCAGGTCGTAGCCGCGCAGGATCGCCCGCATCATCTGCGCGTGCCGTACGCCCGCGCTGGCGGCCGCGGTCTCGGGGTCGAGCCTGAGCCGGGCCGCGGTGGCACGGCCGGGGTGTGTGTGGGCGTAGTCGCGGTAAGTGTTGGCGAAGGCGGTCAGGGCGTCCTTGCCGGCCCGTCCGGCCACCGCGTCCGCGGACAGATCGGCGAGCTCCTCCAGCGCGAACAGGGCGATACGGGTCCTGAGGTCCTGGGAGTTCTTCACGTGCGAGTACAGGCTCGCGACCTTGACGTCGAAGCGCCGGGCGAGCTCCGAGACGGTGACGTGCTCGAAGCCCACCTCGTCGGCCAGCTCCGCGCCCGCCCGAACCAGTCGTTCCGTGGTCAGCCCCACTCGTGCCATAACCGTCCTCCCGTATGCCAGAACCAATTATGCGTTTGCCTAAAGCTATTAGGCAAACTAGCGTGAGCTTATGGAACCGCTGACCGAACAAGAGATCCGTACCGCCTTCGTGAACTGCACCAAGGGCGAGGCCAAGCGGTTGTCCGTGCCCCGCGACCTGGCCGACCGGCCGTGGGAGGACCTGGACTACCTCGGCTGGCGCGACCCGCAGCCCCCGACCGCGCCTACCTCGTGACCGTTCTGGACGACCGCCCGACGGCCCTCGCGCTGCGCGCCTCCGCCGCCGGCTCCTCGCAGACCCGCAAGAGCATGTGCTCGATGTGCCTGACCACCCACACCGGCGGGGTCTCCCTGATGGTCGCGCGGAGGGCGGGCAAGGCCGGGCAGCAGGGCAACTCGGTCGGCGCCTACATGTGCGACGACCTCGCGTGCTCGCTGTATGTGCGGGGCAAGAGGGGCGCGGGCGCCGGTGCACGGCTGCACGAGACGCTCACCCTGGACGAGAAGATCCGGCGCACGGTGACGAACCTCGCCGCCTTCGTCGCCAAGGTGACGGGCGCCGTGTAAGGCGCCCGCGCCCTCGGGGAGTTCGCCCGATCTCAGGAGACGTACGTCGCCTGCTGTGCCGTGGCCACCACCGTCCGGCCGTCCGCCTGGCCGAGCAGCCCTGCCGCCACCCAGGAGCTCACCGTCGACCGCACCTTGGTGACGAGCGCGCTCTTCGTCGCGAAGGGCGCCCCCGCCCAGATCTCGTCGAGCAGCGAAGTGCCGCCGGACTTCACGGGGTTGACCACACCGGAGTCGAGCTTGCCGAAGACGACCTTGGGTTCCGAGCGCCGGAAGTAGGCGTGCGTCGGGTCCTCGGTCCCTTCGAAGAAGGGCGCGAACTCGGTGCCGTTCAGCGTGTGGTGGAGGGGCTTCCCGCTCACCGGGGTCAGCGTCGGCAGCAGATCGCCCGAGAGGGCCGCGTTGGCGTACAGCCCGAACGAGAGGTAACTGGTCGCCGAGTTGCGGGCGACCAGGTTCACCGGGCCGTAGAACAGGGTCTGCAACGTCGGGTCGTCCAAGGCCTTCTCGACCCGCAGCCGGAACGGTACGGAGACACGGACGACGTCTCCGGCCCGCCAGGTCCGCGACACCGTGAAGTACGACCCGGCGACCGGAGTCCCGCGCACCGTACTGCCGTTGACGGTCACCTTGAAGCCCGCGGTGGCCCACGACGGCACCCGCAGCTTCAGTCCGAAGGCCGCGGAGCGCCCGCCGAAGGTGAGCGTGGTGCCCTGCTCGCTCGGATAGCTCGTCGTCTGAGTGACCGTCACTCCCTTCTCGGCCCAGGTGAGTTGAGAGGGGCTGTAGAGATTGACGTACAGCGCGCTGCCATCGGCGGCCTTGAAGTACACCGAGTCCTGGTACTTGGTGGCGCTCTCCATGCCCGTGCCCTCGCAGCAGGTGGTGCCCTGCTTCGGCGTGTAGTCCCGGACATGACCGGGCGTCAGCCCGATGAAGTACGTGACGAGAGGCTTCTCCGCGTCGGCCTTGTCCTGCTTGGAACCGAGCACCTGGTTGTAGAGGGCCCGCTCGTAGTAGTCCATGTACTTCGGGGACTGCTCGTGGAAGAACAGTGTCCGGCTCAGCTTCAGCATGTTGTACGCGCAACACGTCTCCGCCGTCGCGTCGCCGATCGTGCCCGCGATCACCCCGGAGGCCTTCCAGAACTCCCCGGTGCTGGTGCCGCCGATGCCGTACATCCGGACCGGGACGACCATGCCCCAGAAGTTCTTCGCGGCGGAGAGGTACCGTGCCTCGCCCGTCGCGTCGTACAACCGCAGCAGACCGGTGAAGATCGGGATGTGCTGGTTGGCGTGCAGCCCGTTCAGCGTGTCGGTGTTCGCCGCGCACGCGTCGATCAGCTTGTCCAGGTCGAACAGGCGGGCCAGCGCGAGGTGTTCGGCCTTCCCGGTGTACGCGTGCAGGTCGACGATCGCCTCGACGATGCCGCCGAACTCCCCGCTGGAGAAGATGCCCCACATCCGCTGCAGCGTCGCCTCGGGGAGCACGGACAGCCGGGAGTACATCCAGTCGCCCATGCCCGACGCGAGATCCAGCGCCCGGGCGTCGTCCGTGGCCGCGTACGCGTCCAGCAGACCCCGGAGGATCTTGTGCGCGGTGTAGTAGGGCGCCCACACCCTGCTGTAGTCGCTGGAGGTCATCGACTCCAGCTGGATGAACTGCGTCTCCGGGTACGCGGCCAGGAACCCTGGGTGACTGGGGCCGCCCCAGGTCCGGCGCAGCGTCGCGGTGAGGCCGCGGCCGGAGGCGTCGGCGAAGGCGCCGCCGGTGGTCTCGGAGAAGTCGTACGACGCCAGGTCGCCGCGTCCGGCGGAGGTGCCGGAGGCAGAGTTGGACTGGAGGTCGGTGATCTCGGCGGAGGTCAGGGCCCGGGACCAGACGTTGAACTCGTCGTAGGCGCCCGCGAACACGGGATCGCCGGAGTAGTTGGAGCGGCCCAGCCAGTTGTTGCCGAGCGTGCCGAGTGCCGCCGGGTTGAGGTTCATCGCGGTGTTCGTCGCCACGGCCGTGCCGTTGACGTACAGCGTGCCGGTCGTGCCGGAGATCGTGACCGCCAGGTGGCTCCACTGGTTCAGCGGCAGCGCGGCGGTGCCGTTGAGACCCTGTTCGCCACCCGCCCCGCTGCTGGTGATGGCGAAGCGAGGGACGCCCGAGCTGTTGCGGGCGGCCAGGTACAGGTACGTGGTGGTGTCGTTGCCGAAGTCGAAGACCCGGCCCCAGTTGCCGTCGTGGGTGGGTCTGACCCACGCCGACAGGGTGATCGCCGAGGCGCCGCCGAGGACGGCCGACGGCAGGTCGACGTACTGGTAGGAGCCGCGCACGTTCTCCTGGGCGGTGCCGAACTTCCCGGCCGCGGAGAGGATCTTCGGGTCGGTGCGCAGGGCCGCGCGCACCTCGGTCAGGGCGCCGACCATGGTCGCGATCCTGTCGGCGAACACCTGCTCGCCGGTGCCCGCGTACGCCTGCGACAGCATGGTCAGGAAGTGCCCGGTGTAGTGGCCGCGCAGATTGCCGTTGGCCTCCCCGTCCAGCCCCTCCCAGCCGCCGGGGGCGACCGCGCCGCCCGTGGGCAGACCGGCGTTGGCACGGAAGACCTGGAGCAGCCGGTTCACGTCGTAGCCGCGGGCATGGTCGAGCATGAGCTTGCGCTTGTCGGCGAACAGGCCTGAACCGAGGGCGACTTCACCGAGGGCGAAGGGCTGGGCGGTCCACACGGACGGTGCCTGCGAAACGGCGGCGACGGCCCTGCCGGTCGCCGCGTAGGTGATCGCGGGGGCCGCGGCCGCGAGGGCGGCGGCCTGGAGAAGGGATCGTCTGGAGAGGGGCGGTGCCATGTGTGCTCCTCCATCGGGGCGGGTGTTCGGTATGACGAACACCGTTCGGATCATCGGCCAGACGATAGGCAGGAGGCTGATGAGGGTCAATGGGCCTGGAGCGGTCAGTTCCGGTCGGATGTCCCGGACATCGAGGAGCCGCGATCCGGTCGGAGGCACCGCACTTGCCGGACGGGCGGTCGCGCACGAGCCCGTTCCGGCGCCCCCGGTGGCAGAATCGGCCCCGTGGATTGGGGGATCCTCGAGCGCGAGCCCGAGCTGGCGCGAATGGCCTCGGCCGCGCGGGAGGCGGCGGACGGGGCCGGATCCGTCGTGCTCGTCAACGGCGAGGCCGGCATCGGCAAGTCGAGCCTGGTGAAAGCCCTGCCGGAGCACCTTCCGGACGGCACCCGGGTGCTGGTCGGCGAATGCGACGACCTCGCCACCCGGCGCCCCCTCGGCCCCTTCCGCGATCTGATCGGCAGCGTGGACGGTGAACTCGCCGACGCCTTGACGGAGGGCGGAGACCGCCACCGCGTCCACGAGGCACTGCTCGAAGAACTACGCGGAGCGGTCCTGGTCGTCGAGGACGTCCACTGGGCCGACGAGGCCTCCCTGGACGCCCTGCGCTTCCTGGTTCGGAGGGTGGAGCGGCTGCCCGCCCTGCTCGTCCTGACCTACCGCGACGACGAGTTGAGCCGCGAACACCCCCTGCGTCACCTCCTCGGCCAGGTGTCCCGGGCATCCCGGGTGCACCGGCTGCCACTGGCCCGGCTGTCCCTGGACGCCGTACGCACCCTCAGCGCGGGCCGGGTCGACCCCGCCCAGGTGTACGCGGTCACGGGCGGCAACCCCTTCTTCGTCGCCGAGATCGTCGCGGCCGGGGGCACCGGCAAGGTGCCCCCGACCGTCGTCGACGCGGTGCTGGCCCGGCTCCGGGGGTTGTCCGGCGCCACCGTGGACGCCCTGGAGCAACTCGCCGTGATCCCCTCCGCCGTTGAACGCCCGCTGGTCGACGCACTGTTCACCGACGGGGTGACCGTCCTTGCCGCCGCCGAACAGGGCGGTCTGCTCACCGTCACCCCGGAACGGGTGGCGTTCCGGCATGAGTTGATCCGTCGGGCCGTCGCCGACTCCCTGCCAGCCACCCGCCGTATCGGCCTCGACCGGGCGGTTCTCGCGGCCCTCGTCGCCCGCCCGGGATCCGACGCCGCCCGTATCGTCCACCACGCGGCCCAGGCCGGAGACCGGGACGCCGTCGCCCGCTACGGCCCCGACGCGGCGCGCGACGCCTCCTCGGCCGGTGCCCACCGCGAGGCCGCCGCCCAACTCCGGCTCGTGCTGCGCGAACGGCACCGCTACGCCCCCGCCGAACTCGCCGATCTGCTCGAACGCTACGCCGTGGAGACCTACACCATCGCCGACTCGGCCGCCGCCGTCGCCGCGCAACGGGAGGCCGTCGCCCTGCGCCGCGCCCTCGGCGACACCCTCGCCCTCGGCGCCGACCTGCGCTGGCTGTCCCGCATCCACTGGTGGGCCGGCAACGCCGACCAGGCACAGGAGGCCGCCCGGGAGGCGGTGGCGGTCCTTGAACACGCGGGCGACGACCGGCTGTTGGCCCTCGCCGTCAGCAACACCGCCCAGCTGCGCATGCTGTCCGAGCGCTACGCCGAAGCCGTCGAACACGGCGAGCGTGCCATCGCCCTCGCCCGCAAGGCCGACGACCCCGCGATCCTCGCGCACGCCCTCAACAACGTCGGCACCGCCCGCTGGCGCTCCGGAGACCCCGGCGGCCGGGCCCAGTTGGAGGAGAGCCTCGATGTCGCGCTCGCCGCCGGCGAGGTCGAGCACGCCTGCCGCTCCTACGCCAACATCATCTGGACCCTGCTCGACAACCTCCAGTACGACGAGGCCGACGCGTTCCTGCCGCCGGCGATGGAACTGGCCGACCGCGCCGAGCACTTGGGCTTCCTGAACTACCTGCACGTCGAACTCGCCATGCGCAGGCTCGCCGCCGCCGACTGGGGAGACGCGGAGAAGCACGCCGAGTACGGCATGCACGACTTCGTCCCGGCCCGCTGTCCCGCCCTGACCGTCCTCGCCCGGGTCCGTGCCCGCTGCGGCCGCCCCGGCGTCGACGAACTCCTCACCGAGGCCTGGGACATCGCCGTAGGGACGAAGGAACTCCAGCGCATGGGACCGGTGGCGGTGGCACGGGCGGAGGCGGCCTGGCTGTGCGGAGACGTGAAGGGCGTGATCGAGGCCGCGGAGCCGGTCCACGCCCAGGCGAGCCGGCTGCCCGGCGCCCCGCACCGGCCCGAACTCGGCTACTGGCTCACCAAGGCGGGCCACCCCGTCCCACCCGACGACTCGGACCATCCGTACGCGTTGCAGGCGCGCGGGCAGTGGGCCCGGGCCGCCGCGCTCTGGCAGGCCGCGGGATGCCCCTACGAACAAGCCGCCGCGCTCGCCGAGAGCCCGGACCCCGCCGACAAACTGGCGGCCCTCGCCGCCTTCGACGCACTGGGCGCCGAGCCGGCCGCCCGGCTGCTGCGCGTCGAGCTACGGCGGCTCGGAGTGCGCCGCATCCCGCGCGGCCCCCTCGCGGCGACCCGCGAGAACCCCGCCGGGCTCACCGAACGCCAGCTCCAGGTCATCCGGTTGCTGGCCGAAGGGCTGACCAACGCGGAGATCGCCGCCCGGCTCGTCGTGTCGGTCCGCACGATCGACAACCATGTGCGGGCCGTACTCGACAAGGTCGACGCGCCGGGCCGACGACAGGCGGCCGTACGCGCGGCGGAGCTGGGACTGCTGCCCGACGGCTCGCAAACGTAGGTATCCCGGGGCGCCGAGCTGGGTGACCGTCACGGATGTCCGCTTCCGTGCGACGCGAGTAGAACGGGCGAATCGACCCGATTCGAAAACGGGGGACTGTATGTCCAGCACACCAGCCCACGCCGCCCGCCGGGAACTGACGGCGTTCACCGGAGAGTTGATCGGCCCCGAGGACACCGGCTACCAGGAGGCCCGTACCGTCTACAACGCGATGATCGACAAACGCCCCGCCCTCGTCGCCCGCTGTGCCGACGCGGACGCGGTGGCCCGCACGATCGGCTTCGCCCGCGCCCACAGCCTGCCGCTCGCGGTGCGGGGCGGCGGCCACCACGGCGCCGGGCTCGGCACCGTCGACGGGGGAGTGGTCGCCGACCTGTCACCCCTGAAGGACGTCCAGGTCGACCCCGAGGCCCGTACCGTGCGGGTCGGCGGCGGCTGCGTCTGGGGCGAGGTGGACCGCGCCACCAACGCGCACGGCCTGGCCACGCCCAGCGGCATCGTCTCCACGACCGGCGTCGGCGGCATCACCACCGGCGGCGGGCTCGGTCATCTGACCCGCAGGTGCGGGCTGACCATCGACAACCTGCTGGAGGCCGACGTCGTCCTCGCCGACGGCCGCAAGGTGCGGGCGAGCGCCGACGAGAACAGCGACCTGTTCTGGGCGATCCGGGGCGGCGGCGGCAACTTCGGTGTCGTGACCTCGTTCGTCTTCCGGCTGCACGAGATCAGCACGGTGATCGCCGGCCCGACCTTCTGGCCCGTCGAGGTGAGCGCCGAAGTGCTCTCCGCCTACCGGGACTTCATCCTGGACGCGCCCCGCGAGCTCGGCGGGTTCTTCCTGTACGGCACCGTCCCGCCGGCTCCGCCGTTCCCCGAGGAGATCCAGCTCCGCAAGACGGCGGGCGTGGTGTGGTGCTGGACGGGCGACGACACCGAGGCCGCCGCGCGTGCGATGGCCCCGCTGCTCGACGCTCTGCCGGAGCCGCTGCTGCACGCCCCCATGGCCATGCAGCACCCCGACCTCCAGTCCATGTTCGACGGGCTCTACCCGCCCGGCCACCAGTGGTACTGGCGGGCCGACTTCGTCGAGACCATCCCGGACGACGCGGTCCAGCTGCACGCCAAGTACGGCGCTGAGGTGCCGACCATGCAGTCGACCGTGCACCTCTACCCGATCGACGGCGCCGCCCACGACGTGGGCCAGGACGAGACCCCCTGGGCCTACCGCCACGCCAACTGGGCCTCCGTCTTCGCGGGCGTCGACCCGGACCCGGCCAACGCCGAGCTGATCAAGCGGTGGACCGTCGACTACTTCGACGCGCTGCACCCGTACTCGGCGGGCGGCGCCTACGTCAACATGATGATGGACGAGGGCCAGGAACGCGTCCGCGCCAGCTACCGCGGCAACTACGAGCGCCTCGCCCGCATCAAGGCGGACCGGGACCCGGAGAACGTGTTCCGGCTGAACCAGAACATCCAGCCGGCCCCGAAGCCCTCGTACGGGGCGCGGCCGTAGGGCGGGCTGGGGCCGGGGGACGGGTGCGAGTCGTGCCAGGCCGGCCCGGATCGTGTCGGGCCGGGGTCGGCTCCGAAGTCCGTCGGGCTGAGCTGTAGGTCGACTGCGGCCCGACACGGTTCACGACCCACCTCCCATGACCGGCCTCGGACGGTGACCGGTCCGAGGCCGTGCGCGGTCCGGGACCGGGCTCAGGGCGACATGCCCGGCTGCGGCGCAGAGCCCGCAGCCGCGCCCTGGGCGAACCGGCTCCCGGCCCGCACGGCTCGTGGACCGTGGCCTTCAGGCGGATCGGGCTGCGTTCCGCTGCCCGAGGAGCGCGGACACCGTGGCGCGCGGCAGCCGCGTGGCTCGGACCGCGTGGCCCTGCGGGGCGGACACCACCCGGTGCGCGCCCACCAACAGGACGAGTGCGTGGGAGAGTTCGGCGGTGAGGTTGATGCTCGGAAAGTAGACCGAGGCGTATCGCTGGGCGCGCAGCCGGGATGTCCGCCATCCGGACGGGTCGGCGTCCTCGGGCCGGCGTCGGGCTCCGGCCCGCCCACCGGGCGAGGCGACCGGTCTCCGGGCTGTGCTCTTCGAAGGGGTGGCCTGCGGGCTCTGGCGGAGCCGGCGGCACCGCTGCGCACGCCGTCCGGATCGCCGTTGGTGGGCGCCTGTCCCCGTGCCGCCGTGTCCGTGACGGCCCGGTGAATTTGACCGAGGATGGTCTAGACCGCTGGTGATCGACTGCTACCGTCGCCCCGAACGGCACACGACCGAGAGGGGACGACCGGTGGCAGACGGCGGCGAGCGGCGGCGACGGGCCTACATCGGGTCGTTCACGGCGGCCGGAGGCCCCGGCATCGTGACGGCGGCCGTGACCCCGGACACGGGTGCGCTGAAGGTGCTGGGTGCCCTGAACGGCGTACCCGATCCGTCGTATCTGGCCCTGTCGGCCCGCGGGGACATGGTGTACGCGGTCAGTGAGACGGCCGAGGGCGCGGTGGCCGCGTACCGGGTGACCGGCGACAGGCCCTCGCCGACCGGCCCGCCGGTGCCGGTGGACGGGAACGGGCCCACCCACCTCGCCGTGCACGCCGGACACGTCCTGACCGCCAACTACGGCTCCGGCAGCGTCACCGCCACGCCCCTGCGCGCCGACGGCTCCCTCGCCGACGCCCCCTCCGGCGTGCTCCGGCACGCCGGAGGGGGCCCGCACCCGTCCCGTCAGCAGGGCCCGCACGCCCACCAGGTGCAGCCCGACCCGAGCGGGCGGTGGATCGTCAGCGTCGACCTCGGCACGGACTCGGTACGGGTGTGCACCCTGACCGACGGCACGCTCGACGTGCACCGGGAGATCGCCCTGCGCCCCGGTTCCGGCCCGCGCCACCTGGCCTTCCACCCCGACGGCACCCGTGCCTACGTTCTCAATGAGCTCACCCCGACCGTCACAACATGCCGCTGGGACGCCGAGCAGGGCTCCCTGAAGCCCCTGAGCGAGGCCCATGTGCTCGCGGGCGCTCCCTCGGGCGACGCGTACCCGTCAGGCGTCGTCACGTCCCCCGACGGCCGCTTCGTATGGACCGCCACCCGCGGCGAGGACGTCCTGTCCACGTTCGCCGTCGAGGGCGACGCCCTGAGACTGGTCGGCACGGTGTTCTGCGGCGGCGAGTGGCCCAGGGCGCTCGCCCAGGCCGGCGGATTCCTGTACGTCGCGAACGAACGCTCCGGCGAGGTGAACTGGTTCGCCGTGGACCCGGACACGGGCCTGCCCCGCTACGAGGGCTCGATCGAGGTACCGGCCGCGTCCTGCGTGATCTTCGACTGAACCAAGTACCCCGACATGCCGAAGGGCCCGCTCCCATGCCTGGAGCGGGCCCTTTCGGCGTCGCGGGTCGCGCGGTCAGCGCACCGGAGCGCCCTGCGTCTGCTGCGGGGCGATGCCCAGCGCGGTCGTGTACTTGGCGAGGGCGAGCTTGCCGATCGCCGGGTAGGGGCCGAGCGGCTCGGCGGCGGAGCAGCCGGCCTCCTTCGCCGCCTCCTCGATGACGGCCGGATCGATCTCGGGCCCTATCAGGTACGGCGCGAGCGCCAGCTGCTGCGAACCGGAGGTCCGCAGCTGGTCGGCGATGGACGCGATCGAGCCGTCCTGGTCGAGCGCCGCCGCCATCACCGGCACGGCGAGGCGCGCGGCAAGCAGCATGCCGGTGATCCCGGCCGCCTGCACGGCCTCCTCGCCGCCCACGGCGGCCAGGACGATGCCGTCCGCGGCCGTCGCCACGGTGAACAGCCGGGCGCGGTCGGCGCGGGCCAGCCCGGCCTCCGACAGCCGTACGTGCAGCGCCTCGGCGAGCAGCGGGTGCGGGCCCAGCACATCGGTGAGGTCGGCCGCGATCCGGCTGTCCATCACGGCCTGGCGGATCCGGCGCAGCAGCGCGCTGTCCGGACCGGCGAGCAGCGGCACCACGACGGCCACCGGGCCCTCGGGCTCCCTGACATCCATCCCGGCGGCCCTGGCCTGCTCGTAACGCGCGGTACGCTCCTCGGCGGCATGCGTCAGTACGGCCTGGAGCGTGGGGAACTCCGAGTCGTCCCCGTCGAGGTACCCGATCCGGGCGTCGAGGCCGGGCAGCTCGGAGCGGGCGATGCTCACGACCTCCTCGGCGAGGCTGCGCGTAGCGGCACCGGGCGTACCCGGGACCGCGAGGACGAGCGCGGGCGCGCCCTCGGGAGCCGCCAGGGGCTCGGGTCGGCGGTGCCGCCCGGGCTGGCGAGGTCGCGGCATTCGTACTGGCAGGCCGGACGCGGGCCCAGTGGGGGAGCTCATGGCGACGCATGTTACTGGCTTCCGGGGCTCCCCTGTTCGGGGAGGGTGCAGGTGAGCGGTATCCGTCCGGATTTGTCTGATGAGTTACGTCCGCTTCAGCCCCTCTTTGGGGTCACCACGTACAGCATCGATTCGTCACTCGGCAGGGTGAGCGAACCTCCCGCCAGTTCTGAGGCGATCTGTATCGATCCCTCCAACGGCCCGCCCGCCGCCGCGACCTGCCGAGCGTGCGGCAGCCGTCGGCCCAGCTCCTCCTCCAGCGGTACGACGAGGGCGGCACCCAACCTGAACAGGCCACCGGTGAGACTGACATGCGTCTCACCCCCCGCCGGGCAGACCGCGGCCGCCGACTCGGCCATGTGCCGGGCCGCCTCGCGCAGGATGCCGTCGGCGACCGGATCGCCGTCGGCGCAGGCCGCCACGTGCGGCGCGAACGAGGCGAGGACGGCGGGCCGGTCCGTGCGCGGGTACAGCCTGCCGGGCAGCTCACGCGCCGGTCCGAACGCCTCCTCGGCCAGGGCCAGCAGCGCAGTCGAGCCCCCGGGCCGGCCGTCGTGGGCCCGCAACGCGGCCTCCAGCCCGGCCCGCCCGATCCACGCGCCGCTCCCGCAGTCGCCCAGCAGATGACCCCAGCCGTCCGCACGGCGCCAGTGCTTCAGGTCGGTGCCGATCGCGATCAGGCCGGTCCCGGCGGCGACCACCGCGCCGGGCCGCGACCCGAGAGCACCGGTGTACGCGGTCACCGCGTCCGCGACGAGCGCGACGGTCCGGACCCCGAACTCCCGTGCCAGCGCGCCGGGAAGTTCGGCCCGCAGGGCATCGCCAAGCGTCGCGAGGCCGGCCGCCCCGATGACGGCGGTACCGAGCCCGGTCACTCCCGCCTCCGGGATCAACGCCCGGACCATGGGCACCAGTTGCTCCATGAGGTGCCCCGGTTCGATCCCGCGCGGCCCGGTCCGCACCGGCACCCGCGACTCCCGCGGAGCCGTGCAACCCCGCCCCGGGGCGCCGACGACCACCCGTAGTCCGGAGCCGCCGGAGTCGACGGCGAGGAACCCTTCCTCCGTCCCACCGGTCACGGGAGACGCCGGTCCATCGACGTGGGGGAGGGGTGGGTGAGCACTGGACGGAACAAGCTCTCCTCCTTCCCGGTCGCCCGATCAGCGTGATCTGCTCGACCGGCTCGAAGACCTCGATGAGGAGGAAGAGTAGCGCCCGGGGCCTGGCCCCTGCGTGAGCCTTCCCCACGTACGCAGGGTGTCAGTGGGTGCCAGTAGAGTGACGCGTCGTGGCACCACGACCCTTGCATGAACTTGTTGAAGCAGGCTGGGCGAAGGCTCTTGAGCCTGTGGCCGAACGCATCGCCGCGATGGGGGACTTCCTGCGGGCCGAGATAGCGGCGGGCCGGACCTATCTCCCCTCCGGGGCGAACGTCCTGAGGGCCTTCCAGCAGCCCTTCGACGACGTACGGGTCCTGATCGTGGGTCAGGACCCCTATCCCACGCCGGGCATGGCCATCGGGCTGAGTTTCGCGGTGGCGCCCGAGGTGCGGTCGCTGCCGGGCAGCCTGGAGAACATCTTCCGCGAGATGCACTCCGACCTGGGGCTGCCCCGGCCGTCGAACGGCGATCTGACCCCGTGGACCCAGCAGGGTGTGCTGCTGCTCAACAGGGCGCTCACCACGGCTCCGCGCAAGCCCGGCGCACACCGCGGTCAGGGCTGGGAGGAGGTCACCGAGCAGGCCATCCGGGCGCTGGCGGCCCGCGGTACCCCGCTGGTGTCGATCCTGTGGGGGCGGGACGCACGCAATCTGCGGCCGCTGCTCGGGGACCTGCCGTCGATCGAGTCCGCTCATCCCTCCCCGATGTCGGCGGACCGGGGCTTCTTCGGCTCGCGGCCCTTCAGCCGGGCCAACGACCTGCTCGTGCGGCAGGGCGCGCAGCCGGTGGAGTGGCGACTGCCGTAGCGGATGGTCATGCAGGCCGGTGTCCTGAGCAGCCGACTTCACCCAGAGTCCCGAGTGGTGGGCACCGGCACCCACCTCACCAGCCTGGCACTCCGGCCCGCGGGACCGCTCGACTCCGGACCGCCGAGCTGTTCGGCTCGCTCGGCGATGTTGCGGCGGGCCCGCGGGCGGGATGGCGACGCCGTTGCCTGTCACCGTGAGGTGGACCTGGCCTGCGTTCGGAGAGTACGGCGATCACATGGTCGTCGGTCTCGCGAACGTACGTCGGTGTCGAGCAGCTGCTGGATGGCCACGTCGGCGACGACGTCCTCGTCACCTCGACCACAACATCGCGCCCATCCGGCGCGGGAAGCGATGAATTCGGCTGCGGATCGCAGTCTCAGTACCGTAGCCAACCCGATGGGAGTGAGATGGACAAGCTGAATGAGGTGGCCGACGGTGTCTGGGTCCGACAGAGCGAGTGGGTCTGGAGCAATTCCGTCGTGGTGCGCGGGGAGGACGGGTTGGTCCTGATCGATCCCGGCATCAACGGCTCCGAGTTGGACCAGCTCGCCGATGCCGTGGACCAGCTCGGTATCCCGGTGGTCGCCGGGTTCTGTACCCATCCGCACTGGGACCACCTGCTCTGGCACCCCCGGTTCGGCGAGGTACCGCGCTACGCCACCCCCGCCGCCGCGCACGTGGCCGGTGAAGCACGGGAGCGGGCGCAGGCGATGGCGGCGGAGAGCGCGTCGGGCGTCCCTCTGGAGGTGGTCGGGCTCGTCACCCCGCTGCCCGCGGACGGCGGAACCGTGCCCGGCGAGATCATCGAGCATCAGGCGCACGCTGTCGGCCACGCCGCGATCCTCCTCGCGGACCGTGGCGTCCTGCTCGCCGGCGACATGCTCTCCGACATCCTGATCCCGCTCTTCGACGTTCGCCAGGACGATCAGGTGGGCGCCTACGAGAGGGCACTCGAGCGGCTGGACGAGGCCGCCAGGCACGTCGATGTCGTGGTCCCGGGCCACGGCGCCGTCGCCGAGGGTCCCCAGGTGGCGGCGCGTCTCGCCGCCGATCGTGCCTACATCGACGCGCTCCGGCGAGGAGAGGAGCCCGTCGACGCGCGTCTGGGGCCGCATGCGGACTGGCTCTTCGGAATCCACCGGTCGAACCTGGAGCAGGCGCGAGGGCGGTAGGACCTTCTGATGGCGCGGGGCGGCCGTGGGTACCCCTCACGGCCCCCGCACCAGAGCTCAGTTGAATTGCTCCGGATCCTGCCGTGGCCGCGTCCCGGCCGGGCCGGCCAGGCCGAGTCGGTCGAGGAACTGCTGGAGTGTGAAGGCCGCCATGCCGAGGGCGACGGCGTTGCCCGAAACCTGGGAGGGCTCGACGGTGAGGGCCGACAGGGAGCCGGGCATGACATGCCGGGGGAGCTCCTCGCGCACGGCGGGCACGAGCCATTCGGCCAGGGCCTCGGACGCCCAGCCGGTGAGGGCCACATGCGGGACGTTGAGAAGGTTGACCAGGTCCCCGAGCGCCGCGGCGAGGTAACGCGAGGTTCGCAGGGCCAGCGCGGACAGCGCCGGATCCTCCGCGGCGAGGCCGTCGGCGACCGCCACCACGAAGTCGCGCTGACGGGACTGCCGTAGCGTGGGGTGCTCCGGAGCGATCTCGGCGAGGGTGGTGCGCAGACCGGGGGCGCCGATGTACGCCTCGACGCAGCCCCGCCGGCCGCAACGGCACTGCCTGCCGTCCAACTGGAGCAGCGTGTGGCCCCATTCACCGGCGTTGTTGGTGGTGCCACGGATCAGGGACCCGTCGATGGCGATACCGGCGCCGACACCGGTGCCGAGGTTGACGACGGCCATGCTGTCCACGACGCTCCCCACGCCGAACCACATCTCGGACAGGACGACCGCCTTGAGGGGGTTGTCGACGTACACCGGGACCGGGAGGATTTCCTCCAGCATCTTCTCGACGGGGACGTCGTGCCAGTCCCAGTTGGGTGCGAAGACCGAGGCGCCCGCGTCGGGATGCACATGTCCTGGCATGCTGACCCCGACGCCGATGATGCGCTCACGGTCGAGGTCGCCGGCCCCGACCGCGGCCTCGACGGCACGAACGATCCCGTCGATGACGTAGGCGGGGTCGTTCTCCTCCTCGTCCAGCGCGACCTCGCCGTGGCCGAGCACGCCGAGCGCGAGGTCGTACAGCGTGGCGTCGACGTAGGTCTCGGCCACGTCGACGCCGACGATGCGGCCGCGTTCGGGGTCGATGGTGAGCCGCTCCTGCGGGCGTCCCCCGGTGTTGCGCTCCACGTCCGAGATCCGCAGGACGCCTTCGGACAGGAACTCGGTGACCAGGGTCGCCACGGTCGCCGGACTGAGCTCCGTGTGCCGGGCGAGTTCCTGGCGGGTGGACGGCCCGAGTTCGAACAAAGCGTGCAGAACCTTGAAGCGGTTCTCGCTGCGAAGATCACGGGCCGTGCGCCGCGCCACCATGCTCCTTCAGTTGTCAGAAGACTCCAGCCACAGCTTATCGAGACCTGGATCGCCCGATCCTGCTGCGCCCCTCACCAGTAAGGTCAGACCGGACCAGCCGGGCGGGATCCAGAGTATGTTCGATTCTCCGCCGGAGAACGCCGGTCGGTCGCCGATCCAGACCCGGCCCACGCACTCCCCGGCGGACCATCCGGTCACCCGGATCTGCGATCCCTCCAGCCGCACCAGACGGCCGTGCTCGGAAGCAGGCAGGTCGAAGTCCAGCCACACCTCTTCCCCCGGCTCCAGGGCCAGCGGCAGCCGGACGACCTGCCCTTGTGAGGCATCGGCCGCGGTGGCGAACCCGGTCAGCAGATCGTCGTCCTGGGCGGCGCACGACCAGTCCGTCACCGGCTCCAGGTCGAGCAACTCGGCCCGCAGGCCCCCGCCGCTCGGGTGGTGGGGCAGCGTGACAGAGACCTGGTGTCTCCCGGCGGGCAACAGCACCCAGGGATCCTCGGCATGGACGGTCCGCGGCTCGCCGCCGTCCACGCTCACCCGCAGCGGCTCGACCACACCCCGCAGACACAACGCCGACGCGCCGGCCGACCCGATCTCGCGCGTGTAGGTGACGGGCACGCCGACACGGGTGCTGCTCCACCCGCCGAGCTTCCGCAGAGGTGCTGGTCGACCCGTCCAGTGACCGTCCACCGACCACAGGGCGGACACGTCCGTCAGCTCCCGGACCGCCCACAGCGCGCCAAGTCCCCGCAGCGCGCCCAGGCGCAGGGCCGGGAGTCGCGCGTCGTCGAAGTTGGCGTGCCCCCAGATCTCCACGACGGCCTCGACGTCCACGCGGCCGGTCGCCTCACGGACGTCGATCCGCTCGGCCGCACCGAACCCGGCGATCGTCGGATGCGTCCGCCCACCGATCGACAGGTCGACGATGTCCGCCGCACCGACGAGCAGCAGCTCGTCGACACCGGTCAGATCGGCCGTGGTCCGGTAGCTCCCACGCCCGCGGTACACCCCCAACGCCTCCAGCGGCGGCGGCAGTTCGTGGCTCCCCTCCGGCTTCTCGGGCGCCGCCGTCACCCGCCGCCGCACCTCACGTACGGCAACGGGCGGCGTCGCGTTCCGTGCGGACGGCGCGTCGGTCAGGTGCACCGCGCCGTCACGGTCCGTCGCCCGCAGACGTACGGCGTCCTCCGGCGCCAGCGCGACGAGGGCCAGCCCGTCCACCGTCGCCCGCCCGGGCACGCCGGCCACCGGCGCCGGGATCTCGACCAGGGTTTCCGCCAGGACGACGGTGACCGGCACCTCGGAGGAGAACGTCAGCACGCCGTCGGACGCCGCGACGAGATCCGCCGACGCGAGGGTGAGCGTCCCGTCGTGGCCCCATGGCCGGAGGGGTACGTCCACCAGCATCAGCGGACACGAGTCGGGGGCGACGGCGACGGGCACACCGTTCACGACGGCGGTGCCGGAGGTGCTGCCCATATGGGGTACGGCGATCAACTGGCCGCCCCCGTCGAGGTCCAGGGCGGACGGCGACGAACTGGTCGGGAAGTCCGCCGTCACCGGGACCCGGGGCAACGCCGAAACGGCCAGGGCGAGTTGGGGGCCCAGGGTGTCGACGACCCGGGCCAGCAGCTGCCCCTGGGCGTACTCGGGGCGTTCGGCGCCGGTGGAGGAGACGTAGCCGCCGAAGTCGTAGCCGTGACTCATGAAGTTGCCGGGGTCACCCCAGTTCCCCGTGGACGGCGTGTACCCGAAGTTCCAGCCGGATGACTGGAGATAGGGCGCGATCAACGATGCGCCGCTCGCCAGAAGCCGCCGCAGGGTGCGGTGGCGCCGGTTGGTCTCGGTGATCAGCAGAGGCAGGTCGCGTTCCGCCAACGCCGCGGTGTAGCGCCGGACTTCGGGCTCGATGTCCGGGGAGTCGTCGTCCGGGTAGAAGTTGCACGCCGGTACGACACCGGGGACGTTGCCGGTGGCTCCTTCGATGTCGCCCTGCCCGGAGCAGGCGATCAGCGGCACGGTGATGCCGTGGCGGATCGCCTGGTCGCGCAGGGCGGTGAGATATCCGGTGCGGTCGTCGCAGTCGAAGAAGTCCAGCTCGTTCTCCAACTGCACCATCAGAACAGGGCCGTCGGCCGGGTGCTGGCGCTCGGCGAGCAGCGGTAGCACCTGGTCGAACCAGGCGGTGACCTGGGCGAGGTAGCGCGGCTCGTGCTGCCGTACGCGCAGGTCGGGGTCGAGGCCCAGCCAGGCCGGCAGCGCGCCGCCGTCCCACTCGGAGCAGATGTAGGGACCCGGCCGTGCGATGACGTACAGCCCGGCCTCCCGCGCGAGGTCCAGGAAGGCCGCCACGTCGCGCCGGCCCTCGAAGTCCCAGCGTCCGGGCGCCGTTTCGTGGAAGTTCCACGGCAGATAGACGTCCACGCAGGTGTAGCCGGAGTTCCGGACCTGTTCGAGCCGGGCGCGCCACTGCTCCCTCGGCAGGCGGAAGTAGAACAAGGAGGCGCACAGCACGACCCGGGGGCCGCCCTCGGTGCGGATGCCCCGGGCGTCGAGGGCGACGCCGGTGCCGACTGTCGTGGGGTGACTCACTTGACTCCCGCGCTTCCGCCGCTGATGTCCATCTCGTACAGGTACCGCTGGCCCAGGTAGTAGACGGCGATCATCGGCAGCGTGAGGAGGATCGAGCCGACCATCACCAGGTTCCACGGCGGCGGCTGGCCGGCCACGGCGGTGGTGGTGATGTACTGCACGCCCAGGGCGAGGGGCATCTTCGACTCGTCGTTGAGGTAGATCAACGGCCCCATGAAGTCACCCCAGTTGTACGTGAGGGTGAAGATGCCGATCGCGATCAGCACGGGCCACAGCATCGGGAGCATGATGCGCCGGTAGATGCCGAAGAACCCGAGCCCGTCCACCATGGCCGCCTCGTCGAGCTCACTGGGCAGGCGGGAGACGAACTGCCTGACCAGGAAGACGTTGAAGGCGTTGGAGAAGAAGTTCGGCACGATCAGCGGCAGATAGGTGTTCACCCAGCCCAGGTCCTTGAACAGGATGAACTGCGGGATCATCGTGATCTGCGTCGGGATCATCATCGTGGCGATGACGATCAGGAACATCACGTTCTTGCCGGGAGCCCGCAGCCGCGCGAAGGCGTACCCGACCAGGCCGCTCGACACCATCTGGCCGATGACCGAACCCAGCGAGATGATCAGCGAGTTGACCAGGAACCGGCCCATCGGCAGATCGCTGCCGAACACCCGGGTGAAGTTACGCCACTCGAACTCGTGCGGGAAGATCGAGAACGTGTTGGTGGTGACCGTATGGTCGCTCGACAAGGAGATCGACACGGCGAACACCAGCGGGATCGAGAGGACCGCCGACACCACGATCAGGGTCGCGTAGGTGAACGGCGTCGCCCTGAAGACCCTCAGGACGCGAGGCGGTCCCTCCGGGTGCTCCTCGTCCTCGGGAAGCGGCTCGCCCTGCTGCGGTGCGACGGTGGGCGCGAGGGTCGCCATCACTTCACCTCGGTCTCGTAGAACACCCAGCGGCGGGTGGTGCGGAAGGCCACCAGGGTGAACACCAGGATCACGGCGAACAGCAGCCATGAGATCGCCGAGGCGTAGCCCATGTGGTAGTAGGAGAAGGCCTGGTCGAAGAGGTACGGCACCGTGGTCTGGCTGGCGTTGTAGGTGCCGGGCTGGAAGGCCTTCGGGGTGAGGATGTACACCTGCGAGAAGATCTGGAACGCCGCGATCAGCCCCATCACCAGGTTGAAGAAGATGACCGGGGTCAGCTGCGGCACCGTGATGCTCCAGAACTGTCGCACCGGTCCCGCGCCGTCGATCTCGGCCGCCTCGTACAGCTCCCGCGGAATGCCCTTCATGGCGGCGAGCAGCAGGACGGTCGCGCTGCCGGCGCCCCACAGCGACAGCAGGATCAGCGCGTACTTCACCCAGCTCGGGTCCAGCAGCCACTGCGGCCCCTTGATCCCGATCCACCCCAGTGCGTCGTTGAGCGGACCCGACGGGGCGAGCACCACCCGGAAAGCCATCGAGGCGGCCACCAGGGGGACCAGGGTGGGCAGATAGATCAGCGTGCGGAACAACTTGCGGGCGCGGACCTGCTTGTTGAGCAGGTTGGCCAGCCACAGCCCGACCAGCAGGCCGAACGGGACCGAAATGGCCGCGTAGTGAAGGGTGTTGCCCAGGGCCTTCCAGAACACGGGGTCCTTGGTCAGCAGCTTGACGTAGTTGTCCAGGCCGACCCACTTGGGCGGGGTGAAGGAGTCCCAGTCCGTCATCGAGAAGTAGATCGACGAGATCATCGGCCCGAGCAGGAAGGCGAGGAAGCCGATCACCCAGGGTGAGACGAACAGGTAGAACGAGAGCGCCTCACGGCGCCGCAGCTTCGTCATGGCCATCGTGGGTCATCCCGCGGACTTGACGACGGATTCCAGGCTCTTCTGGAGCGCGGTGAGAACCTTCTTGGCGCTCTTCTCCTTGCCGAGCCAGAAGTCGGCGGTGGTGGTGTCGATCGCCGCCTGCATCTCGTTCCACTCGGGGATGAACGGCGCCTTGAAGAGGAACTCGCTGGACTCGGCGAACACCTCCATGCTCAGCGGGGTCTTCATCCAGGCCGGCTTGAGGAACGCCTCGCTCTTCTGCACCTCCAGGTTGGCCGGTACATCCTCGGCGGTGGCGATGATCTGCTGCTGGGCCTCGGGAGAGGTGAGGAAGTCGATCGCCTTGAAGGCGTTCGTCGGGTTCTTCGCGGTGCGGGAGATGGCGAGACCGCTTCCGAAGGACGACACGGCCTGCTGCTTGCCGCGCCACATCGGGGCGATGTCCCACTCGAACGTGGACTTCGCCTGGCCGGCGATGGCCCAGAACCCGGTGGTGCTCACCGCGACCGTGCCGGCCGCGAAGGCCTGGTCGCCGCCGACGTCCGTGCCCATGTCGGCGTACTCGGCCTTCGACGGTGTCACGCCGTGCTTGAAGAGCAGGTCGCCCGCCCACTGCAGCGCCTCGACGACCTCGTCACTGTCCGCCGTCGGCTTCCCGTCGGCGTCGATGATCGCGCCGCCGTTCTGGTACGCCAGGCTCCACCACACGGGCCACCAGCCCGCGCCGCCGTATCCCCAGGTCTTGCCCTTCTCTGTGAGCTCCTTGAACGCGTCGAGGGTGTCGTCCCAAGTCCACTGCGCCGTGGGGGCCTTGATGCCCTTCTTCTCGAACAGCGTCTTGTTGTAGTACATGATCATCGCGCCGGAGCGGTCCGGTATCGCGTAGACCTTGTCCTCGTACGAGTACAGCGAACCGATCGTCCCGAACCGCTGCGTCAGGTCCAGCCCCGCGCTCTTGGCCAGGTCGTCGAGCGGCCGGAGCTGGTTCTTGCTGGAGTAGACGTTGACGTTCTCCGCGACCTGCATGATGTCCGGGCCGCTGCCGCCCGCGATCATCGTCTGTACCTTCTGCGCGTACGAGTCCGACGGGATCAGCTGGAGCTTCACCTTCAGCTCGGGGTACTTCTTCACCAGCAGGTCGATGCGCTTCTGGTAGGCCGCCCGGTCGGTCTCGCCGCCCCACACCGTCATCACCAGCGGGTCATCCCCCGACCCACTGCCGGAGCCGCACGCCGTCAGCGTGATCACCCCCGCCGCGACTCCCAGACCCAGAAAACCCCGACGAGAAAACCGCGCTCGGTCAAGCGTCATGGCATTGCCCTTCCTTGAGACATGCACACGCCCTGAGGTCGCCCGGGTGATCAGGCCGAGCTTCGAATGGCGGTTAAACTAACCGTCGTTTTAAGTCGGGTACAAGACCTTGTTTCCCGCGGGTTTCGAGGGGCGGCCGGGGCGGGTGGGGTCGCAAAAGCAGGCATCGCGACGGTTGTTGCAGGTGGGGGACGGGGGCGATCGAACGCCGGATGGCCACTTCTTGTCCATCTCTTCACACCTGCCTGACGCGTTAAAGGACCCGGTCCCGGAAAGCATCGGACCCTCCCCACGACCTTCGGGGAGGGTCCGACTTCTCTCTGTACTTGATCAACCGGGGTTGTTCGGGCCCGGCGACAACGAGACCCGGATCACGCGATCACCGCCGCCCGCACGCACAGCACGTCCGGCAGATGCGAGGTCAACTGCCGCCAGCTGTCGCCGTCGTCGGCCGAGGCGTACACCTCGCCGTTGCGGTTGCCGAAGTAGACGCCCGCCGGGTCCGCGTCGTCCGTGCACATCGCGTCCCGCAGCACCGTGCCGTAGTGGTCCTCCTGGGGCAGCCCCGCGGTGAGCGGCTCCCAGTTCTTGCCCGCGTCCGCCGTACGGAAGACCCGGCAGCGGTGGTCGGCCGGGACCCGGTCCGCGTCGGCGTTGATCGGGAAGACGTACGCCGTCTCGCCCCGGTGCGGATGCGCGACCGCCGCGAATCCGAAGGTGGACGGAAGACCCTCGCCGATGTCCGTCCACTGCGCCCCGGCGTCGTCGCTTCTGTACACACCCCAGTGGTTCTGGAGATACAGCCGGTCCGGATCCGCCGCGTCCCGGGCGACCTTGTGCACGCACTGGCCGAACTCCGGGTTCGGATCGGGCAGGAACACCGCGGAGACACCGGAGTTGGACGGCTCCCAGCTCGCGCCGCCGTCCTTGGTGCGGAACACCCCGGCCGTGGAGACGGCCACCGTCACCGCGCGCGGATCCCGCTTGTCGGTCAGGACGGTGTGCAGGCCCTCACCGCCGCCGCCCGGCACCCACTTCGAACGGGTCGGGTGCTCCCACAGGGGCCGGACGAGCTCGAAGCTCTCCCCACGGTCCTCGGAGCGGTACAGCGCGGCCGGTTCCGTGCCCGCGTACACCACGTCCGGTTCGGCGGCCGCGGGGTGCAGCTGCCAGACCCGCTCCAGGGAGGCCCCGGTGTCCTTGGGGAACTTCACGGCCGGCTGGGCGGGCTCCGCCCAGGTGCGGCCCAGGTCGTCGGAGTGGAACACGGACGGTCCCCAGTGCGCGCTGTCGCCGCCGGCCAACAGCCGCGGGCGCTCGCCCCGGGTGTCGATCGCGACCGAGTACACGGCCTGCGCGTTGAAGTACGGGCTCTCGTCGAACTCCCAGGTGCCGCCTCGCTCACGCCCGATGAAAAGGCCTTTGCGCGTCCCCACGGCAAGCAGCTTCTCAGCCATGTCGATCACCTCCGCTGTGCTGTGACCTCTTTGTCCCAGCCACCGGCCAGTCTGCACCCCAGCACTGACAGTCACCTCTGGGAAGGGCTTCGTCGCAGGTCAGGGCGGGGATGTTAACGGGCCGCGCCGATTCGGGGGCGTCTTTCCGCAAGATGCCCGCGGCGGCGGTCGGGCGATGGGACCGTCGTGACGGAGAACTCGCCGTGAGCCGTGAGCATCGAGGAGGGCTCTCCCGTATGGGAGGTCGGTCCGGCATGTTTGTGCGCCCGTCGCTCATGAGGAGGATGCCTTCGATGGCGTTCCGTGGTCCCAAGGTCTGGCTGTGGCGGTGGCGGCGCAATCCGCTCAGACGCCGCGCCGACACCGTCGAGGCGTGGGTCGTGCTCGGTGCCTGGCTGCTCACCGTGTTAGCCGGTGTGCTTGGGGGACTGGCGGTCAGCCGGTCCGTCGAGCACCAGCTGGCCCTTGAGCGCGTCGAATGGCGGCCCGTCGTGGCCCGGCTCACCGAACAGGCGCCCGGCACGGCCGACCCGGGCACGGCGAGCGGTGAACGGGTATGGGGCAAGGTCGTCTGGACCGGCGCCGACGGCTCGTCCCACACGGGCCAGGTCCGTGTGGACCCCGGCAGCACCCAGGGCACCCCGGTCACCGTCTGGACGGACTCCGAGGGCCGCCTGATGACCCAGCCCGCCACCGAGGGCCAGGCCCGGATCCGCGCCGCGATGATCGGCATCCTGGTCGGCGTCAGCTCCGCCGCCGTCCCCTTCGTCGGCGGCCGAGTCCTCCGCGGCCGCATGGAACGCCGCCGCCTCGACCAGTGGGACACGGACTGGGCGCACTTCGGGCCGCTGTGGGGCGGGAGGAGGGCGGACGGGAGGTAGCGGGGAACGAGCGGGGGCGGGGCGGACGGGAGGTAGCGGGCGGGGGCGGGGCGGATCGGGCCCAGGCCGGCCGTGACGTGTCGCCCGGCCTGCTCCCCTCGCCAGGGAGCCCTCGTCGGCCGCGCCCTTCCCGAACCAGCGGGATTGTCCCCGTCGGCCGCGTCCTCCTGCTCCCCGTCCCGGCGCTCCGCCCGCGCCGACCGCTGTCGCCCGGCGCTCCGCCCGCGCCGACCGCTGTCGCCTGGCGCTCCGCCCCGCGCCCTACCTGCCGTCCAGCACCTCCCCGCACGCCCGGACCAACCGCTCGTCGTCCAACACGTCATGGCTGCCGTGCCCACCGGACGGCGAGGCGAGATGCCGTCGTCGAGTGGCCAGTTCCTCCCGGAGAAGATCGTGGAGCGGCGCTCCGGCCGGCCCGAGGGCGGCGAGACAGGCGGTGACGGTCCGGCGTGTGTGCGGATTCTCCGTCCAGGCGGCCCGCAGAACCGGTGCGGCGAGTTCTCCGTCCTCGGCGATCCGCCACACCGCACCCGCGGCGGCCACGCGCTCCCACTGGTCCTGCGCCCGAAGCATCCGCCGAAGGCCCGGCAGAGCCGGACCCGCTGCCGGGCCGAGCCGCGCCAGCGCTGCCGCGGCAGCCCGCCGGCGAGGCCGCCCCTCCGTCAACTCACCCGTCAACACAGGCAGTACCGCCGACACATCCCCCTCCACGGACCACAACGCCCCCGCCGCGTCCGCCGCGTGCTCCGTCTCCAGCAGCTCCCGCAGCACTGGTATGACCTCCGGGGCCGCCGCACCTCCGAACGCGTCCACAGCCCGGACGGCCGACTCCACCACCGCGTCCCGCAGCCGCAGCCCCACAGGCATGCCCCGCACCAGCCGCAGCACCTCCGGTACGGCCTCCGCGTCACCCAGCGCGGTGAGCGCCGACAACAGCGGTACGGCCCGCTCGAACATCCTGGGGGAGTCCAGCGGGACCTCGCCCAGCCGACGGCGCAGCACGGGCGCGAGCGGGGCCGCGGCGGGGCCCAGATGACCGACCACATGCCCCAGGTCGTCGGGTACGACCGACCCCGCCAGCACGTCCGCCAGAACCGGCGTCGCCCGGGAATCCCCGCTCCTGGCAAGGGCCTTGAGCGGACCGCCCAGGGTCGGCGCCCCGCGCTCCCACCGCCGGACCCACAGATCGGGTCGGGTGGTCACCAGGGCGGCCAGGTCGTCGGCGGCCGGCGCGGCCAGGCCGAACAGGCCCTCCAGGACGGACACCGCTGCATCGCGCAACCTGCTCTCTTCGGCGCCCAGTTGAGCACCGATAAGAGCGACCGTCTCGGCCCGTTCGCCGCGCCACTCGTGGAAGAGCCCCGCCGACATCCACGCGGCATTGCACCGGTCGACGGCGTCCGGGCTCGTCAACTGCCCATTGAGCAGTGCCGTCCGCTCGTCGAGACGGTCACCGAGTCCGCGATGCAGAGTCCGCAGCAGTTGTGAGCCCTCCTCGTCCGAGGGGCGCAGTCGCCGCAGCCGCCCCACGAGCGTGTCGGCGTGCGGGCAGTCCACGCCGTTCCGTCTGGTGGGCCGGTTTCCGGACCGCTCCCTGAGCAGTCCGACGGCGACCGGCACCAGATCGGGCGGCAGCCGGTCGGGGGCACAGTCGGCGAGTTGGCCGAGGGCGGCCAGCCGCAGGGCGGGAGCGTAGGGCGGCGAACTCTGGACCGTCAGCAACTCCAAAGCCTCGGCCGCGTGTCCGGGATGCCGCCGTACGAAAAGACCCAGGCCCTCGGTGAGGGCGAGCAGCACCCGGTCGTCCCGCTCCAGCGTCAAGCGCTCCCTCAACAGGCCCAGCACGCGGGCCGGTTCGTCGAGGAACCGTACGAGCGCCTCCGGCGCCGCCCGGCGGACGGAGGGGTCGGCGTCCCCCGCCAGCCGGACGAACACCTCGGCGCCGGCGCGGACCCCGACCCGGGCAAGGAGACCGGCCTCGACGCCGGCCTCGCGGTCCTCGTACGCGGACCCGATGCTGACGACGAGTTCGACGATGCCGGCCCGGTCCGCCACGTCCCCGCTTGCCACCAGCGCGAGCAGAAACGGAACGCAGGCCAGTGTCGAGTCGTATACGTCTCCCTGGTGGTGCACGGCGCCGTACATCCCGTCGAGGGCCGTCTCCCGCTCGGCCGGGTCCACGGAGGCGAGCCCCCGCAGCAGTCCGGGCACGTCCTCCGCACTGCCGTACGCATGCCGCAGCGAGGCCCAGTCGACCTCGTCGATCCCCGTGAACACGTTGTCCTCCCCAGGCGAAGTACCAACTGATCGGAGTCTGCACCACGGGACTGACAACGAAGCGGAATCGGGACGTGACAGTGAGCGATCCGGACAGGGAGGTGGTCCGGTTTTCGCCAAGTGGGCCTGAAACGGAGTCAGTCGTCGCCGGGCAGCGCCCTACCGAGGACCGTGTCCACGTCCACTGCGTCGGGCAGGGTGCCGAAGGCGTGCCCCCAGTCGCCGCCGAGCCGGGTCGCGCAGAAGGCGTCGGCGACCGCAGAAGGGGCGTGCCGGACGAGCAGGGAGGCCTGGAGCGTCAGGGCCATGTGCTCCACCAGCCGGCGGGCACTCGCCTCGGACGCTGTGGCCAGCAGGTCCTTGAGCCGGGCCACGGAAGTGTCCAGACGGACGTCCGCCCCCTGGGCCAGGGCGAGTTCACCGAACAGGGCCTGGGCGCTGTCGGGCTCACGGCGCAACGCCCGCAGGACGTCGAGGGCGTTGACGTTCCCCGATCCCTCCCAGATCGACAGCAGGGGCGCCTCCCGGTAGTGCCGGGGCATGCCCGAGTCCTCGACATAGCCGTTGCCGCCGAGGCATTCCAAAGCCTCCGCGGTGAAGGCCGGACCCCGTTTGGGCACCCAGTACTTGCCGACCGCGGTCGCGATACGGCGGAACGCCCGCTCACCGGCGTCCCCGCGCACCGCCCGGTCGGCCGCACCCGCGAGACGCAGTGTGAGCGTGGTGGCGGCCTCGGACTCCAACGCCAGATCGGCCAGGACGTTGCGCATCAGCGGCTGGTCGACCAGCCGGGCGCCGAACGCGCTGCGATGCCGGGCGTGATGCCCCGCCTCGACGAGCGTCCTGCGCATCAGGGTCGCCGACATCATCACGCAGTCCAGCCGCGTGCAGTTGACCATCTCGATGATCGTCTTGATGCCCTGTCCCTCGGGGCCGACCAGCCAGGCGACGGTCCCGTCGAACTCGGGCTCGGAGGAGGCGTTCGACCGGTTGCCGAGCTTGTCCTTGAGGCGCTGGACGCGGAAGGTGTTGCGGCTGCCGTCCGGCAGGATCCGCGGGACCAGGAAGCACGACAGCCCGCCGGGTGCCTGCGCCAGCACCAGGAACACGTCGCACATCGGCGCCGACGTGAACCACTTGTGCCCGCGCAGCGTGTACAGGCCGGACTCGGCGGTCGGCGTGGCCGTCGTCGTGTTCGTCCGGACGTCGGACCCGCCCTGCTTCTCGGTCATCCCCATGCCCGCGAGCAGACCGCGCTTCTCGGTCGGCACCCGGAGCTCCGGCTCGTACTCGCGGCCGGTCAGCAGGGGCTCGTAGACCTTCGCCAGGTCCGGCTGCCTGCGCAGCGCCGGGATCGCCGCGTACGTCATCGACGTGGGGCAGCCGTGGCCCGCGTCAGTGTGCCCCCACACCAACCCGCCCGCCGTACGGGCGACATGGGCACCTGGTCGGTCCTCCGCCCAGGGCGTGCCGGCCAGTCCCTCGGCTACGGCGGTCCGCATCAGGTGGTGCCAGCTCGGGTGGAAGTCGACCTCGTCCACGCGGTTGCCGTAGCGGTCGTGCGTACACAGCACAGGCTCGTGCCGATTGGCCTGATCCGCCCACTCCTGGGCCTCGGCGCTTCCGGCCCGCAGGCCGAGTCGCCGGAGGCCCTCCTCGGCCCAGCCGGCGCCCTCGCGGTGCAGCCCTTCCAGCAGGACGGGGTCGTCGGAGGCGTCGTACGGAGCCAGCAGGGGCGGCTGATTCGTGACGGTGTGGGTGGTGGACCGTGCGGGCGCGGGTAGGGAGGCCATGACCTTCATGTTGCACTGATACTGCGGCTGTAGCAATAGTGCAACAAGGAGGGGACCGTACAGTACGTGACCATGCGGAGGAACGTGTCGGTGCAGCCCGAAGAGGTCGACCTGCGACCGCTGTCCGCCCGGTCCGTCGTACTGAGCCTGCTTCTGGGCGCGCATCCGCCGGAGATGCCCGTCAAGGACCTGGTCCGCGCGGTGGAGCCGTTCGGGGTCGGCGGATCCACGCTGCGGGCCGCGCTCAGCCGGATGGCGACCGCCGGCGACCTGCGCCGCGCCGACTCCGTCTACGGCCTCAGCGACCGCCTGCTGGCGCGTCAGCGGCGTCAGGACGACGCCGTGCACCCCCGCACGCGCGCGTGGAGCGGCGACTGGGAGATGGTCGTGATCACCGCGACGGGCCGCGGCCCGGCCGAACGCGCCGAGCTGCGCGCGCGGTTGACCGCACTGCGGTTCGCCGAACTCCGTGAGGGTGTCTGGCTGCGCCCCGCCAACCTCCTCCGGCCGCTCCCGGAGGACATCGAGACGGTCGCTCAGGGCTACTCCGCCCGCCCCGACCGCCCCGGACCAGAGCTCGCCGCCGCCCTGTGGCCGCTCGACGGCTGGGCGGCCCGGGCCCGGGCGCTGCTCGCCCATGTCGCCCGCGCGGACCGGCCCGCGGACCGGCTCACCGGCTTCGCGGCGGTCGTACGGCATCTCCTGACCGATCCGGTGCTGCCACCCGAACTCCTGGCGCCCGACTGGCCGGGCGCGGAGCTGCGCGCCGCCTACGCCGACTATCAGCGGGAGCTGGCGGCCACGGTGCCCCAGCACCATCCCAGGTCATGACACGGCGGCCGTGCGAAGCGCCGTGCGGGGACGCTTCGTACGGCCGCCTTCACCTGCCCAGGGGCTACTTGTAGGTGATGTCGGACGTCGCGTACTTGCAGTACGTGCTGTCCGGTCCCGAACCGTTCGTGGTCGGCTCGGCGCCCGTGTTGTTCCCGATGTACTTCTGGCAGGGGATGATCTTCTTGCTGGAGTCGCCGACGATCGTGATCTTCTTCAGGGTCGCGCTGTCGCCGTAGTTGGTGTTGATGCCGACGAGCTTGCTGCCCGAGTAGGTCGCCTCGATGGTGTTGAGGTTGATCGTCCGCTTGTACTGCGTCGAGCAGTTGCCGCAGGACCTCACGAAGGTGCCGAAGCTCTGTACGGCGAAGTTCGAGACGTTGAGCGTCCCGGCGCCGTTGAACTGGAACACCTTGTCGCTGGCCGACTTCGCGCCACCGCCGGAGACGGTGTACACGTTCGACGACGAGGAGCCGCGGAAGGTCGCGGCATCCTCGCCGACGTCCTCCCACCAGACGTTCTGCAACGTGCAGCTGCCGGCGCAGTGGATGCCGTCGGCGGCGGGAGCGCCGATGATGACGTTCTTCAGGACGGTCCCGGCGGCCAGGTCCAGGATCGGCCCCTGGTCCTCGTCCTGGCTGCCGCTGCCCAGGTCGCCGGTGCCGTAGAGGCGGATCATCCCGTAGTCCTTGGTGCCGGACAGCGAGATGGTGGAGGAGACCGCCTGGCTGCCGGTGGCGGTGGGCCAGGTGGCCGCGGTGGCCGTCGGCGCATTCACCGTCATGATCATGCCAACCGAGAGGCCGAGTGCGGCCGCGGCACCGGTCAGCGCGCGGGTACGCGCGCGTGGACGTGGCGAAGAAGTCATGTCCCGGTTCCTTCTTCCGTGATGGGGGGACTGGGTGGGGGAGGGGGTGATCAGATCTTTCCGGCGCCCGAGCCGCCCGTCACCGAGGCGACGACGGAGGAGGCGGGCTCGGCGGTGTAGCCGTACGGAGCGGTGGTGAAGGTGCCCACCTGCGAGACCTCGGTGGCGGCTCCGCCGAGATCGTTGCCGCGCAGGTTGACGTACCCGTCGACGTCACTGCTCCGGTTTGTGGTGACAGCGACGCCGGTACTGCGGAAGACGTTGTTCTCCACGAGCATCTGGGCGCCCATGCGGGAGTGCACGGCGGTCTCGGCGCCGACGACGTAGTTGTCGTAGAAGTGCCCGGTGCCGAAGCGCAGACTGGGGATGCGTGAGTTGACGTTGTCGAACCAGTTGTGGTGGTACGTCACCTTCAGATGGCCGGTGTCCTCGCTCGCGTTGTTGTCGCTGTGGCCGACGAGCGAGCCCTTGAAGTGGTCCTTGAAGGTGTTCCAGGACACCGTGACGTTGTCGGAGGCGTGGTTGATGTCCAGCAGGCCGTCGTAGTAGTCCTTGTCGTGATCGCGGTCGGCCGAGAAGGAGTTGTGGTCGATCCACACCTTCGTCGAGGCCTGCACCTCGATGCCGTCGGCGGGTGCGAGCGGCTTGCTGATGTCGAGGTTGCGGACGACGACGTTCGTGACCTTCTTCAGGCGCAGCCCGCCGCCGGTGAACCCGGACGCCGAACCGACGCCCAGCACCGTGGTGTTGGAGCCGACGTCGACCGTGCCGCTCAGCGGGATCAGGCCGCTCACCTTCACGACCTTCGCCGTGCTGCCGGTGACCGCCGTCCTGAAGGCGGCCAGTGTCGAGACGGTGACCGCCGAAGCGCTGCCGCCGCCGGTGGTTCCGGCGCCGAAACCGATGGGGGTGGTCTCGGCGGCCCCGGCCTGCTGCGGGACGGCCAGGGCGGCCGCCGTCGCGAGCCCGGCCGCACCGGCGGCCAGAGCGGATCTTTGCGCGTGTGTACGTGGGGGGCGAGTACGCATGCGGGTGCGTCCCTTCCAGGGTGCCGGGTGGGGCATGTTTCTGAACATTGTCTGTAAACATGAACGCCGCATGGGTGATTCAGCGGATGCGTCGACCCTTGTTCCTTCGGTCGGTCACGTCGCTGAACGGAACGTAGGGGGTAAGCGCTTTCTAGTCAACGCTTTGCGCAGGAGGTGTTCGGCCACCCCTGGTGGCGGGTGTCCGCGAATTCTTTCGACGTGTGGGAGCGCTTCCATGGAAGCCATGTCCATGCCACGATGCTCGCCGGACGCTTCCCTTCCGAGAGATTTCCGAGAACTTCCGAGAGGGGCGAGTCGGTGGCGACTCCACGTATGCGTACGTTCGTCGGCGGACTGGTGCTCGCTCTGCTGGCCGCGGTGCTCTCCGGAACGGCCGTCGCCACGGAGCGGGAGAACAGGCTGTCGGCCATCTTCACCTGGTCCTCGACCGGCCCACTGATCAGCCCCGAGCCCGACACCGACCATCCGATCGTCTCGGTGAAGGACCCCACGGTCTTCCGGTACAGGAACCGCTGGCAGGTGTACATGACGACCGCGAACACCGCGGGCGCCTGGAGTCTCGCCCACACGAGCTTCACCGACTGGTCGCAGGCGGCCGACGCACCCCTGACCTTCCTGGACGCCAACCCGAACATCGGCAACCGGTACGCGGCCGCGCCCCAGGTCTTCTACTTCGCGCCCCAAAAGCTCTGGTACATGGTCTACCAGACCGGTCCGCCGTCGTACTCCACGACCAAGGACCCCGCAGATCCGGGCAGTTGGAGCGCGCCGCACACCTTCTTCGACAGCGAGCCCCCGGTCCTCACGGAGAACAAGGGCTCGGGCTTCTGGCTGGACTTCTGGACGATCTGTGACCGGACCGACTGCTACCTCTTCTTCTCCGACGACAACGGCCACCAGTACCGCTCCCGGACCACCCTCGCGGAGTTCCCGAACGGCTTCCGCGACACCGAGATCGTGCTCGCCGAGCCCAACCGCTTCGACCTGTTCGAGGCGAGCAACGTCTACCGCCTCGGCCACAGCGGCAGGTACCTGATGCTCGTGGAGGCCCTGGCGACCGGCTCCGACTGGCGGCGCTACTTCCGAGCCTGGACCGCCGACAGTCTGGGCGGAACATGGGCGCCGCTGGCCGACACCGAGGCGAACGCCTTCATCCGCTCGAACAACGTGACGTTCCAGGACGGTGCGCCCGCCTGGACGAAGGACTTCTCGCACGGCGAGATGATCCGCGACGGCGTCGACCAGACCCTCACGATCGACCCCTGCCGGCTGCGTTACGTGTACCAGGGCCTCGATCCCGCGGCCACCGGCAGCTACTCCCAACTCCCCTGGCGACTCGCGCTGTTGACCCAGACCCATTCCTCCTGCTGAACGAAAGGGGCAAGGTCGTGCCCACCACCCCCCGCAACACGCCGAGAAGGCCGCTGAGCTCGGTGCTGATCGCCCTGCTGTCGTTACTGGCGGCGGCGTTCCTCACCGCCCCCTCGGCCGTGGCCCGCACCGAGGCGGTCCCCACCGCGACCCTCACCGAGGTGACCGGATTCGGCACCAACCCCAGCAACCTGCAGATGTACCTGTATGTGCCGGACAACGTCACCGCGCACCCAGCGGTCGTGGTGGCCGTGCACTACTGCACCGGCTCGGGACCGGCCATGTACAACGGCACCGAATGGGCCCAACTGGCCGACACCTACGGCTTCGTGGTGATCTATCCGTCGGTCACCCGGTCCAGCAAGTGCTTCGACGTGTCCTCACCCCAGGCCCTCAAACGCGGTGGCGGCAGCGACCCCGTCGGCATCAAGTCGATGATCGACTGGACGGTCAACGCCTACTCCGCCGACACCGGCAGGATCTACGCCACCGGCATCTCGTCCGGCGCGATGATGACGAACGTCCTGCTCGGCGACTACCCGGACGTGTTCGCGGCGGGCGCGGCCTTCTCGGGTGTCCCCTTCGGCTGCTTCGCGACGACGGACGGCTCGGAGTGGAACAGTGCCTGCTCGGGCGGCACGATCACACACACCCCGCAGGAGTGGGGCGACCTGGTCCGCGCCGCCTACCCCGGCTACACCGGCGCCCGACCGCGGATGCAGGTGTGGCACGGCACCGAGGACGACGTGCTGCGCTACCCCAACTTCGGGGAGGAGATCAAGCAGTGGACCAACGTCCTCGGCGTGAGCCAGACCCCGGCCGCCACGGACTCGCCCGTCTCCGGCTGGACCCGCACCCGCTACGGCGCCACCGGTGACCGGGCCCCGGTCGAGGCGATCAGTCTCCAGGGCGTCGGCCACAACCTCTACAGCTGGGGCATGGCCTCCCGTGCCCTCACCTTCTTCGGCCTCGACGGCTCGGGCCCGGCCCCCCAACCCCAGCCGGGCGCCTGCAAGGTGACGGCCACGACGAACGCCTGGAACACCGGCCTGACGGCATCGGTCACCCTCACCAACACCGGCACCACCGCGATCAACGGCTGGCAACTCGCCTTCACCCTCCCCGCCGGCCAGACGATCACCAACGGCTGGGGCGCCACGTACACCCCGCCCTCCGGCGCGGTGACGGCGACGAACGCGACGTACAACGCGACGATCGCCCCGAACGCGAGCGTCTCCATCGGCTATCAGGCGAACCACGGCGGGAACAGCGCCGCGCCGGGCGGCTTCTCGCTCAACGGGACGGCCTGTACGACGAGTTGAGTGCTCACCGGCCATCAGGGCCCTCCGGCGGGGTGCCGCGGCGCAGTGCGCGGGCGTCCCGCCGGACGGCGTGCCAGGAGCGCAACAGGCCGCGCACCTGGTCGAGCAGTCCGGTGAGGGCGTACAGGAAAACGGACAGCACGCTTGCCGCGCCCAGGATGTCCAGGACGATCCGCGAATCCATGCTCGGGGGCCTCCTCCGAGAGGGAGGGTGATCGAACCGAGCGCGAGCCGCGGGCAGGATGGCAGGTGTCTCAGGCCGACCACCCTGAACCGACGGTGATCAACTGAGGCCCTGCCGGCGTGCAGGCCGCGTGTGAAGTTGTCGCGATTGACGCGCCGCCGATCATTCCGGCGGACGCGCCCGAAAGGGACGCCGGACCCGTTCCCGTCGCAGTCGGCGAGACCGACTGTGCGCAGGGGAGCCTACCTGCCGAGCCCCTGCGCCGAAGGTCCTTTGCGGAAACGGGAGTTCAGACCGACCGGTGGTACTGGTCCGGAACGTGCACGTCCGCGCCGAGCTCCCGTGCCGCGTGCCGTGCCCACGACGGGTCGCGCAGCAGTTCGCGGCCCAGGAGTACGGCGTCCGCCTCGCCGTTGGAGAGGATCTTCTCGGCCTGCTCGGCGTCTGTGATGAGGCCCACCGCGGCGACCGGGAGGTCGGTCTCGTTCTTGACGCGGGCGGCGAAGGGGACCTGGTAGCCGGGGCCGACCGGGATGCGGACGCCCGACACGTTGCCGCCGGTGGAGACGTCGAGGAGGTCGATGCCGTGGGCCCGGAGGTCGCGGGCGAAGCGGACAGTGTCGGCCGGGGTCCAGCCGCCCTCCTCCAGCCAGTCGGTCGCCGAGACACGGAAGAACAGCGGCTTGTCCTCGGGCCACACCGCGCGTACGGCGTCGACGACCTCCAGCGCGAAGCGGGTGCGGTTCTCGTACGAGCCGCCGTACTCGTCGGTCCTCCGATTCGAGTGCGGGGAGAGGAAGTTGTTGATCAGATAGCCGTGCGCGCCGTGGATCTCGGCGACTTCGAAGCCGGCGGCGAGGGCGCGACGGGCGGCGTCCGCGAACTCACCCACCACCTGGGCGATCTGATCGACCGTCAACTCCGTCGGCACCGGGTGCTTCGCGTCGTACGCCAGCGCGCTCGGGCCCAGTGGTTGCCATCCCAGCGCGTCCGGGCCGAGCGGCGCGCCGCCCTTCCACGGCTGGTCGGTGGATGCCTTGCGGCCCCCGTGGGCCAGCTGGATTCCCGGGACCGTGCCCTGCGAGACCAGGAAGCGGGTGATGCGGCGGAACGCCTCGACCTGGGTGTCGTTCCAGATGCCGAGGTCGTAGGGGGAGATACGGCCCTCGGGGCCGACCGCGGTGGCCTCGACGATGATCAGGCCCGTGCCGCCGGCCGCGCGGGCCGCGTAGTGCGCGAAGTGCCAGTCGTTCGGTGCGCCTGTGTCCGGACCCTCCGCCGCCGCCGAGTACTGGCACATCGGCGGCATCCACACCCGGTTCGGAATCGTCAGGTCACGCAGGGCGTAGGGCTCGAAGAGTGAGCTCACGGCGGGCTCCATTCGTCGTGGGGACCGGTGGTGGTCGACTCGTACGATAGGCATCGTAGTACGTCGAGTGTCAAACTACGAGAGGTCTCGTACTATGGGAGTCCGCTGAAGGATTCCCTGGAAGAAGTGAGCCGCCGTGACCTCTCCCGCCGTCAGCAGCCGCGACCTTCCGCATCCGGCACGTGAGGAGATCCGGCTGGAGGGCGTTCTGCACGCCCTCTCCGACCCGATGCGCCTGCGGATCGTGCGAGAGCTCGCCGCGGCCAGCGACGAGCTCTCCTGTTCGCACTTCGATCTGCCCGTCACCAAGTCGACGACCACCCACCACTTCCGGGTGCTGCGCGAAAGCGGAGTGCTCCGGCAGATCTATCAGGGCACGGCCAAGATGAACGGCCTGCGCAGGGACGACCTAGACGACCTCTTCCCGGGGCTTCTCGATGCCCTCCTCGACGCCGCCGCCCGCCAGACCGTCCGCCTCGGGCGCGAGTGAACCGGCCTTGGCCGGAAGGTGGTTGAAGAGCAGGTTCAGCACGATCGCCGTCAGACAGCCCGCGCTGATGCCGCTGTTCATCACCGTCTGGAACCAGTCGGGGAACTTCGCGTAGATCGTCGGGACCCCGACCGGCAGCACGCCCATGGCCACCGAGACGGCCACCACCGTCAGGTTGTTGTTGCCCTTGAAGTCCACCTGGGTGAGGGTCCGCAGACCGCTCGCCGCGACCGTCCCGAACATCACCAGACCCGCCCCGCCGAGCACCGGCGCCGGTATGGCCGCGACGACCGCGCCCAGCTTGGGCAGCAGCCCCAGCAGGACCAGGATGCCGCCGGCCACGGCGACGACCCAGCGGCTGCGCACCCGGGTCATGCCGACGAGGCCGACGTTCTGGGCGTACGCCGTGTACGGGAAGGTGTTGAAGACGCCGCCGAGCACGGTCGACAGGCCGTCCGCGCGCAGACCGTCCGACAGGGAGCGGGGTTCGACCTTCCGGTCCGTCATCTCGCCCACCGCGATCAGGTCACCGGTCGTCTCGGTCATCGTCACCAGCGCCACGACCAGCATCGGGACGATCGCCGAGAACTCGAAGGTGGGCGCCCCGAAGTGGAACGGCGTGCTGATCCCGACCCAGTCCGCGTCCCCGACCCCGCCGAAGTCCGTGAACCCGAAGGGGACGGCCACCGCCAGGCCCACAACGATGCCGATCAGTACGGCGATCCGGCTCAGGAAGGCGGGCGCGAAGCGTTGCACGCCGAGCACCACCGCCAGCACGAACACGGCCAGCGCGATGTTCTTGGGTGCGCCGAAGTCCGCGGAACCGGCGCCGCCCGCCACCCAGTTGCCCGCGACCGGCAGCAACGAGATGCCGATGATCAGGATCACCGTACCCGTGACCAGGGGCGGGAAGAAGCGGAGCAGTCTCCCGAAGACCGGTGCGAGCAGCATGATCGCCAGGCCCGCCACGATCACCGAGCCGTAGATCGCGGGGAGTCCGCCGCCCGTCGTGCCGATCAGGACCATCGGCGACACGGCGGCGAAGGTACAGCCCTGCATGATCGGAAGCCGTACGCCGAAGCGCCAGAAGCCGATGCACTGGATGAGCGTGGCGATGCCGCACACCAGGAGGTCGGCGGTGATCAGATACGCCAGGTCCGCGGGCGACAGTTTCATCGCGCCGCCGACGATCAGGGGGACGGCCACGGCGCCGGCGTACATCGCGAGGACGTGCTGGAGGCCGAAGGCGGCGAGTTGTCTTACCGGGGGGACTTCGTCCACGGGGTGCACAGGGGAGGTCTGGGGCATGTCTGAGACCGTAGGCTCCTTGAACAGTTTGTTGATTTCGGGTGGGTTGCCGGTTCGTTGCCTGGTGCGGGTCGTGTGTGGTTGCTCGCGCGGTTCCCCGCGCCCCTAATCGGCACTGCTGTGCGCGGCGTTCATCAGGGACTGCCAGTCAGGGAGTTTCACCACACCACGGCCCAGCGACGCGCCGAGTTCCACCTCTGCCTGCTCGATGGCACACCATCCTGCCCATTCCACCGGCTCGATGCCCGCTGCCCGCAGTGCCGTCAACGGGTCGCCGGGCAGATCTTTGTGTACGAGGGCGGAGGCGTCCTGCAACAGCGACGTCGCCGTCTCCTTCGCGCATGGCCGGTTCGTGCCGATGACGCCCGTCGGGCCGCGTTTGATCCAGCCGGCCACATACTCGCCCGGCGCCACCTTGCCCTCACGCAACACCCGGCCGGCGAGATGAGGGACTGTGCCCGTCGCGGGGTCGAACGGCAGGCCCTCCAGGGGCACTCCGAGGTAGCCCACCGAGCGCAGCACCAACTGGGCCTCGATCTCCTCGAATTCACCGGTGCCGGTCACGCCGCCGTGTCCGTCCGGTGCCGTGCGCTCGAAGCGGACCGCGCCCACCCGGCCGCCGTCGGCGAGCAGTTCGACGGGACGGAGGAAGAACCGCAACGAGATCCTGCGGGGCGACGGTCGTGCCTCGGCGCCCGCCCAGCCCCGCAGCACCTCCACGTTCCGGCGCTGCGGCGCGGGCAGGGGAGAGGGGTCGAGGTATGCCGGGTCCAGCGCCAGCTCATCGGCGCTCACCATCACTTCGGTCTCCGGGAGCGAGCCCAGCTCGCGCAGCTCCTTGGTGGTGAAGCGGGCCTGGGAGGGGCCGCGGCGGCCCACCATGTGGACGTTCGTCACCCGGCTGGCCGCCAGCGCGGTGAGCGCCGGCTGAGGCATGTCGGTGGGGCTGAGTTCCGTCACCCCGCGCACCAGCATCCGCGCCACATCGACCGCGACGTTCCCCACGCCGATGACCACCGCCGACCGTGCGCCGGCCACGAAACCGTCGGCCGTCGTGTCGGGGTGCGCGCTGTACCAGGACACGAACTCGGTCGCCGACCAGCTGCCCGGCAGATCCTCGCCCGGGATGCCCAGATGCCGGTCGGTCGCGGCGCCCACGCAGTACACCACGGCGTGGTACAGCTCGCGCAGCCGCGCGGCCGGTATCCCGCCGGGGCCGATCCCGACCCCGCCGAGGAACCGTACCCGCTCGTGCTCCAGAACCGTCCGCAGGTTGTTCTGGAGCGACTTGATCTTCTCGTGGTCCGGTGCCACGCCGTACCGGACCAGGCCGTACGGGCACGGCAGCCGGTCCAGGACGTCTACGAGCACGTCAGGATCCTGCTGGACGAGGCTCTGGGCGGTGTAGCACCCGCTCGGCCCGGAGCCGATGACGGCGACACGCATACCTTCAGGATCGCACCATCGCCGCTGCGCTGACAGGGTGCGGCGCGCCGGGAGAATGCGTGTCCGTTCGTATGGAATGTGTTCATGCGGTTACGTTGCGTGTGTGCTAGAAGCATCGTTTCTTAATCTTTCTGATCGTTGTCCGACGGACGGCACCGTGTCCGTATGGCCCGCGTGGGAAGTGCGGGAGGGCGAGTACGCGACCTCGTGGTTCCACGTCCGGCTGGCCTTCGGTGATGGGGCCCGGGTGGACATGCTCGCCGTGGTGGCCGAGGAGGGCGTCTCCCTGGAGGACGTACGGGCGATGCCCGCGCTGTCCCTCGACGACCTGGGCGCGCTCGCGGACTGGATTGAGGGGCCGCTCTCCGAGGCCTGCGGCATGGCGCCCGAGTCGGAGACCGAAGCCGAGGGAACCGGAGCGCGCCGTGCCCGTCCGGCCTGGCCCCGGGGCACCGAGGGGCGCCGGCTGATCGCCCAGGAGTACCGGGCGGCCCAGGAGAATGGCGTCGACCCGGTCCTCGCGGTGATGTGCGCGACCGGGCACAGCCGCCGCAAGTCGCTACGGCTCATCTCACAGGCGCGCGACGCGGGATTCCTGACGCCTCGTCACGCGCGGCGCTGAACAAGCGGGTTCGCGTACAGGGCGCTGCGCGTGGAGACCGCTGCGCGTCGAGAACCGCTTCGCGGGACAGGCCCGTTCAGAGCATGTCCCGCATCCGGTCGATCTCGCTCGTCTGCTGGGCCACCACGTCGTCGGCCATCTCCTCGATCCGGACGTTGTTGCCCTGTCCCTTCACGTCCGTCGCCATGGTGATCGCGCCCTCGTGGTGGGTGATCATCAAAGTGAGGAAGAGCTGGTCGAACGCCGTCCCTTTCGCCGCGCGCAACTTCTTCAACTGGGCCTCGGTCGCCATCCCGGGCATCGTGGTGTGCTCGTGGGCGTCGCTCTTCTCGGACTGGCCGTAGTCCTTCAACCAGGCCTTCATCGCATCGATCTCGGGCCCCTGGGCGGCCGAGATCCGTCCGGCGAGCGCCTTGAGCCTCGCCGACTCGGCGCGTTCCGGGGCCAGTTCGGTCAACTCCAGGGCCTGGGTGTGGTGCTCGATCATCATCCGCGCATACGAGACGTCAGCCGCGTTGGGGGTGTCGTCGTCGGCCCGCTGCTCCTTCGCGTCCTGCGCGGACAGGGTGCGGTTCGCCTCACCGGGCTTGCCCGGCACCAGTACCGAAGGCCCGGTCGCGGAGGCCGACTTCGGGTCCGCGTCGGAGTCGCAGCCCCCGAGGGTCAGGGCTGCCAATGCGGCCACGGCGGCCGTCGCGTAGGGGGCGTGGCGGAAAAGCACAGTGGTCACCCGGGGTCCCTTCATTACGAGTTCGTTGCCCTCTGTTGATCTGTGCATGGTGAAGACGATACTGCGGGGGTGCCTGAAGCGTTCCACATGAACCGCACAGGGAGGAAACAGTGATCCTGTTGAGAAACCCCCGAACCCGGTACAGACGCCTGGGAGTTGCCGCAACCGCCGCGGGTCTCCTGGCCGCTCTGCTGACCGCCGGGCCGGCCGCGGCGACCCCCGACCCCGGGGACCGTCCGGCCGCGAGCGAGGAGGTGTCCAAGAGCACCGAGGCCGAGGTGCGGGCCGCGATCGCCGACGGTGAGATACCCGGCCAGGACGAGATCGTCCACTCCGACAACATCGAACACCTCGTCAACATCCCCAAGGACGCGCTGCCCGGCACCAATTCGGACCTGGCCTTCCAGGGCGGATACGCCTTCTCCGGCAACTACGACGGCTTCCGCATCTTCGACATCAGCAACCCGAAGGCGCCGAAGACGATCGCCCAGGTGCTGTGCCCGGGCTCGCAGAACGACATCTCGGTCTCCGGGAACCTGTTGTTCCTGTCCACCGACTCCTCGCGCAGCGACAGCAGTTGCAGCAGCACCACCCAGCCCGCGACCGAGAAGTCGTCGTGGGAGGGCATGAAGGTCTTCGACATCAGCGACAAGCGCAATCCGAAGTACGTCGCCGCCGTGGAGACAGCCTGCGGCTCGCACACCCACACGCTGGTGCCCGAGCGCAGGAACGTCTACCTCTACGTCTCCTCGTACTCGCCGAGCGCCACCTACCCCGACTGCCAGCCACCGCACGACGGCATCTCGGTGATCAAGGTGCCGCGCAACGCCCCTGAGAAGGCGGCGGTCGTCAGCTTCCCGGTGCTCTTCCCCGGCGAGGGACCCGACGGCGGCGGCAATCCCGGTTCGCCCACCAACCCGGGCGTCTCCAAGACCACCGGCTGCCACGACATCACGGTGCTCCCGGACAAGGACCTGGCGGCGGGCGCCTGCATGGGCGACGGCATCCTGTTCTCCATCAAGGACCCGGAGAACCCGAAGGTCATCGACCGGGTGCAGGACAACGTGAACTTCGCGTTCTGGCACTCGGCGACCTTCAACCAGAAGGCGAACAAGGTCGTCTTCACCGACGAGTTGGGCGGCGGCGGCGCGGCCACCTGCAACGCGGAGATCGGTCCGAACCGCGGCGCCGACGGTATCTACGACATCGTCGGCAAGGGTGACAAACGCAAGCTCGTCTTCCGCAGCTACTTCAAGATCCCCCGCCACCAGGCGGCCGTCGAGGTGTGCGTCGCCCACAACGGCTCGCTGATCCCGGTCAAGGGCAGGGACATCATGGTGCAGGCCTGGTATCAGGGCGGTGTCTCCGTCTGGGACTTCACCGACTCGGCCCGCCCGAAGGAGATCGGCTACTTCGAGCGCGGCCCGGTGACCACCGAACGCCTCACGACCGCCGGCTCCTGGTCGGCGTACTACTACAACGGCTACATCTACTCCAACGACATCGCCAAGGGCTTCGACGTCCTGAAGCTCAGCGACCGGCGCACGGATCCGGCCAGGAAGGTGCGACTGAACGAGCTCAACGTCCAGACGCAGCCGGACTACTTCGACTGACCCCCGGGCTCGCCGCCCGTGTCGAAGAAACGTGACAGATCGGTGTCGCACGTCCCGTCGGGTGCCTCGGTGCCCGGCGGGACGCCCTGCTCCCAGTCGAGCCGATAGCGCGTGAACAGCTCGGCGCGCAGAGGCGTGAGCGACATCGGGACGTTCGGCACGACCATCGCGTAGACGGCACCCATGAGTTGCGAGCGCAGCATCGGGTAGTCGGTCTCGACCGTCTGCGAACCGTGCCGTTTCATGGTGTCCCGCAGCAGCTCGGCGAGGCGCTGCTGCTCCGGGCACTCCACGAACCCGTCGGTGTCGAGCAGGCCGGCCATGTGCTGGCGCATGAGTACGGTCCGGTCCCGGGCCAGGCCCAGGACGGCGTCGATCGCCCGCGCCATCCGCTCCCGGCCGTCCTCGGTGCGCGGCTCGCGGTCCAGCGCCTCCTCCAGCGTGCGGTGCATGAGCCGGTGCACGGCGGACTGCACCAGTCGGCGCTTGCCGGGGAAGTAGTACGACACCAGACCGCGCGCCGAACCGGCCCGGTCCGCGATGTCGCCGAGGGTCGTGGCCTCGTAACCGCGCTCGGAGACCAGTTCGAGGGCCGCCTGCAGGAGCCGCTCCCGGGAACGACGGCGCAACTCTTCATTGACCGAGGCGCTGCGCGGGGACATGCTGGAACTCCTGCGTTGACTGGCTATCAGCCAACTATACTCAGTGCGTCCGGACCGGCCCGTGAAAGGCCTGGTCGGGGCTGCCGCCTGCTCTGGGCGACGCGGGGGATCGTCCAGGGTGGGCGAGCATACGCCCCTGTGGTGTCCTCAGGCGACCATCCTGGCAGGGTGACCCCCCGGTTTTCGGACACCCTTTCCGATGTCGATTCCGGGTGTCTCTGCCCCTGTCTCCGCGCCTGTCTCAGCCGACCAGGTCGAGGACCGGCCGCAGCCCGTCCGGCCGCTGCGCCACCGGCAGATGGTCCACGAAGTGCACCCCGCAGCCCAGGGCCGCCGCACCCCCGTCCGCCCGCCGGTCGTCACCGACCATCAGGACGCCCCCGGGCTCGACGCCGAGCGCCGTGCAGGCGGTCTCGAACAGCCGCGGGTCCGGCTTCTGGATGCCGTGTTCGTACGACAGCACATACGCGTCGACGTACGGGGCGAGACCGTGCGCGCGGAAGACGGGCCGCAGATCCCAGCCGATGTTGCTGACCACGCCCACTCCGATCCCACGCTCGCGCAGGGTGCGCAGCACCTCGGCGGCGTCGGGATACGGCTGCCAGGCGACCGGCGACATGTGCCGGTCGTACAACGCGTCGTGCAGGGCGGGATCCGGCAGTGAAACCAGCCGCGAGAGCCCGGTGTAGGCGGCCCGGTGCAACTCGGCACTCTCGTCGCGCACGTCCCACACCCCGGCGACCTCGTCCGGCATCGGCACCCCGGGCGCCGCCCCGCCGGGCAGGGCACCCACGCTCTCCAGTTCCCGCGCCGCCCGCGTCAACTCGGCCTCGGCGAGCGTGAGTCCGGCCTCGTCGAGCACGGCCCTCAGCCAGGCCACGGTGGACTCGATCCGGAAGAGGGTTCCCGAGAAGTCGAACAGGACGGCAGTCATACGATGATCGTACGGGCTCGCGTTCCACTCGACCGGGAGCTCACACCCGCAGAACACGCAGAAGAAGTCCTCCTCGCGCCCAATCGACCGCTCTCCGCAACCTTCGCAGCAACGGAACACCACCTCGTGGGTGAACCGGCCGGAGTGCTCGACGCCCACGCGATCGAGCTCGCGCTCGACCGCCTGCCACGAGCCGAGGTGCGCGAGCCGCAGCAGCGCGCCGAGGGCGACGACGAAAGCGAAGGATCCGCGGTCCTGGTTGCCTGGGCCCACATAGCTGTAGACCCGGCGGGCAGGCGTTTCACGGTCGGTACCGCTGGTGGATCATCACCGCCAGGGTTACCAGCATCGCGCCCAGCAGCCAGCCGCCGAGGACGTCGGAGGGCCAGTGGACGCCGAGCCAGATGCGGGTCAGACCCACGCCGATCACGGAGATGACGCTGATCGTCAGCGCGGTGAGCCACAGAGCGCGGCCGACGCCGTAGTGGCGGAGGAGCCACAGGAGGAGGCCGCAGACCACCGTGGCCGTCAAGGCGTGGCCCGACGGGTAGGCGGCGAAGTGGGCGGTGTCGACGGGGTCGGGCCAGACGGGGCGTGCCCGTCCGACCGCGGCCTTCAGGAGCTGCTGGACCAGTGTGCCCAGCGCACATGTGGCCACCAGCCATATGGCCGTCCAGCGGGCGTTGCGCCGCCACACCAGCCAGAGGGCTGCGACCGCGGCCAGGATGCGCATCGTCCAGGGGTCCCAGACCCAGTCCGCCAGGATCCGGAAGACGTGGGTGAGCCCCGGTTCGTCGACCGCCCAGCGGTGGGTGGTGTCGGCGATGTCGCCGTCGACGATGAGCAGCGGGTGCCACTCGGCCACGACCAGGACGAGCAGCAGCACCGAGCACAGGGCCAGGGAGCCGGTCGCGCGAGCCGCGGTCCGGTGCTCCGGCGGACGGGGCGGGGAGTCGACGGACGGGGTGTGCATGGTGCGATCCTCGCCGACCGGTGCGGCTGGAGGCCAATCCCGGGGCGGGATCTCTCGGCGCGGGAGACCCGCCGTCGCCGTCAGCCGCACTCGGCGCGTCGGCGTCAGGCGGTCCGGTGGGGTCGGCAGGCGGTGCACCCGCTGCGGGACATGGCCCTGCGGGGTGGGGCAGGGGCCGAACACGCCCCGGTCCTCGCTGACTTCGACCAGCACGACGAGTCGGCTCCCGGACACCTCACCGGGCAGCACCGGGGCGTGGAGCAGGAGTTCGCTCCGTCGCAGCCGCCGCCTGCCCTCCCCTCGGCCTGTGAGCGCGTACCGCTCGTGGGTGCGGTCCGCGTGGACGCGGTGACGCCAAGGTTGCGTACGCCGCTCGCCTCAGAGCGTCAGCAGCATGGCCACCATCGCGATACCCATCGACAGACGGCACGCGCGCGCGAGTTCGGGCCGGTCACCCCAGCCGACGGTTCCGCCACCGGCGGTCACCGGTATCAGGCGGACGCCGGACAGCAGGACGTATCCCGTGAAGTAGAGGAGCAGTACGCCCGTCACGACGGGGACTCCCGCACCGCCGTGGTGTCCGGGGGAGGCCGCCATCGCCACCGCCATGTAGACCATGGCCGAGGCCCCCACCAGATGGTGCAGATGATGGGTGCTCGTGCGCGCCGTCCACAACGCGCGCAGCGCGGCCCCGCCGAACACGGCCGTATAGACGGGCCAGGCCCACGACGGTGGTGTGAACACGGCTGCCGGTACGGCCATCGCGGCCATCCCGAAGCCCATGAGCGCCTCGCCGCCCGCGGACCGGCGCTGCTCCTCGACACCGCTGCGCATCCGCAGCAGGCAGTACGCCCCGGTCGCCGCGCAGAGCGCCACCAGCAGCCAGCCGGGCGAAGCCGGTCCGTGCACGCCCACCTCCCCGCTCGACGTCGGTCAAGGAATGCCCGGGCCACGCGGCGCGCAATCGAGCGCAAGGGGGTATGCGGGGAGCGTGCGAGGGAGCACAGCAGGTCAGGGACGTCGCCAGATATCGTTTACAGGTAAAATACCTGCTAAGGTTGTGCCTCATGAGCACTCGTCTTCCGCTGGCCGGCGTGCTGCGCCTCGGCAGGCCCTCCGACATCTGGTTCAAGCCGGCCCTGAGCGTGGTCGTCGCGGTCGCCCCACTCAACCTGATCCTGCTGGTCCTCGGCCGACTCGACCTGGCGATGTACACGATGGCCGGGTCCCTGTGCGCGCTGTACGCCCACAACCGGCCCTACGCCGCCCGGGCCCGCGCCCTGGCCCAGGTCGTGCTCGGCATGGTCGCCGGCCTCGGTGTCGCGCTGGTCGCCGCATCGCTCACCGGCAGTGCCGTCGTGCTGGTGACCGTCGGCGCGCTGGTGGCCGCCGTGCAGAAGACGTTGTGTGACGCGACCCGGGTCGGCCCGCCGGGCCACGTCGTCCTCACCTTCGTCAGCTCCGCCGCCCTGTTCGCCCCGCAGACCCTCGGCCAGGTTCCCGGCCATCTGGGGCTGGCCCTCGCGGCGGGTGCGTGGGCGTGGCTGGTCGGTATGGCGCCGGGGCTGGTGCGACCCCATGGTCCGGAGCGGCGGGCCACCGCTCAGGCGCTGAACGCGACCGCCGCGTATCTGGAAGACCCCTCCTCCCGTGCGAGCGGAACCGCCTACGCCGCCGTCCAGGCGGCCTGGCAGACCCTCCTCTCAGCCGGCGGCCGCTCCGGGGCCCGGCGCGGCCTCGAACGCCTCGTCGTCCGTGCCGAGGTCGCCCTCGCCGCCCCCAGCGACGCGGACCCGCACCGCCTGCGCGTCTGGGCCCGTGAACTGCGCGGCACGGGCCCGGTGCCGCAGGCGGTGGACGACGACGAACTCCTCGGCGTGGACATGGAACCGGCCGCTTCCACCCGCCCGTGGTGGCGCGCACTCGGCCCGCTCGCCCCGCTCGCCATGCGCACCGCCCTGGGCTGCGCCCTCACCGGCTACGCCTCCCTCGCGCTCGGCGTCGGCCGCCCGTACTGGGCCCTGGTCACCGCGGCCTCCCTTTACCAGGCCAACGTCACCCTCACCTGGAGCCGGGGCGTCCAGCGTGTCGTCGGCAACCTCGTCGGTGTCCTGGTGTTCGCCGCCGTGGTCCCGCTCGCCCATGTCGGACCCGTGGCCCTCGTGCTGTGCTGCCTCGCCTTCAACTTCGGCGCCGAGGCGCTGATCGGCCGCAACTACTGGCTCGGCAGCATCTGTGTGACCCCGATGGCACTGCTCATCACCGAGTTCGCCGGCTACCAGGAGCCGGGACGGCTGATCACCGAGCGGGTCGTGGACACCCTCGTCGGCGCACTGGTCGGCTTCGTCGCCGCCGTCGCCGTCACCAACCGTCGCGCGGGCGACCGCGTCGAGCAGACACTGGAAGCGGTGGAAGGCGCCCGGGAGCGCACCGCCCGCCTCCTGGCGGAGCCGTACCCGGCGCCCGGAGCGCTGGACTCCGCCCGCCGCGCCCTCGCCACCGCCCTGGTCGATCTGCGGGCCACCGTCGAGGCCGCGTCCGGCGAATGGTGGCAGCGCGCGCTGCCCCAGGAGAGGGTCGTGCGCGCCGAGCGGGCCGGACATCGTACGCTCGCGGCGACGATCGGGCACCACAGAGCGGAGGGCGTACGTCCATGACGGCACCGAACGGACGACCGGCGGGCGCGACGAGGAACGACACCGTCGCCGCGGTCGTCCGGCAGTGGCAGACCGTCCACCCCGGCCTCGACACCGGCCCCATGGAGATCATCGGCCGGGTCAACCGCTGCGCCGCCCTCCTCCAGCAGGCCGAGGACGCCCCGCTGCGCCGGGCCGGACTGAGCCGCCCCGAGTTCGACCTGCTCGGCGCTCTGCGCCGCACCGGGCACGAGCTGACCCCCGGCGACCTGGCGCGTGAGACCTTCTCCTCCGGTGCCGCCGTCACCAAGCGCCTCAAGCAGCTGACCGAGCGGGGCCTGGTCGAACGCCGGGGTGACACCCGCGACCGCCGCGTCGCCCACGTCCGGCTCACCCACGCCGGCCGCGATCTGGTCGACGGCATCCTGCCCGAGCAACTGGCCTACGAGACCTCCGTGTTGTCCGTCCTGCCCCCCGAGGCGCAGGACGAACTGGCCGCCCGCCTCGGAGACCTGCTCGGCCAGCTGGAGGGCAGCCTCGGAGCGCTGCGCGCCTGACGGCCCCGACCTGCGGTTTCGGAAGTTCCGGCCCCCACTGCCTGTTGACGCGGTCCACGCGCGCTTCCTACGTTCGTCCAGGTCGGTGCGGATCATCGACTGTCGTACGGAATGTCGAACGAAGGATGGATGCCGTGGCAGCCGAAGGCCCCGCCCGCGAGAAGCTCACCATCGACCTCGGCACCGAGACCGGCCCCTTCCACGGTGGAGCCAGCGGCACGCTCTACGGCCTTTACGGCGACGGTGTGCCCAGCCGCACGGTGGTCGAGGGCATGTACCCGCGCACGGTGACGACCAAGGCCCAGGACGGCACCCAGCACCCCGGCGGCGACGCGCTGGAGATCCTGTCGCCGTTCGTCGCGGCCGGCGGCAGGGACGTCTACGTCTACCTGCCCGACTACTACCGCGGGTTTCCCTACGAGTGGCCCGGTGCCACCGGCGAGGAACGGCTCGCCGGACATCTGGACGTGATCCGCCGCCAGGTCGAACACGCCCTGACCCTGGGGGAGTTGAAGGCACACATCGTGTACGTGCCGTTCAACGAACCCGAGGGGAACATGTTCGGCGAGGGGGAGTGGAGCTACGACCAGGTCTGCTGGCGGACCGACCCGGACCACTACTTCGGCGCCTGGGAGGCCGCGTACCACCTCATCAAGGAGCTCGACCCGGAGGCGCGCGTCGCGGGACCCAACACCTGCATCCTGTACCCCGAGGTCAGGGACTTCCTGGAGTTCGCCAAGGCGCACGACGTACTGCCCGACATCGTCACCTGGCACGAGCTGTCCTCGCCCGCGGAGGTCCGCACCGACATAGCCAGGTACCGGGACCTGGAACGGGAGTTGGGCATCAACCCGCTGCCCGTCAACATCAACGAGTACGCGCACAACTACCACGTCTCCGTACCGGGCCGGATGATCCAGTGGATCGCCGCGATCGAGGAGTCGAAGGTCGACGCCGACCTCGCGTACTGGAACATCGCCGGCAACCTCAACGACTCGGCGGTGGAGGTGAACAGGGCGAACGGCCAGTGGTGGCTGTACAACGCCTACGGACAGCTGACCGGGAACACCGTCCGGGTCGTAGCCCCGCACCCCGACGTGCAGTACACCCTCCAGGGCGTCGCCACCCTCGACCGGGAGAAGCGGCAGGCGCGGGCGCTGTTCGGGGGAGCGGGCGGCGCGGCGGACGTGGTCTTCGAGGGCGTGGACGCTGAGGTGTTCGGCGCCGTGGCCCACGTACGGCTCGTGGAGATCCCCTGGACCGGCCAAGTCGGCGCCGGTGAACAGCCGTTGCGGCTCCGGGACGAGGAACTTCCGGTCTCCGAGGGGAAGGTGACGATCTGTCTGACCGGCCTCGACGCGATGTCCGCGTACCAGGTGACCCTGTCGCCCGGCGGCAACGGGGCCGTCTCCGTGCCGCCCGCGGTGCGTTGGAGACGGACGTACGAGGCCGAGGACGACACCTACACGGGCGGCGGCTACTCGAAGAACGGGCCCGAGGGGTCCCCGTCCGCCGTCGACCGGTTCGCCACTTCCGGCGGCTACCATGTGGGCGGACTGCGCACCGGTTCCGACGGCGTGCTCGCCTTCGACGTCGAGGTCCCGCAGGACGGGACGTACGACATCGTGGTGTTCGCGGGCGCGCACAATCTCGCCGATCTCGTGCGCGAACAGGGCCCCACCAACGTCTTCCTGCGCGTCGACGGCGAGCAGCCGCGCGAACTGCGGCTGCCGCTCGGCTACAAGCCGGCGGTGTGGGGGCACACCGACACCCGGGTCCGGCTGACCAACGGCCGGCACCGGATCACCCTCGCCGCACAGGACCCCGAGCTCGGTGTCACCAAGGGCGACGCGTTCATCGACAAGCTGGACCTCGTGCTGCGCGGCGAGGACGAAACGGCTTTGTACGACGCCGAGTTCGCGCACCTCGGCGGCGGCGCCCGGGTCAGCCACGCCCACCGAGGCGCATCCGGTCCCGGGGTCGCCGTACTCCCGCGGGGAGGCACCGTCACCTTCTGGGTGCACGCGGCCGACGACGGCGAGGCCTCCGTGACCGTCGACCTGCTCGGGCCCGGAGAGGGCGTGTTGGGCGTCAACGGCGAGGAGGTCGGGCGAGTCGAGCGCGGCGCCGTACCGCTCTTCCTGGCCGGAGGCGTCAACAGGATCACGGTCACCGGGACTTCGGACCGGCTCATTGTCGACCGCCTGCGCATCGCCCCCTCGCGCGGCCTGCTGCCCACGACCACGTACGCCGCCGAGGAGGGCGTCCTGACCGGTACGGCGAGGGTGACCGGGTACTCGTACGCCACCGGCGGGAAAGCGGTCGACGGAGTCGGCGCCGGACCCTCGAACGCGCTCACCCTGACGGTCACGGCGGACCGCGCCGGACGCCACGCGCTGACGATCCGTTACTCGAACGGCGAGCAGCCCGCCTCCACCCACTACAACCCGGACCCGGTCTGCCGGCACGCCGATATCTCCGTCAACGGCGCCCCTCCGCACCGCGTCCTGTTCCCCACCACCTTCCACTTCAACAACTTCTGGTCCCTGTCCGTGCCCGTCACCCTGCGCCCGGGCCTCAACACCCTCACCTTCACCGCCGACGAACTCCCGGACTTCGCGGGCGACACGAGGAACGAGTACGGCCAGCGTTCCGCGTACGCGCCGGTCATCGATCAGGTCACCGTGACGCCGTTCACGGAGGGGGAGGATCCTTCCTGAGGTCTTCGGCCTCGCCTGACCGGGTCGCCTCCGCACCGAGGCTTCCGCCCCTGCGGCCCCCCGCCCCGCCGTCACCGCGAGCTTGCCCAACTGCCGCCAGTCCAGACGGGATTGGGCCTCCGGCACCCCCGGCCGTTTCCTCGGTACGCGTACCCGGAGCGCCCCGGGCGCGATACGGCAGTGCACCGGGGTGTGCATGAGCAGGGCCTCGCCGTCGACGCCGACCTCGATCTCCGGATGGTCGGCGTCGACGACCACCTCCCTCGCGGACAGGACCACGAGGCCCTCCGGATCGGGGTTGAGCAGCAGGCCGCGGCCTGAGCCGCACTGTCCACCTTGACGCCGAGGATGCCGAGCAGCCCGGAGTACAGCCGTTCGCGGCGGCCGAGGCCCACGGGGTCGTCGGTGCGGTAGGCGTTGTTGCTCACCAGCACGGCCTGCGGGGCGCGTACCGCCCGCTCCACACGGCCACGGCCAACAGCACCAGGGACACGACGAGCGCCCATCCCAGGGTGACCGCGAACAGGACGACGACGCCGGTGCGGGTGACGACCGCGAGCACTGCCGCAAGCCGGCGCACCGGGCCACGCCGGGTCAGCGTCCACCACACCGCCGCCGTCACGGCCGCGCCCGCGAGCCCGGCCGCCAGCGGCAACACGCCGCGGAGGCCGCCGTATCCGAGGGGGAACAGCACGGCGAGAGCGGCCGTCGTCAACGCCGTGCCGACCGTCCACCGCTGCCCGTGCCAGGGCGGGGCGTTGCGCCGCGCTCAGATCCCGGGTCGGTACCGGATCGGATGGTCCGCGGGGATCTCGACCAGCACGATCGGCGTGCCGTCAGGGTCCGCGACCCACATCTCGATCAGTCCCCACGGCTCCTTCACCGGCGGCCGCACGATCTCGACGCCCTTGCCGAGCAGTTCCTCGTGCGCCGAGGCGATGTCCGGAACCTGCAGCCACAGCCGTACGTCGGCGCCCGGGGGAGTCTCGGACCGTCCGGACAGCTCCAGGAAGCCGCCGCCGAGGAAGTAGACGGTGCCGCGCTCCGGCCCCGTACCGAACTCGCGGTACACGGCGAGGCCCAGCCGGTCACCGTAGAAGACCCGGGAACGCTCCGGATCGGTGGGCCGCAGCAGAACGCGGCCGCTCAGTACGTGCACCATGCGGGCGAGCCTATCCGGGGCGTTACCCTCGTCCGTGCCCGAGTCGTGCCCCTGAAGTGGAGATGCGCCCCATGGAGACCAGTACCGGACTCACCTTCCGTGACGCCACCGACGCCGATGTGGACATACTCGTCGCGCTGATCGAGTCCGCGTACCGAGGGGACGACAGCCGGGCCGGTTGGACCACCGAGGCGGACATCCTGGAAGGTCAGCGGACCGATCCCGAGGGTGTGCTCGCGGTCATCACGTCGTCCGACAGCCGGGTCTTGACGGTGGAGCGGGACGGGCGGGTCGTCGCCTGCTGCCAGCTCGAACACCGGGGCACCCACGCGTACTTCGGGATGTTCGCGGTCAGCCCCGCGCTCCAGGGCGGCGGCCTCGGCAAGGTGATCATCGCGGAGGCGGAGCGGCTGGCGGCCGAGACCTGGGGCGTCACCGAGATGCACATGACCGTGATCTCCGTACGCGACGACCTCATCGCCTGGTACGAGCGGCGCGGCTACCGCCGTACGGGAAAGATGACGCCCTTCCCGTACGGCGACGAGCGCTTCGGCATTCCGCAGCGCGACGACCTGCAGTTCGAGCTGCTGGTCAAGCCGCTGGTGTGACGTTCCTGCCGCGATGCCGTCGGCTCACCCGGCTCACCCGGCTCACCCGGCTCACGCGGCTCACTCGGCTCACGCGGTGAAGCGGCCGGTGCGCTTGATCTCGGGGTAGTCGGTCGTCGCGCCGTCCAGTTCCAGTGCGCGCACCAGCCGCAGGTGGTCCTGCGTGTTCACCACCCAGCCGATGATCTTCAGGTCCGCCTTACGGGCCGCCTCCACGATCTCCAGGGTCAGCCGGCGGATGTTGAGGCACACGGTCCCGGCACCGGCCTCGACGGCGCGCTCCACGATCTCGGGGCCGAACCGGCTGCCGATCAGCGCGGTCCGCACGCCGGGCACCAGTCGCCCGATCTCGGCGATCGCCTCGTCGTGGAACGAGGAGACCTCCACCCGGGAGACCAGATCCCGCCGCAGCATGACCTCGGCCAGGGCCCGGGCCGCCGCGATGTCCTTGATCTCGGCCTGGAGCGGCGACCGTACGGCGTCCAGGACCTCCTCGAACACCGGCACCTGCTCCCCACGGCCCGCGTCCAGGGCGCGGAGTTCGGCGAGGGTCTTCTCGGCGATCGGGCCGGTTCCGTCGGTCGTGCGGTCCACGTCGGTGTCGTGCATGACGACGAGCGCGCCGTCCTTGCTCAGATGCAGATCGAGTTCGATGACGTCGAGGCCGGCCTGCTGGGCGGCGACGAAGGAACGGAGGGTGTTCTCGGGTTCGGTACCCATGACTCCGCGATGACCGATGGTAAGGAAGTTCAAGGTTCAACTCGCTTCCGTCGACGGCGGCTCGGTGCAGAGCCGCAGCCTAACGGCTACACCGTGTGATGGACCCGCACGTACACGAGGGATCGCGGTGGCGTACGGGACGGATGCTCTCCCCTACCCGGAAACGCGGCGTTCATGGCACTCGACAGGAAAAAATCCGGTGACCATTGGGTTGTGCAGGATAACTTCCCGAGTCTCCCCTTGCTGGGAGGAAGCCCGTATGTATACGGTCTTCATACGCGAGGTTCTCCCGTGGAGGATGGGACATGACGGAAATTCTTGTGCAGGCGGCTTCGGGGGACCGGGTTCCTCCCGTGACCAGGGTGGTGGAGCACCCGGCATGGCCCGTGCTCAAGGATGCCGTGGAGCGGATCCGGCCATGGCAGTCCAAGGACGGGTCGATCGACTTCGAGACGGAGGGTGCCCCGTCACGCGAGGACGCCGAGGCCGTCGTACGGCAGGTCGTGGGAGCCGTGGAGGAGCTGTCGCCGCTGCTGCCGCACGACGCCGACTACCACGCTGCCCTAGTGAAGGACATCCGGCGCTGGGCCGAGGGCGGCTTCGAGGTGCCCGACTTCCTCGACTCCCTGCTGGCCTTCCAGCCCGCCGCGAACCGCGCGGACGGCCTGCAGCACCTGGTCGTCTTCCCGATGTACACGCAGAACGGCAACCCCGATCGCAATCTCGAAGCGGTCGTGCTGCGCATGGTCTGGCCCGACTGGCTGGCCGAACTGGAGCGCACCCGCTACGACAACCCGCTGTTCTGCGGCATCAAGTTCGAGGACTTCACGGCCGGTTACGACACCAACTCCGCCGTCCTCTTCCCGGAGACCATCGCCGTACGCGAGGCGCCGGAGCGTTTCTCCTGGGGCGGTATCTTCTGCGACCGCGAGGCCGCCCGGTTCCGCCGGGTCACCGACGCCGCCGTGGACATCCTGGGCCTGGAGCTGCCCGAGGACATCGCCGCGATGGTGCACGACCAGACGCGCTGCGAGGAGGCCTTCGTCCTGTGGGACATGGTCCACGACCGCACCCACAGCCACGGCGACCTGCCCTTCGACCCGTTCATGATCAAGCAGCGCCAGCCGTTCTGGATGTACGGCCTCGAAGAACTGCGCTGCGACCTCACCGCCTTCAGGGAAGCCGTGAAGCTGGAGGCCGACGGCGTCCCGCAGGCCCGTGACGTGCAGTACGCGGTGCTGTTCGACCGCATGTTCCGCTTCCCGGTCACCGGTGAGCGCGTCCGTAACTACGACGGGCTCGGCGGCCAGCTCCTCTTCGCCTATCTGCACAAGCACGATGTCGTCCGCTGGACCGACAACAAGCTGTTCATCGACTGGCAGCGCGCCCCGCAGGTCACCAACCAGCTGTGCGCCGACATCGAGCAGCTCTACCACGACGGCATCGACCGCCCCAAGCTCGTCCACTGGTTCGCCGGGTACGAGCTGGTCTCGACCTACCTCGCCCCGCACCCGGGCTCCAGGTGGGCCAAGGGCCCGGACGCCCTCGACCTGTCCCAGCCGCCCCGGAAACTCGTCGATGACGTGCTTCCTGACGAGTTTCCGCTGAGCATGTTCTATGAGGCACTCTCCAAGAAACTCAAGAACGTGATCGCCTCGACCCGGGGCATCACGGCGGAGAGCGCCGAGCGGGCCGCCGCGTGAGCGATCGCGGCGCCGGGAACACTGCACAGGCCGCCCAGGCGGCTGCTCAGGAGGCGAAGAACATGGTGGGGAACGGAGCTCTCAGCGGTGCGGTGATCGCGGTGGCCGGCGCGGGCGGCCCTGCGGGGCGCGCGACGCTGCTGCGACTGGCCGAGGCGGGCGCGACCGTCGTCGGCGCCGACAACGACCCGGAGCGTCTCGCGGAGGCCGTGGACGCGGCACGCTACGCCTCGGGCGGTGCCACGGTCACCGGCGAGCCGGTCGACCTGCTGGACCTGGACTCCACCCGCGACTGGGCAGCGCACATCGAGAAGGACTTCGGCCGTGTCGACGGCCTGGTCCACCTCGTGGGCGGCTGGCGCGGCAGCGAGACCTTCGTGAAGTCGAGACTGGACGACTGGGACTTCCTGGAACTGCTGCTCATCCGCACCGTCCAGCACACCTCCCTCGCCTTCTACGAGAGCCTGCAGCGCAGCGAGCGCGGCCGCTACCTCCTCATCAGCGCGGCGACCGCGACCAAGCCGAGCGCGGGCAACGCCTCCTACGCCGCCGCCAAGGCCGCCGCCGAGGCCTGGACGCTCGCCCTGGCCGACGCTTTCCGCAAGGCCGGGGGCCCCGACGGGCCGACCTCCGCGGCTGCGATCCTGGTGGTGAAGGCGCTGGTGCACGAGGCGATGCGCGCCGAGCGGCCCAACGCGAAGTTCGCGGGCTTCACGGACGTCAAGGAACTGGCCGAGGCCATCGCCGGTGTCTGGGACAAGCCCGCCGCCGAAGTGAACGGAAACCGTCTGTGGCTCACCGAGAAGCCGTGAACCCCCCGAAGACCGACGCTCGTCGCCATCACGACCCGCAGGTCCGCGGCTTCGCCAGCGACAACTACGCCGGGGCCCACCCGGAGGTGCTCGCCGCCCTGGCCCTGGCCAACGGCGGGCACCAGGTCGCCTACGGCGAGGACGACTACACTGAGCACCTCCAGGGCGTCATCCGCAGCCACTTCGGCGCCACGGCCGAGGCGTTCCCGGTCTTCAACGGCACCGGCGCCAACGTCGTCGCGCTCCAGGCGGTCACCGATCGCTGGGGCGCGGTGATCTGCGCCGAGAGCGCGCACATCAACGTCGACGAGGGCGGCGCCCCCGAGCGCATGGGCGGCCTGAAGCTGCTCACCGTGCCGACGCCGGACGGCAAGCTCACACCCGAGCTGATCGACAGGCAGGCGTACGGCTGGGACGACGAGCACCGGGCGATGCCACAGGTCGTCTCGATCACCCAGAGCACGGAGCTCGGCACTCTCTACACGCCCGACGAGATCCGCGCGATCTGCGACCACGCCCACGCGCACGGCATGAAGGTTCACCTGGACGGCTCCCGCATAGCCAACGCGGCCGCTTCCCTCGACGTCCCGATGCGGACGTTCACCAACGCCGTCGGCGTCGACATCCTCTCGCTGGGCGGGACGAAGAACGGCGCACTGTTCGGTGAGGCGGTCGTGGTGATCAATCAGGACGCGGTCTCCCACATGAAGCATCTGCGCAAGCTGTCCATGCAGCTCGCCTCCAAGATGCGTTTCGTGTCGGTGCAGTTGGAGGCCCTGCTCGCCAAGGACCTGTGGCTGCGCAACGCCCGCCACTCCAACGAGATGGCCCATCGCCTGGCCGAGGGCGTCCGCGCCGTCCACGGCGTCGAGATCCTTTATCCCGTCCAGGCCAACGGGGTCTTCGCCCGGCTCCCGCACGACGTGAGCGAGCGGCTCCAGAAGCGCTTCCGCTTCTACTTCTGGGACGAGGCCGCGGGCGTCGTCCGCTGGATGTGCGCCTTCGACACCACCGAGGACGATGTGGACGCGTTCGTGGCGGCGCTCAAGGAGGAGATGGCGCGCTGACGCGTGATGCATAGATATGCGATCACCTGAAAAGTAATTGACTATCGGGTGATCGCGTTCCTATGCTCTGCGGTCATGGAGCTGATCCAGAACACCCCTGACCTTTCCGCGTATCTGGCCGCCGACGAGGTGATCGACCATCACCATCCGCTGGTGCGCGAAACGGCCGCACGTCTCGCCAGGGAGGCCGAAGACTCGTATGCCTATGCGCGGCTGGCGTTCGAGTTCGTCCGCGACACCATCCCGCACTCGCAGGACTCGGGCGATCCGCGCGTCACCTGGCGGGCGTCCGACGTCCTGGAACAGGGCACCGGCATCTGCTACGCCAAGGCCCACGCACTCGCCGCCCTGCTGCGCGCCGAGGACATCCCGACCGCGCTCTGCTACCAGCAACTCGACGTGGTGCACGGCCTGATCGCCGTACGGTTCAACGGCGCCTGGCACCGCCAGGATCCCCGGGGCAACAAGCCCGGCGTGGACGCCCGGTTCTCCCTCGACGGAGAACAACTGGCCTTCATACCTGACCCGGAGTCAAACGAGATGGACTGCCCGGTCCTGTACGCCGAGCCGCACCCGGCCGTCCTGAGCGTCCTCAAGGCCGCCCCGGACCGGCCGTACCTCTGGAAAACGCTCCCCACCGCACTCTGAGACGCTGAGACGCAGGCTGCGACCAGCCCCCACGGACATGCGGCCGAGCAACTACCGTGCGTCGGCCTCACGCACCGCTTCGGGCGTAGGTGCCGTCCCTCCGAGATGCGCCGGCATCCACCATGTGTCGTCCGGCCCCTTCGGCCGCACCGGATACGCCCGCTGGGCGGCTTCCAGCAACTCGTTGACCCGCTCCCGCACCTGGCGCGTGATCGCTCCCGCGTACTTGTCGCGGGAAGCCTCGATCGCCTCGCCGACCCGGATCGTGATCGGGATGTGGCTGCGCTTGAAGTTGCGCGGGTGGCCCTTGGTCCAGATCCGCTGAGTGCCCCAGACCGCCATCGGGATCAGGGGGACGCCCGCCTCCTGCGCCAGCCGCGCCGCGCCCGACTTGAAGCTCTTCAGCGTGAAGGACTGCGAGATCGTCGCCTCCGGGAAGACCCCGACGATCTCACCCGACCGCAGGGACTCCAGGGCGTGGGCGTAGGCCGCCTCGCCCTGCTCGCGGTCGACCGGGATGTGCTTCATCCCGCGCATCAGCGGACCGGAGACCTTGTGGCGGAACACGGACTCCTTCGCCATGAAGCGCACCAGACGCTTCTGTGGGAGCGCCGCCAGGCCGCTGAAGACGAAGTCCAGGTAGCTGATGTGGTTGCTCACCAGCACGGCGCCGCCCGAGCGCGGGATGTTTTCCGAACCCCTGCAGTCGATCTTGAGGTCCCAGGCCTTGAACAGGGCCTGGGCGGCTCCGACGACGGGACGGTAGACAAGCTCTGCCATGGGCGGGGTGAGCCCTTCCTGCTCTGCCGGGGAAGGGAGTCCCGGCATTAAGTTACGCAGCCGTAGGTTTACGGCATGTCGCAGATCGTGCCCCAAGAACGGACGGGGAGCCAGTCCTGGTGCCCTATGCAGGCGAGATTCTCGTCACGTCCACCGTGTGATCCACCTTGGGCTTTTAAGCCGGCTTTACTACGTGCGTACCGTCACCCGCCGCACGAGCAGGTACATCTCGCATCCCAGGCAGTACCCGAACGTGGCGTTGAGAAAGGCCGCCGCCAGCGCCGCACCGGTGGCGGCGAGTCCCAGCCACTGCGGCCCGATCCCGTATCTCACGAGCCCGAGGCCTGCGATGGCGAGTCCCACGGACTGCGCGAAGCGCGGCGGCTCCGGTGCCTCGAACTCGGTCGGCGGCCCGATCCGCGGCCGTGCGGCCATCCGGAACAGCCATCCGTACGGCGAGCGGCCCACCCCACCCGCCGCGCCCAGCGCGAACGCCAGCGTCTGCCAGGCCAGCAGCCAGAAGCTGTCCGTGATCAGAACGGCCGCCAGGACGACGGTCGTCACGGCCGCACCAAAGCGCGGCCCTCGTGCATCAATGTCCATGAATCAAGCATTCCGCAGCGGAAAGACCGGTGGGACCCGGGAATCTTTGCAGTCTCGTGAACGCTGGTGCGGGTGATGACCGGACTTGTGGTGTGCGTGGCGGTGCTCGCGGTGGCGAGCGCCTATGGAGTGCTGCAGCGGCGGCGGAGCGGGAGAGTACGGGTGCGCGGGCGCGACGACGGCAAGAGGCTCGGCGCGGCCGAGTTGGGCGAGCGACTCGGCGAACGCGCCACGCTCGTCCAGTTCTCCAGCGCCTTCTGCGCACCCTGCCGGGCGACCCGGCGGGTGCTGGGCGAGGTCGCCGGCATGGTCCCGGGGGTGGCCCACGTCGAGATCGACGCCGAGAAGAACCTCGACCTGGTCCGCGCACTCGACATCCTCAAGACGCCGACCGTGCTGGTCCTCGACGCCGACGGCCGGGTCGTACGGCGGGCCACCGGCCAGCCCCGCAAGGCGGACGTCATCGCCGCGATCGGGGAGGCGGTTTGACGCCGCGTGCGCCCACGGTGAGGCATCTCCCATATGCCGGAACGTACTTGACTGCGCACCGCACGTATCGTCAGCCTGGCCGTATGCCTACGGAACTCCTTCTGTTCGGGCGGGTCCATGTCGACCTCGCCCGTACCGCGAGCGCGCGCTGTCCGGCCTGTTGAGCAGCCACGGTCCAGCTCGACACTCCTCGCAGAAGGAACTCCGCATGACGGCCACGCCCGACCTCGGCACTCCTCGGCTCGCCTCTCCCGATCTCCTGCGCTCCGTCTTCCGGCGGCACGCGGCAGGCGTCGCCGTGATCACCGCGGGCGGCGACACCGGCCCGGTCGGCTTCACGGCCACCTCCCTCGCCTCGGTCTCCGCCGACCCGCCGATGCTCTCCTTCGGTATCGGTACGGGTGCCTCCAGCTGGCCCGCGATATCCCGGGCCGAGCACGTGGGCGTGCACATACTCGGCGAGCACCAGGAGGAGCTGGCCGCCATCTTCGCCCGTAGCGGCGCCGACCGGTTCGGCGCCTCCACCGCCTGGCGTGAGGGCCCCGAAGGTGTCCCGGTCCTCGACGACGTCCTCGCCTGGTTGGTGTGCCGGGTCGTCGGCCGAGTGCCCGCGGGTGATCACCGCATCGTGCTGGCCGAGGTGCAGCTCGGCGACCCCGCGGGCGCCGGCCGACCGCTGCTCTATCACCAGGGCCGGTTCAACGGCCTGCGCGACTGATTGGATCGTCGGCTCCTCCGCCGGTGTGCGAGGCTGTCGAGTTCCGATTACGCTGCGTTGCAAAGGTCACAGTTCAAAGCGCTTGCTTAGCGGGCAGGAACTGGGTGTACTGGCGAGTAATATTGCGGTCGGAGCGCAGCCCGCCCCGACCGGGATCGGCCGCTTGGGGCGCCTATGCTGCCTGCAAGAGGCAGCCGAAAATGACGATGCAGTAGGAGAGCCGGCGTGAGCTTGAGGATCGTTGTCACTGTGAAGTACGTGCCCGACGCCACTGGCGACCGGCACTTCGCCGATGACCTGACCGTCGACCGGGACGACGTGGACGGTCTGCTCTCCGAGCTCGACGAGTACGCGGTCGAGCAGGCGCTGCAGATCTCGGAGAACTCCGACGACGACGTCGAGGTCACCGTCCTGACCATCGGCCCGGAGGACGCCAAGGACGCGCTGCGCAAGGCGCTGTCCATGGGTGCCGACAAGGCCATCCACGTCGAGGACGACGACCTGCACGGCACCGA
>NZ_JBJDQL010000037.1:67616-99546 GCF_044903305.1 Streptomyces sp. NPDC019531 | reverse complement strand
GACCAGGGGTACCGGGACAGCGTCCTGCCGCCGGCCGTGAAGGCCCGAGTCGCGGTCGAGGCGGGCATCGGCCTCACCTGGCACAAGTACGTCGGGGACGCCGGTCGCATCGTTTCCCTGGAGCACTTCGGTGCTTCCGCGGACGGCAAGGTCCTCTTCCAGGAGTTCGGCTTCACTGGCGAGAACGTGGCCGCCAAGGCCCGGGAATCCCTGGCCTCTGCCCAGCGCTGACGCTCACATACGACCGTAGGAGATGTAATTCCATGACAGACGCACTCAAGCGCCTCTCCGAGGAAGGCGTCGCGATCTGGCTGGACGACCTGTCGCGCAAGCGGATCACGTCCGGCAACCTCGCCGAGCTGATCGACCAGCAGCACGTCGTGGGCGTCACCACCAATCCGTCGATCTTCCAGAAGGCGATCTCCGAGGGCGACGGCTACGACCAGCAGCTGTCCGACCTCGCCGCCCGCAAGGTCACGGTCGAAGAGGCCATCCGCATGATCACCACGGCGGACGTCCGTGACGCCGCCGACATCCTGCGCCCGGTCTTCGACGCCACCAACGGCCAGGACGGCCGCGTGTCGATCGAGGTCGACCCGCGCCTGGCGCACAACACCAAGGCGACGGTCGCCGAGGCCAAGCAGCTCGCCTGGCTGGTCGACCGCCCCAACACCCTCATCAAGATCCCGGCCACCAAGGCGGGCCTTCCGGCGATCGCCGAGACCATCGGCCTCGGCATCAGCGTCAACGTCACGCTGATCTTCTCGCTGGAGCGCTACCGCGAGGTCATGGACGCGTACCTGACCGGCCTGGAGAAGGCCAAGGAGAGGGGTCTCGACCTGTCGAAGATCCACTCCGTGGCGTCCTTCTTCGTGTCCCGCGTGGACACCGAGATCGACAAGCGCATCGACGCGCTCGGTACCGACGAAGCCAAGGCCGCCCGCGGCAAGGCCGGCGTGGCCAACGCGCGTCTCGCCTACCAGGCGTACGAGGAGGTCTTCTCGGGCGAGCGCTGGTCGAAGCTGGAGAACGTCGGCGCGAACAAGCAGCGTCCGCTGTGGGCCTCGACCGGCGTCAAGGACAAGGCGTACAAGGACACGCTGTACGTCGACGAGCTGGTGGCGCCGAACACGGTGAACACCATGCCGGAGGCGACCCTGTTCGCCACCGAGGACCACGGCCAGATCCGCGGCAACGCGGTCGCCGGTACGTACGAGCAGGCCCGCGCCGAACTCGACGCGGTCGAGAAGCTCGGGATCTCGTACGACGACGTGGTCCAGCTGCTTGAGGACGAGGGCGTCGAGAAGTTCGAGGCGTCCTGGAACGACCTGCTCAAGTCGACCGAGGCGGAGCTTCAGCGCCTCGCCCCTTCGGAGGGCTGAAACCTTGTCGAGCAGCAACCCGCTGCGTGACCCCGCTGACCGACGGCTCCCGCGTATCGCGGGGCCGTCGGGCCTGGTCATCTTCGGCGTCACGGGCGATTTGTCACGAAAGAAGCTCATGCCCGCCGTGTACGACCTCGCGAACCGGGGTCTGCTGCCGCCGGGCTTCTCCCTGGTGGGCTTCGCCCGGCGGGACTGGGAGAACGAGGACTTCGCGGAAGTCGTCCACGACGCCGTCAAGGAGCACGCCCGCACGCCGTTCCGCGAGGAGGTCTGGCAGCAGCTCATCCAGGGGATGCGCTTCGTCCAGGGCACCTTCGACGACGACGACTCGTTCGAGCGGCTGCGCGACACCATCGACGAACTCGACAAGGCACAGGGCACCGGCGGCAACTTCGCCTTCTACCTGTCCGTGCCGCCGTCCGCCTTCCCCGTGGTCATCCAGCAGCTGAAGAAGCACCGGCTGGCCGACCAGTCGAGCGGCTCCTGGCGCCGCGCGGTCATCGAGAAGCCCTTCGGCCACGACCTCAAGTCGGCCGAGGAGCTCAACTCGACCGTCGAGGAGGTCTTCGCCCCGGACCAGGTCTTCCGCATCGACCACTACCTGGGCAAGGAGACCGTCCAGAACATCCTGGCGCTGCGCTTCGCCAACACGATGTTCGAGCCGATCTGGAACCGGTCCTTCGTGGACCACGTGCAGATCACCATGGCCGAGGACATCGGCATCGGCGGCCGGGCCGGCTACTACGACGGTATCGGCGCCGCCCGTGACGTCATCCAGAACCACCTGCTCCAGCTCATGGCTCTTACGGCCATGGAGGAGCCGGCCTCCTTCGACGCGGACGCGCTGGCCGCCGAGAAGACCAAGGTGCTCGGCGCGGTGAAGCTGCCGAAGGACCTGGGCCGGGACACCGTGCGCGGACAGTACGCGGAGGGCTGGCAGGGCGGCGAGAAGGCGGTCGGCTACCTCCAGGAGGAGGGCATCGACCCCCAGTCGAAGACCGACACGTACGCGGCCATCAAGGTGGAGATCGACAACCGCCGCTGGGCGGGCGTCCCCTTCTACCTGCGCACCGGCAAGCGGCTCGGCCGCCGGGTCACCGAGATCGCGGTGGTCTTCCAGCGGGCCCCGCACTCCCCCTTCGACACGACGGCCACCGAGGAGCTCGGCTCCAACGCGATCGTCATCCGCGTCCAGCCCGACGAGGGCGTCACCGTCCGCTTCGGCTCCAAGGTGCCGGGCACCTCGATGGAGATCCGGGACGTGTCCATGGACTTCGCCTATGGCGAGTCGTTCACGGAGTCCTCGCCCGAGGCGTACGAGCGGCTGATCCTCGACGTCCTGCTCGGCGACTCGAACCTCTTCCCCCGCACGGAGGAGGTCGAGCTGTCCTGGAAGATCCTCGACCCGATCGAGGAGTACTGGGACACGCACGGCAAGCCCGCCCAGTACCCCTCCGGTACCTGGGGCCCGGTCGAGGCCGACGAGATGCTCGCACGAGAGGGACGGAGCTGGCGCCGGCCATGAAAACAGACCTCACGGACACCACCGCCAGCAAGATCAACAAGGCGCTGGTCAAGGGCCGCCGGGCCATCGGCACACCGGCCGTCGGCATGGTGCTCACGCTGGTCATCGTGACGGACGAGGAGAACGCGTACGACGCTCTGAAGGCCGCCAACGACGCGTCCCGCGAGCACCCCTCGCGCACGCTCGTGGTCATCAAGCGGGTGTCGCGGAGCCCTCGTGACCGCACCCAGTCCCGCCTCGACGCCGAGGTCCGGGTGGGCGCGGACGCGGGCACCGGCGAGACGGTGGTGCTACGGCTGTACGGCGAGGTCGTGAACCACGCCCAGTCGGTGGTCCTGCCGCTGCTGCTGCCGGACGCGCCGGTCGTCGTCTGGTGGCCGGTGGACGCGCCACTCGACCCGGCGGGCGACCCGCTCGGCGCGCTCGCCCAGCGCCGGGTCACCGACACGTACTCCTCCGAGCAGCCGGTGCGCGAGCTGACGGCCCGTGCCGGCAGCTACACCCCGGGCGACACCGACCTCTCCTGGACCCGGATCACACCGTGGCGTTCGATGCTGGCGGCGGCTCTGGACCAGGTCAGCGTCGAGGTCAAGGCGGTCGAGGTGGAGGGCGAGGAGTTCAACCCGAGCTGCGAGCTCCTCGCCATGTGGCTCGCGGACAGGCTTGACGTGCCGGTACGGCGTTCGCTGTCCTCGGGGCCCGGGCTGACCGCGGTCCGCATGGAGACCAACAACGGGCCGATCACCCTGGACCGGGCCGACGGCTCCCTTGCGACGCTGTCCATCGACGGCCAGCCCGACCGTGCGGTGGCGCTCAAGCGCCGGGACACGGCCGAGCTGATCGCGGAGGAGCTGCGGCGCCTCGACCCGGACGACACCTACGCGTCCGCGCTGCGGTTCGGCGTGCATCGGCTGAACGACTCGAACGGGCGCGTGCCCGCCGAGGAACCGGCCGGTGAGCCCGAGGCCGACGCGGCTTCGGACACCGAGGCGACCCCGGACGTCAAGGCCGCTTCGGACACAGCGGCCGCTTCGGACGCCGACGCGGCTCCGGAGGGACCGGCGGCCAAAGGAGAACCGGCCATTGGCGAGGCTGCCGCGGAAGCTCCCGCACCGGAAGCGGCGGCGTCGGCAGCGCTGAAGCCGGTCCCCTCCGGCCTGTCCGGGAACGGGAAGGCGGCGAAGTGAACACTCCGCAACTGGTCGTGCACCACGACAAGGAGCTGATGGCCCAGGCCGCCGCAGCCCGTCTGATCACGAAGATCGTGGACGCGCAGGCCTCCCGGGGCTCGGCGTCGGTGGTCCTCACGGGCGGCCGCAACGGCAACGGCCTGCTCGCCGCACTGGCCGCCGCGCCCGCCCGGGACGCCATCGACTGGGGCCGTCTGGACCTGTGGTGGGGCGACGAGCGCTTCCTGCCCGAGGGCGACCCGGAGCGCAATGACACACAGGCCCGCGAGGCCCTGCTGGACTCCGTGCCGCTGGACCCGAAGCGCGTGCACGCCATGCCCGCGTCGGACGGCCCCCACGGCGACGACGTCGAGGCCGCGGCGGCGGCCTACGCCGAGGAACTGGCCCGCGCGGCCGGTCCCGAGAACCACGGCTCGGTCCCGACCTTCGACGTGCTGATGCTGGGCGTCGGCCCGGACACGCATGTGGCGTCCCTGTTCCCGGAGCTCCCGGCGGTCCGGGAGACCGAGCGCTCGGTCGTCGGTGTGCACGGGGCGCCGAAGCCCCCGCCGACCCGGGTGACTTTGACCCTGCCCGCGATCCGCGCGGCTCGCGAGGTCTGGCTCCTGGCGGCCGGAGAGGACAAGGCGGAGGCCGCGGCCATCGCCCTGTCCGGTGCGGGCGAGATCCAGGCCCCGGCGGCCGGGGCGCGCGGCCGGGCCCGCACCCTGTGGCTGCTGGACGATGCGGCGGCCTCCCAGCTGCCGCGGTCGTTGTATCCGCCGGCCTCGCCGTAACGGCGGCCTCGCATACGGCAGTCGACGCCGGGTCCCTCTCAGGAGGGGCCCGGCGTCCGTACTGTCAGTGGAAGATGCTGTCGTCCCAGTTCTCCGGCGTGTTGCGGATCTCGTCCAGGAGCCCGCCAAGCGCCGCCGGGTCGAAGATCAGGAAGTTGTACTTCTCCGGAACCCGTACGTCGTTGATGTCCGCTGTGGGCGTGCCCGGCCCGCCCGGATTCTCCTCGCCCCCGGCCTTCTCGTACGCCTTCTCCGACGCGGTGACGAAGGAGCGGTACTTCGTCGTACGCACCGCGGACTCGAAGGCGGGAGTGCGCAAACCCTCGACCTGCTCGGCCAGTTGGAGCAGAGAGGAGTCCGTGAAACCGTCCACGGCCTCCTCGGGCTGGTTGTTGTAGAGGACGTCGTGATACTCGGCGAACTTGCCCTCCTCCAGCGCCGCCCGCAACGCGTTGACCGCCTTCTTCGAACCGCTGCCGCCGACCCGGTCGTCCAGGAAGGACGCCAGGGTGTACTCGGTCCTCGCCTCGCGCCGCACCGTGGCGCCGCGCACGGTCGGACCACCGCCGGTGGACTCGAACTCCTCGCAGACCGGGCAACGCGGGTCCTCGTAGAGGTGCACCGCCACAGGCGCCTTCGGATCCCCGACGGTGATCGTGGTGCCGTCGGCTCCCAGCTTCTCCGGTACGTCCTCAAGGCTGCCGTAAGCGGTCACGGCCCCCATCGTGGTCCCGGCCTCGGTCTCGACCGGCAGGTCCCTCTGACCGCATCCCGCGAGCGCCGCCCCGACAAGGGCCGCCGTGAGCACCACGGCGACCCGTCCCCCATGCTTCATCCGTACCTCTCGTCCCCCCAGGTTCAGCGCGACCCTAGAGCATGGGCACAGAAAACGCACAGCAGTTCTGATCGGGAGTGCCTCACTGTCGCCCGCGCAGCTCCCGGTACGTCGCCACCAGCGCCTTCGTGGACGCGTCCAGACCCGGCACCTCGGCGCCCTCCGTGAGCGCGGGCTCGACGCGCTTGGCGAGGACCTTGCCAAGTTCGACGCCCCACTGGTCGAAGGAGTCGATGTTCCAGACCGCCCCCTGGACGAACACCTTGTGCTCGTAGAGCGCGATGAGCTGGCCGAGGACGGACGGGGTGAGCTCGCGGGCCAGGATCGTGGTGGTCGGGTGGTTTCCTTGGAACGTCTTGTGCGGGACCAGTTCCTCGGCCACCCCCTCCGCCCGCACCTCGTCGGGCGTCTTGCCGAAGGCCAGCGCCTGGGTCTGGGCGAAGAAGTTCGCCATCAGCAGGTCGTGCTGCGCCTTGAGCCCGTCGGCGAGCTCGGCCACCGGCTCGGCGAAGCCGATGAAGTCCGCCGGGATCAACTTCGTGCCCTGGTGGATGAGTTGGTAGTAGGCGTGCTGCCCGTTGGTGCCGGGTGTGCCCCACACCACCGGCCCCGTCTGCCACTCCACGGGCTGTCCGTCGCGCCCCACGTACTTGCCGTTGGACTCCATGTCCAGCTGCTGGAGATATGCCGTGAACTTGGACAGGTAGTGGCTGTAGGGCAGCACGGCATGCGACTGCGCGTCGTGGAAGTTGCCGTACCAGACGCCCAGCAGGCCAAGGAGCAGGGGCACGTTGGACTCGGCCGGGGCGGTGCGGAAGTGCTCGTCGACGAGGTGGAAGCCGTCGAGCATCTCACGGAAGCGGTCGGGCCCGATGGCGATCATCAGGGAGAGGCCGATCGCCGAGTCGTAGGAGTAGCGGCCGCCGACCCAGTCCCAGAACTCGAACATGTTGGCCGTGTCGATGCCGAAGTCCGACACCTTCTCGGCGTTCGTCGACAGGGCCACGAAGTGCTTGGCCACCGCTTCTTGACCGGCCTTCAACTCACCGAGGAGCCACGCGCGCGCCGAGGTGGCGTTGGTGATCGTCTCGATGGTGGTGAAGGTCTTCGACGCGATGATGAACAGTGTCTCCGCCGCGTCGAGGTCGCGGGTGGCTTCGTGCAGGTCGGCACCGTCGACGTTCGACACGAAGCGGACGGTGAGGTCGCGGTCGGTGAAGCCGCGCAACACCTCGTAGGCCATCGCGGGACCCAGATCGGAGCCGCCGATGCCGATGTTCACGACGTTCTTGATGCGCCTGCCGGTGTGGCCGGTCCACTCGCCGGAACGCACGCGGCCGGCGAAGTCGCTCATCTTGTCGAGCACGGCGTGCACGCCCGGCACGACGTTCTCCCCGTCGACCTCGATCACCGCGTCGCGCGGAGCACGCAGCGCGGTGTGCAGCACGGCCCGGTCCTCGGTCGTGTTGATCTTCTCACCGCGGAACATGGCGTCCCGCAGCCCGAACACATCGGTCGCTGCGGCGAGTTCGCGCAGCAGACGCAGGGTCTCGTCGGTGACCAGGTGCTTGGAGTAGTCGACGTACAGGTCACCGACCCGCAGTGTGTACCCGGTGCCGCGCCCGGGATCGGCGGCGAACAACTCCCTGAGCCGCACCTCGCCGAGCTCCTCGCGGTGCTCGGTCAGCGCGGTCCACTCGGGGGTCCGGTTGAGCCTGGTACGGCCGTCTGCGTTCATGTCCGACTTCAGCCTTCTTTCGTGCCTGTCCCAGCTGTTCCAACCTAATCGATCAGCGCGGGGCGTGAGCCGTGGTGGCGTCGGCGTCCGGCGCACCAACAGATACGTCCGCGTGGAGCGCGGGTATCAGCGAGGCGACGGACAGCACGAAGAAGGCCGCCGCGAGGAGGGCGGGTGTGTTCAGCCCCCAGGCGGTGGCCACGGCTCCGCCCAGCAGGGCGCCCAGGGGCGCTCCGGCGACGGCCAGGGTGCGGAAGGCCGCGCTGATCCGGCCCAACTGTTCGGCCGGCCCGCGCTCCTGCATCAGGGTCGTGGTCTGGACGTTCCACGCCATCCCCATGAACCCGAAGACGGCCATGGCCCCCGCGAGTGCGACCAGGGAGCGCACGGAACCCATGACCACCAGGGCGCCGATCTGTGCCGTCCCCGCGAGCAGCACCGCGCGCACCCGCCCCAGCCGGGCGACGAATCGGCCGCTCGCCACTCCCCCGGTCAGACCGCCGACCGTGTAGGCGGTCATCGCCGCCGCGTAGCCCGTGGTCCCGGCGTCCAGCCAGCCTGTCACCAGCAGCACCATGCCCGCGATCAGCGCACCCACGCCGACATTGCACAGGGCCGTCGCCGTGCAGAGTCCGCGCAGGGCCCGGTCCGCGGCCAGGGTGCGCAGCCCCTCGGCGATCTCCCTGCGCAGGGTGCTGCCCGGGGGCCGCCGCTTCCGCTCCGGCGGGGTGGTGCGCAGCGAGCCGACCAGGGCGGCCGCGACCAGGAAGGTCGCCGCGTCCGCCGCGAAGGGCGCTGCGGCACCGGCCACCAGCAGCAGCGGTACGACGGGGGCGCCCAGCAGACCGCCCGCGATGCGCTGGCCGGTCATCAGCCTGGCGTTGGCTCCGGCCAACGCCTCCCGGTCGACCAGGGTGGGCAGCAACGCGGTCGAGGCGTTGTCGAAGAGGGTCTGGAGGGTGGTCAGGGTGAAGGCGAGGGCGATCAGCAGGCCGATCGAGGCGTGTCCGAGTGCGACGGCCACCGCGAAACAGGCGACCACCAGCCCCCGTAACGCATCCACCGTCCACATCGCGCGCCGCTGGTCCACGCGGTCCGCGATTGCGCCGCCGAGCAGGCCGAAGACGATCCAGGGCAGATAGCCGCAGGCGGTGACCGAGGCGACGAGCAGCGGCCGGTCCGTCAGGGTCGCGGCGAGCAGGGGAAGCGCCGACCCGCGCAGCGCGTCACCGAAGCTGGAGAACACGGCCGCGGTCCACAGCCGCCCGAATCCCCCACGCCACGCGGGCATACGCACGCCCGCCCCCTCGACCACAGTCACAGCTCCCCCTCACGGTCCGCCGGTCACGAGACCATGCACAAACCGTAGAGGTCACCACTGACAATCGGCCGGGACCGCAGCCGTAAAACGGCTCCGGCCAGACACCTCTCGATGCCCGGCCGGCTCTCAACTCCTAGATCTCGCCCCGCAGTTTGGCGAGCGCCTCGGCGAGGATCGCCTCGCCGTCCGCGTCGCTGCGCCGCTCCCGTACATACGCGAGGTGCGTCTTGTACGGCTCGGTGCGCGGCGGGTCCGGCGGGTTGTCCCGGTCCTGTCCGGCGGGAAAGCCGCAGCGCGGACAGTCCCAGGTATCGGGGACCTGCGCGTCGCTGGCGAAGCTGGGCTGCGTCTCGTGCCCGTTGGAGCACCAGAAGGAGATGCGCAGCCGGGGCGCGGACTCGCCCCGCTCGGCCTCGCCCATCGGCCCCGCCCCGACCCGGCTACCTCGGATCGCGTTGCCACTTGCCACGGTCGTAACTCCCTGCGTGATGGTGCCGCGAAGCGAGTCGGCGTTGTCGCTTCGTTGCGAGCGCCTCAGTCTACGTAAGGCCCAACGCGCGTCCAGTGATTGGAGTTACAGCCCCCACACCTAGACGCAAGCCCCATGATAGGCCGCGCTCAGGTGCGCGTACCGAACATGGGGCCTTACGTGCGGAATGTACGTGCTGTGTGTGGCGTGGCCGCTCAGCTGTTCGTCTTCATGAGGAGAGCGAGCACGATGATGCACGCGAACCACAACAAACCGATCACCACGGTGATGCGGTCGAGGTTGCGCTCGGCGACCGAGGAACCACCGACGGACGACTGCATGCCGCCACCGAACATGTCGGAGAGGCCGCCGCCCTTCCCCTTGTGCATCAGCACCAGCAGCATCAGCAGCCCGCTGAAGACGATCAGGGCGATCGAGAACCCCAAAACCACGGCTGGACCAACTCTCTCGGATTCGGATGAACGACGGGGGCACGGCCTTAAGGGCCATGCCCCCGCAAGAGTACGACGTATCGCCGCTAAGGCCTACTCACTGGTCCCGGAAGCGCACGATCTTGACGAACTCGTCGGCGTCCAGCGAGGCACCGCCGACCAGGGCGCCGTCGATGTCGGCCTGCGCCATGATCTCGGCGACGTTGCCTGCCTTGACGGAGCCGCCGTACTGGATGCGGACCTGGTCGGCGAGCTCCTGGGTGTACAGCTCGGCGACCTTGCCGCGGATGGCGGCGCAGACCTCCTGGGCGTCCTCGGCGCCGCAGACCTTGCCGGTGCCGATGGCCCACACGGGCTCGTAGGCGATCACGACGGACTCGGCCTGCTCGGCCGAGAGGTCCTTGAGGCCGCCTTCGACCTGGGTGAGGGTGTGGGAGACGTGGTTGCCCGCCTCGCGGACCTCCAGCTCCTCGCCGACGCACAGGATCGGGGTCAGACCGTGCTTGTACGCGGCCTTGACCTTGGCGTTGACGATCTCGTCGGTCTCCGCGTGGTACTGACGGCGCTCGGAGTGGCCGATCGCCACGTACGTGCACTTCAGCTTGGCCAGCATCGAGCCGGAGATCTCACCGGTGTAGGCGCCCGAGTCGTGCGCCGAGAGGTCCTGGGCGCCGTACTTGATCTTGAGTTTGTCGCCGTCGACCAGGGTCTGCACGGAGCGCAGGTCGGTGAAGGGCGGCAGGACGGCGACCTCGACGGCCTCGTAGTCCTTGTCCGCGAGGGCGAAGGCGAGCTTCTGGACGTGCGCGATGGCCTCAAGGTGGTTGAGGTTCATCTTCCAGTTGCCCGCCATGATCGGCGTGCGCGTGCTCATGTAGGTCAGTCCTCCAGTGCGGCGAGGCCGGGGAGCGTCTTGCCCTCAAGGTATTCGAGGGAGGCGCCGCCGCCGGTCGAGATGTGGCCGAACGCGTTCTCGTCGAAGCCCAGGATGCGGACGGCCGCGGCGGAGTCGCCACCGCCGACCACCGTGAAGGCCTGGGAGTCGAGGAGGGCCTGGGCGACCGCCTTGGTGCCCTCGGCGAATTCGGGGTGTTCGAAGACGCCCATCGGGCCGTTCCAGAAGACGGTGGCGGCGTCGGTGATCTTCGAGGCGTACAGCTTGCCGGACGCCGGGCCGATGTCCAGGCCCATCCGGTCGGCCGGGATGGCGTCCGCGGCGACGGTGGTGGCGTCGGCCGGGGCCTTGGTCTTCAGGTCCGGGAACGCGGGGGCGACCACGGCGTCGACCGGCAGGACCAGCTCGACGCCGGTCTTCTCGGCGCGCTCGATGTACTCCAGGACCGCCGGGATCTGGTCCTCCTGGAGCAGGGACGCACCGACCTCGTGGCCCTTGGCCTTGAGGAAGGTGAAGGCCATGCCGCCGCCGATGAGGATGCGGTCGGCCTTGCCGAGCAGCTCGTCGATGACGGCGAGCTTGTCGGAGACCTTGGCGCCGCCGAGCACGACCACGTAGGGCCGCTGGACCTCGTCGGTGAGCTTCTTCAGGACGCCGACCTCGGTGGCGATCAGGTAGCCGGCGTAGTGCGGCAGCTTGCCCGGGAGGTCGAAGACCGAGGCGTGCTTGCGGTGCACGGCACCGAAGCCGTCGCCGACGTAGGCGTCGGCCAGCGCGGCGAGCTGGTCCGCGAAGGCGCCGCGCTCGGCGTCGTCCTTGGAGGTCTCGCCGGTGTTGAAGCGGAGGTTCTCGACCACCGCGACCTGGCCGTCGGCGAGGCCCGCGACCGTTGCGGTGGCCGACTCGCCCACCGTGTCGGTCGCGAACGCCACGGGGGCGTCCAGGAGTTCACCGAGACGCGTGGCGGCCGGGGCGAGCGAGAAGGCCGGGTCCGGGGCGCCCTTGGGGCGGCCCAGGTGGGAGGCGACGACCACCCGGGCACCCGCCTCGGCGAGGGCCTTCACGGTCGGCAGGACGGCGCGGATACGGCCGTCGTCGGTGATGGTGGTGCCGTCCAGCGGCACGTTGAGGTCGGCGCGGACGAAGACCCGCTTGCCTGCGACGCCTTCGGCGAGAAGTTCGTCGATCGTCTTCATTGAGAGGGCTCCCGAATGGACTGGTGGTGCTCGTGATCGTAAGAGGGCCGGTCTGTACGCGAGTCAGGGCTCGGACGGCGCGTCCCTGCGCCGCCCGAGCCCTGTTCTCACATCAAAGTGCCTGCTGCTCTGTGGATCAGAGCTGGTTGCCGACGAAGACCGTGAGGTCGACGAGGCGGTTGGAGTAGCCCCACTCGTTGTCGTACCAGCCGAGGATCTTCACCGACTTGCCCTCCTGGACCATGGTCAGGGAGGAGTCGAAGGTGCAGGACGACGGGTCGCTGACGATGTCGGAGGAGACGATCGGGTCCTCCGTGTAGGACAGGTAGCCCTGCAGCTCGCCCTCGGAGGCCTTCTTGAACGCGGCGTTGACCTCGTCCTTGGTGACCTCGCGCTCCAGCTCCACGACCAGGTCGGTGGCGGAACCGGTGGGGACCGGGACGCGCATCGCGATGCCGTCGAGCTTGCCCTTGAGCTGCGGGAGGACCAGCGCGGTGGCCTTGGCGGCACCGGTGGTGGTCGGGATGATGTTCTCCGCGGCGGCGCGGGCGCGGCGCAGGTCGGAGTGCGGGAAGTCCAGGATGCGCTGGTCGTTCGTGTACGCGTGGACCGTCGTCATCAGGCCCTTGACGATGCCGAAGTTCTCGTCGAGAACCTTGGCCATCGGCGCCACACAGTTGGTGGTGCAGGAGGCGTTGGAGATGACGTGGTGGTTGGCCGCGTCGTACTTGTTCTCGTTGACGCCCATCACGATGGTGATGTCCTCGTCCTTGGCCGGAGCCGAGATGAGGACCTTCTTGGCGCCGCCCGCGATGTGCTTCTCGGCGTCGGCCTTCTTCGTGAAGATGCCGGTCGACTCGACGACGATGTCGACGCCCAGTTCGCCCCACGGGATGTCGGCGGGGTTGCGCTCGGACAGCACCTTGATGGTGTGACCGTCGACGGTGATCGTGTCGGCGGTGTGCGACACCTCGGCCTTGAGGCGGCCCAGGATGGTGTCGTACTTCAGCAGGTGCGCGGTGGTCGCGGTGTCACCCAGGTCGTTGACAGCCACGATCTCGATGTCAGCACCCTGCTCCAGCAGCGCGCGGAAGTAGTTACGACCGATGCGGCCAAAGCCGTTGATGCCTACGCGGATCGTCACGAACCGATCTCCTCGTTGGTACGCCGGTTTCGAGACCGGCGAGCTGTATGGGATGTCCCCGACCACCCCCGACCCTACCCTCCTGAGGCTTCCCTGGTGACATCGAGTCGCCCCATACACCGCAGGGCGGTCCGTACCTGTCAGTAGGGGTACGGACCGCCCCGGACCGAAAGCTCGGGTCACCCGAAATGACTACGATGAGTCACATTCGGTTCACCCGCCGATGGCTCCCAGCGCCTTGCCGAGCAGGGTCGCGCGGTCGGCCGCCGCGGTGACGTGCTCCAGGCCGAAGCCCAGCAGCACGGTGTCGTCCGTGGTGACCGCGCCGTACGTCTTGAACAGCTCTCCGGCCCGGCCCCAGTCCTTCACGACCGTGGGGCTGCCCGCCGGCGGCCCGGGCACGCTCCACGCGCCGAGCGAGGTCTCGAAGCCCTCGGTCTCGACGGCCTGGCCGCCGACGACGACCGACGTGTTGTCGAGGAGGACGCCGCGACCACCGGACCCCGGGTCGGTGATGTAGCTGAAGGACACCTCGACCGTCTTGCCCGCGTACGCGGAGAGGTCGAAGGAGACCTCCTGCCAGCCGGCCGACGCCCCGGTGAGGCTGTTCCACTGGCCGCTGGTGCCGGAGGCCGTGCAGCCGCCGGCGCCGAGCGTGAGATACCGCTTGAGGGCGGGGTGGGCCGCGATGAAGAACCCGGCCTCGCACTCTGTGGGCACGGCGGTGCTGGTGGCGCCGTTCTTCTCCGGGAGCGTGGTCCAGTCGTCGGCCCCGGCGGTGTGCGCCTCCAGGACGGCGTGGTCGTAGCCCTCCTCGGTGTCCCACAGCATTCGGGTGCGCAGGGTGGGCGCCTGCGCGGCGGTGACCTGGGTGAGGTCGATGGTGCGGGTGAGGCGGTTCCAGGCGTAGTCGCTGTGCGTGACGGCCGCCATGGAGGCGCCTTCGTACGGCCCGTACGGATTGGGTGTGCCGGGGTACGTGCCCGCTCCCGCGCTCGTGAACTGCGGGAAGGTCGTCCCGGGCAGGTTGTCCGAGGTGACGCTGAAGGAGCCGGCCGTGTCCAGCGGGTTGCCGGGAGCTGCTCCGAGGGCTCCGGAGGCCCCGGCGAGCTTGCCGGTGCCCTCGAAGGCGGTGGCGCCCGGCAGGGTCGTACGGGTGTAGGCGCCCAGGTAGTACTGACTGAAGTCGTTCGACAGGGTGCCGCCGCCCAGGTCGACGTTGCCGCCGGCCCGCTCGCCCGCCTCGATCAGCTTGCCGCCCTCGTTGAGGAAGGCCCGCAGCTGCAGTTGGGTGGGGTTGCCCGGGACGGTCGCGCCCGTGTAGTGGACGACCGACTTGAAGTGGTCCAGCACCCCGAGCGCGTCGGGTGCGCCCTGGGTGGCGACGTTCCAGACGATCGCCGTGCGGCCGTTGGCCTTCAACGCGTCGACGTACGACTGCGCCTGAGTGGCGGTCGCGTCCTCCTCGGCGACCACGAGCACGTCGGCGCGCGGGCGTTCGGCCACCGTGTAGGCGAAGTGCGCGCTGGATGTTAGCTTTCCGCTCTTGGTCTCGCCGGTGAACCAGACCTCGACCTTGTCGCCCGGATCGCCGTCGGCGACCTTGGCGCGGTACTCGTCGAAGTAGAGGTTGTCCTCGCCGCCGTACGTCTCGCCGCCCTTCCAGGCCTTGAGCGCCATGTCCTGCGTACGGCCGCCGTTGACGCGGTACTTGAGCTCCTTGTCGCGTACGGACCTGCGTACGACGACGGAGACCTCCTGGTCCGCACCGCGGGAGTACGACGTGGTGAACGGCTTCGGGGTGAAGTCCGCGGCCTTCAGGCCGAGCGAGGACTTCGGCTGGTCGGGCTGGGCCGCCGACTCCGCGACGGAGAGCGCGAACGGGATGTTCTTCTCGAACTCCTGCTGGATCAGCTTCTCGTCGTCGGGGAAGTTGAAGACCGACTGGCAGTCGGCGGCGTTCCACTGGTCGTTCGGGTCAAGGTCCGAGGCGGTCTGGCAGGTCGACATCTCGGGGGTGAACATCGCCAGGCCATTGACGTTCGACGCGTGGCCGTCCGCCTCGCCGTTGGTGGTGTACAGCTCGGAGGAGACCTGCGGACGGTAGCCGGGGATCGCGGAGTTGTCCGGGGTGCCGGCGAGCGCCTTGTACATGACGTCGTCGGGCGTGTCGGTGGCCACCTGCCAACCGACTCCGTAGAGGAGGAGTTCGGCGGCGGAGTGGTAGTTGATGCCGTAAGTGAAGCCGATCCGCTTCTCGAAGGCGTCCAGGGCCTTGGTCTCGGGCTCGGAGGACGGCGCCGCGCCGCGGTAGGTCTCACTGGTGGGATTGGGGGACGAACCCTCGTTGTCGTAGCCCCACTTGTAGGAGAAGTTGCGGTTGAGGTCGACGCCGTCGCCTACGGCGATGGTGCCGTCGCCGTTGTTGTCGTGCAGGTTCTTGCGCCACAGGCGGGTGTCGTCGCTCTGGAAGGTGTAGTCGTAGCCGTCGGGGTTGGCCGACAGGACGAACCACAGCTCGGTGGAGTCGACGATCTGCTTCAGGCGCTTGTCGGTCTTGTAGCCGTCCACGTAGTAGTGGAGCAGCCGCCTGGTCATCTCCGGCGTGATCCACTCGCGCGCGTGCTGGTTGGACATGTAGAGGACGGAGGGTTTGGCGCCGTCCTTGGACTTCTTCGCGTTCTTGGTCAGTTTGAGCGCGAGGATGTCCTGGCCGTTCACGGTCTTGCCGATGGAGACGACCTTGGTGAGGCCCGGGTTGGCCTGCGCGGTCGCGAGGATCTCCTCCTGGAGCCCGCCGCTTCCGCTGTACGGCCGGAACACGCCCTCGGCGGCCTTGTCCACACGGTCCTCGGCCTTGGCGGAGAGGGTGTGCTCGGTGAGCTCGACGCCCTTCTTTTCGAGCTTCTCGGCCTCCTGGTCGGTGAGGTAGACCTCGACGGTCGCGGTGCCCTTCTCGGGTACCTGCTCGCTCAGTTCGTGGCCGTCCTGCCCGGCCGCCAGCAGCAGGGGTACCTGCCCGCTGGTGACCTCGGCGCGGAAGACCTTGACTTCGTTCGGATCAGGAGAACTGGCGCTCTCCGCGGCCTGGGCGACGGGCGCGATGCCCGCGCCGCCGAGCAGGAGCGCGCCAACGGCGAGGATCGGTCTCGCTCTTCGTCTCATGAGCCCCCCTTGCGATGGTTCGCCACAGCAGCGAACGTATGCCAGGCTCATGACACTTCATGATCCAGTCAAGGGTGCGTCACCGACACGCAAACGCCGGTGCCGACTACCCAAATGGGCGTCGGCACCGGCGTGGTGAGTGAGCGTCAGCCGACCAGGTTGTCGGCCATCTCCTCGGTGAGGCTGGACTCGGTGCCCGGGATGCCGAGGTCCTGCGCACGCTTGTCGGCCATCGCCAGCAGGCGGCGGATACGGCCGGCGACGGCGTCCTTGGTCAGCGGCGGGTCGGCGAGCGCGCCCAACTCCTCCAGGGAGGCCTGCTTGTGGTCCATCCGCAGCCGCCCTGCGGCGGCGAGATGCTCGGGCACGTCGTCGGCGAGGATCTCCAGGGCCCGCTGGACCCGGGCCCCGGCGGCGACGGCCGCGCGCGCGGAGCGGCGGAGGTTGGCGTCATCGAAGTTGGCGAGCCGGTTGGCGGTCGCCCGCACCTCGCGGCGCATCCGGCGCTCCTCCCAGGCCAGCACCGACTCATGGGCGCCCAGCCGGGTGAGCAGGGCACCGATCGCGTCGCCGTCCCGGACGACCACCCGGTCGACCCCGCGGACCTCACGGGCCTTGGCGGCGATCGACAGCCGACGGGCGGCGCCGACCAGCGCGAGCGCTGCCTCCGGGCCCGGGCAGGTCACCTCCAGGGAGGAGGAGCGGCCGGGCTCGGTGAGCGAGCCGTGCGCCAGAAAGGCTCCGCGCCAGGCGGCCTCGGCGTCACAGGTGGCACCGGAGACGACCTGCGGGGGCAGACCCCGGATCGGGCGGCCGCGGCCGTCGACCAGACCGGTCTGGCGGGCCAGCTGGTCGCCGCCTGCCACGACCCGGACGACGTAACGCGAGCCGCGGCGCAGTCCGCCGGGTGCCATCACGATCAGCTCGGAGCTGTGGCCGAAGATCTCCAGGATGTCCCGTTTGAGTCTGCGGGCCGCCATCGCGGTGTCCAGCTCCGCCTCGATCACAATGCGCCCGCTCACCAGGTGGAGGCCGCCGGCGAACCGCAGGATGGCGGAGACCTCCGCCTTTCTGCAGCAGGTCCGGGTGACGGGGAGCCGGGAGATCTCGTCCTTCACCGCTGCCGTCATCGCCATGGGCCGATCCTTCCATGCATCCGAAAAATACGGTCGTACGCGGCGGCCAACAGCTCCGGGTCGTGCCTCGGGGTTCCGTCGGGCCGGGCCACCGGGGCCAGCTCGACCGCGGCGCCGAACCGCTTGGCGGCCTCGGTCAGCGAATCGCGGTCGGGCACGGCGGCCTGGTCGGCCAGCACCACGTCCAGGGCGAGTTTAGGGGCGTGTCGTCCCAAAACCTCCAAATGACGCTGCGGGGAGAAGCCATCGGTTTCTCCCGGCTGCGGTGCGAGGTTCAGGGAGAGTACCCGGCGTGCCTTCGTCTGCGTGAGCGCGTCCAGCAGTTCGGGCACGAGCAGGTGCGGAATGACCGAGGAGAACCACGAGCCGGGGCCGAGGACCACCCAGTCGGCGTCCAGTACGGCGGCCACGGCCTCGGGGACCGCGGGCGGGTCGTGCGGCACGACGTGCACGGACTGCACCTCGCCCGGGGTCAGGGCCACGGTCGCCTGTCCGCGTACGGTGTCGATGTCCTCGGGCCGCTCCGGGTCGTGTCCCCTGACCAGGGCCTGGAGCTCCAGAGGTACGGCGGACATGGGCAGCACCCGCCCATGCGCGCCCAGGAGCCTGCCGACCAGGTCGAGGGCCTGGACATGGTCGCCGAGCTGCTCCCAGAGGGCGACGATCAGCAGATTGCCCACCGCGTGTTCGTGCAGGTCGCCCTTGGACTGGAAGCGGTGCTGGATGACCCGGGCCCACGTCTGGCCCCAGTCGTCGTCGCCGCACAGCGCGGCCAGCGCCTTGCGCAGGTCACCGGGCGGCAGCACGCCCAGCTCGTCACGGAGCCGGCCGCTGGAGCCGCCGTCGTCGGCCACGGTGACGACGGCGGTGAGGTCACCGGTGATCCGGCGCAGGGCGGCGAGCGAGGCCGACAGGCCCATACCGCCGCCCAGCGCGACCACCTTCGGCTGAGCGCCACGCCGACGGGGCCTGGCACCGCGGGCCTCGACGGGCCGGGTCGCGCGTCCTTCGGGAACGACCCGGCGCAGCCTGCTCAGCCGTGGAGAACGTCCTGTCATTCCCGTCCCATGTCCCGGTGTACGACCACCGTCTCCACACCCTCGGCCGCGAGGCGCGCGGCGAGCTTCTCCGACGTGGCGACCGAGCGGTGCTTGCCGCCGGTGCAGCCGATGGCGATGGTCACGTACCGCTTGCCCTCACGGCGATAGCCGGCCGCGATCAGGCGCAGCAGCTCGGCGTAGCGGTCGAGGAACTCCTTGGCACCGGGCTGGTTGAAGACGTACGCCGACACCTCCTCGTTGAGGCCGGTGAAGGGGCGCAGCTCCGGGACCCAGTGCGGGTTGGGCAGGAACCGCATGTCCGCGACCAGGTCGGCGTCGACCGGGAGGCCGTACTTGAAGCCGAAGGACATGACGGTGGCCCGGAGCTCGGGCTCCTCCTCGCCGGCGAACTGGGCGTCCATCTTGGCGCGCAGCTCGTGGACGTTGAGGCTGGAGGTGTCGATCACCAGGTCGGCGTCACCGCGCAGCTCACGCAGGAGCTCGCGCTCGGCGTCGATGCCGTCGACGATGCGGCCGTCGCCCTGGAGGGGGTGAGGGCGGCGCACGGACTCGAAGCGGCGCACCAGGGCGTCGTCGGAGGACTCCAGGAAGACGATCCGCCGCGTGACGTGCTTGGACTCCAGGTCGGCGAGGGACTCACGCAGGTTGTCGAAGAAGCGCCGCCCGCGGACGTCGACGACCACCGCGATCCGGGCGACATTGCCCTGGGAGCGGGCGCCGAGCTCCACCATGGTGGGGATCAGCGCGGGCGGGAGGTTGTCGACCACGAACCAGCCGAGGTCCTCCAGACACTTGGCGGCGGTCGAGCGGCCGGCACCGGACATGCCGGAGATGATCACCAGCTCGGGGATGGCCGCCTCCGGGACTCCGGAAGTGTCGAGGGTCGCGCCCGTACTCACCTGTGCGTCGTCTCCGCCCTGATCCTGTTGTTCTTCGTGCTCGTTCACATTCATGTCTCCTGCCCCCGTCGTTCGTCCGGGGCACCCGCCGTCACGGGTTCCCCACCGGAACCCGTGGTGCCGGGTTCCTCCTCATCCATGATCTCTCCAGTCGCCGTGTTCACGGCGGGCGCGGCCGGGGCCGCCTGGGCGAGGGCCACGGCGATCGTCTCGGCCGTCTTGCGGCCTATGCCCGGGACCTCGCAGATCTGGTCGATGGTGGCGGATCGTAGTTTCTTCAAGGACCCGAAATGTTTCAGCAGGGCCTGCTTGCGCGCGTCCCCGAGCCCGGGGACCTCGTCGAGGGGGCTCGACCGGAATCGCTGGGCCCGCTTGGTGCGCTGGTAGGTGATCGCGAAGCGGTGGGCCTCATCACGGACCCGCTGCAGAAGGTACAGGCCTTCGCTGGTGCGGGGGAGCACGACCGGGTCGTCCTCGTCCGGCAGCCAGACCTCCTCCAGGCGCTTGGCGAGACCGCAGACGGCGATGTCGTCGATGCCGCGCTCGTCCAGGGCCTTCTTGGCGGCGGCGACCTGGGGCCGGCCGCCGTCCACGACGACGAGCTGGGGCGGGTAGGCGAACTTCTTGGGGCGGCCGTCGTCGTCCTTGAGGCCGTTGCCGGAGACGCTCTGCGAGTCGCTGTCCTGAAAGGCGGCATCCTCGGAAGCACCGTCCTCGGAAGCGCCGTCCACCCACTCGCCCGTCTTCTCCTTCTCGGCGAGATAACGCCGGAACCGGCGGGAGATCACCTCGTGCATGGACCGGACGTCGTCCTGACCGGCGAAGCCCTTGATCTGGAAGCGCCGGTACTCGCTCTTGCGCTGGAGCCCGTCCTCGAACACGACCATGGAGGCGACCACGTCGTCGCCCTGGAGGTGGGAGATGTCGTAGCACTCGATCCGCAGGGGGGCGCTGTCCAGGTCGAGGGCCTCGGCGATCTCCTCCAGGGCACGCGAGCGCGTGGTCAGGTCGGAGGCGCGCTTGGTCTTGTGCAGCACGAGCGCCTGCTGGGCATTGCGCTGCACGGTCTCCATGAGGGCCTTCTTGTCGCCCCGCTGCGGGATGCGCAGGGAGACACCCGACCCGCGGCGCTCGGTGAGCCACTCCTGGACGGGCTCGACCGGGTCGGGCAGGGCCGGGACGAGGACCTCCTTGGGGACCGAGTCGCCCTTCTCCTCGCCGTAGAGCTGCTGGAGGGCGTGCTCGACGAGGGCGCCGGTGGTGATCTCCTCGACCTTGTCGGTGACCCAGCCGCGCTGGCCGCGGACTCGTCCGCCGCGGACGTGGAAGATCTGGACGGCGGCCTCCAGCTCGTCCTCGGCGACCGCGATCAGGTCGGCGTCGGTCGCGTCGGCGAGCACGACCGCGCTCTTCTCCATGGCCTTCTTCAGGGCCCCGATGTCGTCGCGCAGACGGGCCGCCCGCTCGTACTCCATCTCCTCGGCCGCGTCCGTCATCTGCTTCTCCAGACGGCGGATGTAGGTGCCGGTGCGGCCGGCCATGAAGTCGCTGAACTCCTCGGCCAAGGCTCGGTGTTCGTCGGCGGTGACGCGGCCGACGCAGGGTGCCGAGCACTTGCCGATGTAGCCGAGGAGACAGGGGCGGCCGGTGCGGGCGGCGTTCTTGAAGACGCCGGCGGAGCAGGTGCGGACGGGGAAGACGCGCAGCAGGAGGTCGACGGTGTCGCGGATCGCCCACGCGTGCCCGTACGGCCCGAAGTACCTGACGCCCTTGCGTTTCTGGCCGCGCATCACCTGTACGCGGGGGAACTCCTCGTTCATCGTCACCGCGAGGTACGGGTAGCTCTTGTCGTCGCGGTACTTGACGTTGAACCGGGGGTCGTACTCCTTGATCCAGGAGTACTCCAGCTGCAGGGCCTCGACCTCCGTGGACACCACCGTCCACTCCACGGACGCGGCCGTGGTCACCATCGTGCGGGTGCGGGGGTGCAGGCTCGCCAGGTCCTGGAAGTAGTTCGCCAGGCGCTGACGCAGGCTCTTCGCCTTTCCGACGTAGATCACCCGACGGTGTTCGTCACGGAACCTGTACACCCCGGGAGAGTCCGGGATCTCCCCTGGTTTGGGGCGGTAGCTGGAGGGGTCGGCCATGTCTCACACCCTACTGGCGAGGGCTGACACTCCGGTGAGCCTGTGGACAACGGCCGGGGTCTGTCCGGCGGGCCGTGTGCGGAGCCCTACGCAGGCGGCCGGGGTGATCTCCGGCGGCCCATGGCCACGCACGGGGACGGCCGCTAGCCTCCCGGTGTGATCTTCGCATTTCTCGACACCGCCGAGGTCGCGTCCGTGCTGCTGCGTTCGCCGCTGCTGGCCGAGCGATGGGAGCGGCCGAGCGCGCTGGACCGGTTTCGGATCAGCGGCCTGGCCGGGCATCTGGCCCGTGCGGTCCTCAACGTCGAGCGCTGGCTGGCCGAACCGCTCCCGGCGGACCGGCTCCCCGTTGACGCGGTCACGTACTTCCTGGCCGGTGTCGGCCCGGCGCCGCGTCTGGACGACGCGGTGCCGCTCCGGATCCGCGAGGTGGGCGAGCGGGAGGCGGCCGGTGGGCCTGATGCCCTGGTCGAGGCGTTCGACGCCGCTCGCGCCCGGCTCGCGGTGCGGCTGCCGACCATGCCGCTCGACCGGCCTGTCGGTGTGTTCACCCATGTACTGCCGCTCGACCAGTGCCTGCTCACCCGCCTCGTGGAACTCGTGGTCCACCTCGACGACCTGGCCGTGAGTCTGGAGGTTCCCACACCGTCGGTGCCCGCCGAGGCCACCGAAGCGGTCACCGACTGCCTCACCCGGATCGCCGTGGCCCGGCACGGCTTCCTTCCGGTGATGCGCACCCTGGCCCGCCGGGAGCGGGTCACCGATCCGATCGCGGCCTTCTAGAAACTTCTGGAAACCAGTGCCTGTCGGGGCATGGCCCCGGAGTCCGATCGTGGTCGCGGTGCCGGGGACGTGGCAGGCGCAGACGCCCTTCGCATGATCCTCCGGACAGGTCCTAACGGGATTCCAGAAACGTCAGCACGGCCAGGACCCGGCGGTGGTCGTCGGTGTCCTCTGTGAGGCCGAGCTTACCGAGGATGCTGCGGACGTGCTTCTCGACGGTGCCCTCGGTGACCCACAGCCGGCGGCCGATGCCGGCGTTGGAGCGGCCCTCCGCCATCAGGGAGAGGACCTCGCGCTCGCGAGCGCTGAGCTGGGCGAGAGGGTCGTCCCGGCGCTGGGCGGAGACCAGCTCCTGCACCAGAGAGGGGTCGACGACCGAGCCGCCCCGGTGGATGCGCTCCAGGGCCTCGATGAACTCGTCGACGACCGTGACCCGGCTCTTGAGGAGGTAGCCGATCTTGCGGCCGCTCGCCAGCAGCTCCAGAGCTTCCTCGACCTCGACGAAAGCCGAGAGGACAAGGATGCCGGTGTCGGGGTGGCGCTCACGGATCGTGCGGGCCGCCTTGAGGCCCTCGGTCGAATGGTCCGGGGGCATCCTTATGTCGACGATCGCCAGTTCGGGGCGCTCCTCGTCGACCAGTTCCAGGAGTCGGACCGCGTCACCGGCCTGGCCCGCGACCTGGTATCCGACGCGCTCGCACAGACTGGCCAGGCCCTCCCTGAGCAGGATGTCGTCGTCGGCGAGGACGACCCGTCCCCGTGCCGGTTGCTGCGCTGCGTCTCCCATTGATCCCGGCCCCCCGTCGCCCAGCCTCCGCGGTGCGTCGTCCAAAGTCGGAGCTCCCCCGGCCCCGCCCGCTGTCTGCGCTCCAACAGCCTGCCCCACCCTTGGGGTTACGGCTAGCCGGAAGCGGAATTGGAGGCTTGCCGTGACGACATGCGGACGTTTCCAGGCGATTCTCGAACCAGTGCAGATGCGGTCCGACCGGCCGTCCCGGGCGAGGGACGGAGGGTCGCACGGCCGAAGGGTGCGGAAGATGCGGCGGACGCGGATCGAGAAGCAGCGGCGACCGGTCCGTGCCCGTCGGTACCCGGACGAGGCGTACGGCGCGATCGGCGTCCTGGATGATCCCAGGGACCCGGACATCGTGCGCGCCAAGCGCCTGCAGACCGCACAGAACGGCGGAACCCACCGCCCCTAGTGCCGGACGGATGCCTCTCCGTCCGACAGGGACCGCCCGGAGCGTACGCGACGTCACCAAGTTCAGGCTTCCCCACCTGGACGAACTCCCCGGCGTGCGCCCCGGGCGGTCACAAGTCCGGCGAGGGCCCGCCCAAGGGCAGCCGCACGTCCAGGATGGTGCCCTCGCCGGGCGGGCTGCTGACGGCCAGCTTGCCGCCGATCGCCTCGACCCGGTCGATGAGACCGATCAGACCGGAGCCTCGGCCCGGCTCGGCGCCCCCGACTCCGTCGTCGCGGATGGTCAGTTCCAGCACACCGTCCCGGATCCCGGCCCCGACGCTCACCACGCGCGCGTGCGCGTGTTTCGCCGTGTTGGTGAGGGACTCGGAGGTCACGTAGTAGGCGGCCACCTCAAGTTGTTCCGGCAGCCGGGCCGCGGGCAGTTGCAGGTCGAGTTCGACGGGGAGGGCGGCGCGGCGGGCCAGGGAGCGCAGGGCGGGGCCCAGGCCACCCTTGGAGAGGATGGCCGGGTGGATCCCCCGGGCCACCTGGAGCAGGTCCTGGAAGGCGTCGTCGAGGCCCTTGCCGACGTGTGCCAGTTGCTCGGCCAGCTCCGAGGACGGGTCGGTCACCAGGCTCTCGGCGAGCCGCAGGTCCAGTTGGAGGGCGACGAGCCGTTGCTGGACACCGTCGTGCAGATCGCGCTCGATGCGTCGCCGGGAGGCGTCCGACGCGGCCACCACGCGCGCGCGTGAGGCGGTCAGCTGGTCGCGGCTGTCGGCGTTGGCGATGGCGGTGGCGACGAGTTCGGTGAAGTCGGCCAGCCGCGACTCGGTACCGGCGGGCAGTGTGTCCAGCGGGGAGGCCGCTAGGACGAAGCCCCACAGCCGGTCGTCGACGACGATGGGCGCGCCCACGGCGTGGCCGACGTGGGCGGCGCGCCGGGTCCTGGTGATCTCGTCGACCAGCTCGCGCCCCGCCTTCCTGCGTGCCTCGCGGGTGGACTGTTCCAGTTCCGTCGGGATGCCGAGAATGGTCCCGAGGACCATCTGACTGCCGTCGGACTCCTGCCGCAGCACGGCCGCGGTGGTGTCCAGCAGATCCCCCACCTCCTGGGCCACCTTCGCGAACACCTCGGGCGGCGGGGCGCCGTGGGCCACCAGGGTGGCGACCCGGCGCAGGGCGGCCTGTTCCCTGGCGGTACGGCGGCTCTCGGTGACGTCGCGGGCCGTGGCGTAGATGAGGCCCTCCTCGGGGACCGGCCGGGCGCTCCACTGCAGCCAGCACTCGGTGCCGTCGGCCCGCAGGTAGCGGTTCTCGAACTCGGCCACCTCGGCACCGCTCGCGAGTCGCGCCAGGGCCTCCCGCGTGGTGTCGCGGTCCTCCTCGTGCACGAACTCGATGTACGGCGTCGTCAGGATCGTCTCGCGCGGGTAACCCAGGGTGTGCTCGAAGGCCGGGTTGACCCGCTTGAAGTAGCCGTCGAGTCCGCTGACGCAGAGCAGGTCCAGGGAGAGGTTGAAGATGCCCGCCAGTTCCTGCTCGGCCTTCTCGCGCCGCCCGTGCGCCGCCGCGAAGGACGCCATGGTGCCGTTCATGCCGCCTAGCAGCTGACTCCAGGTGCCCTCGAAGGAGGCCTCGTCGGCGCGGTGTTCGAGGCGGTTGTGGTCGATCGCCGTGTTCATGGCGCGGATCTCCGCGGCCAGTCGCTCGGTGGTCACCCGCAGTTCGCGGAAGGTGTCGGCGACATCGCCCAGTTCGTCGCGGCCCGCGTACCGGATGTCGTACGAGAGATCGCCGTACGACAGCGCCCTGGCGCCCGCGGAGACCTGGCCGAGGGGCCGGGTGATCGACCGGCTGAGCGCGAGGGCGAGGAAGGTGACGAGGGCGAGCACGGCCAGGGAGGTGGTGAGGTCGCGCACCGCGCGGGTCTCCGCGTCGCTGCGGTCGTGGCCGGCGGTGATGTCGAGTTCACGGGCGGCCCGGCCCTGGATGCCGCGCAGGGAGTCGATGCGGGCCCCGGAGTCGGCCAGCCAGTGTTCGTACGACGGCCAGTCGGCACTCTCCGGGCGGGCGGTGGCGAGCAGGTCGCGGACATGGCGGACGGCTCGGCCGGGGTCCTGGAACTGGATGACGTAGAGCTGGGTGCGCAGTTCGGCCGAGGTGTTCTCCCGGAAGGCGTCCAGCTGGGCGGTTTCGAGGGCGGGCCAGCGTCCGGCGCCGGTGGGGCGGCCAGCGGGCCCGGCGAGCAGGGCGGCGACCTCCGCCTGCTCCCGTTCGGCGGCCTCGATGGCCCGCAGGAGCGCGATGTGGGCGTCGGCCGCGCGGCCCGAAGCCCGGGTGGGGCGCCCGGATTCGAGCGCGGTGACGTCGTCGAGCAGGGTGTCCTCGACGTTGCCGTACTGCTCGGCGATGTCGGGGGCGGCGAGCGAGCCGGTGCTCGTCTGGACGCGCAGCGAGTGCAGTTGACGGCCGAGGGTGTCGAGGTCGCCGGCGACGTCGGAGCCGGACCACGAGGCGGCGCGTGCCGCGGCGCCTTCCAGGACCCGGCCGGTGATCCGCTCCGCCTCGGTCCGCTCCGCCAGGGTGCCAGGGCCGGGGCGCAGCCGGGCCTTGACGGCGGCGAGGCGTTCACGTCCGACGGCGTCGGTGACCTCGGTCGCCGCGAGCGACACGTCGGTCCCGGTGTGGAACTCGCGCAGGGTCCGCGCCTCCCGCCACTGGGTCACGGAGCTGAACGCGGTGAAGGCGAGCAGTCCGGTCACCGGCAGCAGGACCAGCAGCATCAGTTTCCGGCGTACGCGCAGCCGGGCGAGGAGCGGGATGCGGTGCGGGGACCGGGGGCTTCGTCTGAGCGGTGAGCGGCGCATGACAGAGCCTCAGGCGTTGCCGCTTCCGTGTCTCGCGCCATCGGGTTCCGTCATCCGAAACACCCCTCTGTGGTCGGCACCTTCACTCGTCCGTGTCGGTGTACCGCCGGTCGGCATCGAACGGTCGGTCGTGACCCGGCTTCCGCAGCTTCTTCAGCATGCCCGGGAACTCCGCTGCCGTCCATGTGTCCCGAGGGTCAGGTGACTTCGGCCGGCGGCGGCTCAGGATCCGTCCTGCGGGTAACCGTCGTGGGCGGCGAGGTCCTTGTCGATGGCCTCGACCGCCTCGTCGAGGGTGGCCTTCACCGGCGCCCCGTCGATCATGATCTTCCGGAAGGCCCGGGAGAACGCCTCGGTGACCGCCGGATAGGCGGGCGTCCGCGGCCTCGGCCGGGCGACCCCGTCCGTCAACTGCTCGATGAACAGGCGCTCGGCGCCGCCCTCGGCGTACTCCGGCGAGAGCTTCACCGCGCTGTTCGTGGCCGGGATGGCGCCATTGGCCGTGCTCATCCGGTGGATCTGGTCCGGCTTCAGCAGATAGGCGAGGAAGCGCCACACGGCGTCGCCGTCGGCCCTGCCCGAGGTCACGCCCCACTGCCAGGAGCCCATTCCGGTCACGGTGCCCTCGCCGAAGTCCGGCAGCGGCACGATCTCCACGTCGCCGGGGAAGTGCTTGGTGTAGTCCGGGTACCACCAGTGGCCGGTCCAGGAGATGACACTGTGACCCTGATCGAACGCCTGGCCGGTCTTGCCGGGCTCGACGAGCCCCTCCTTGACCCAGTTCTGCAGGGTGGTGAGCGCCCCGACCGACTCGGGCCCGTTGAGGAAGCCGTCGGCCGTGCGGAACGTCCTGGGGTCGATCAGGTCGCCGCCCGCCGACCACACGGCGGGCGCGAAGCCGTACGTGTTCCACTCCTCGCCGGGTTTCGCGTAGACGAGGCCCATGTCGAGCGGGTACGGGTAGCCAGCCTTGCGCAGCGTACGCAGGATCTTCGTGAACTCGTCGGCGGTCCAGGCGTCCTCGGCACCTCTGGGGATGCGGATGCCGGCCTTCTTCAGAACCGACGGCCGCACATAGAGCCCCAGTCCTGAGTCGAAGGTGCCGATGCCGTACAACCGTCCGGCATAGGTGCCCTGTTGGCGGATCGACGGCAGCAGGTCCTTCCGGAGTGCGCCGGACACGCAGGAGTCGATCGGCTTGATCTTGCCGGACCAGGCGTAGCTGTAGAGCCGTGGCCCGTCGAAGTCGAGCAGGTCCGGGAGGTCGCCGCTGGCCGCGGCGGAGAGCACCAGTTCGTTGTACGGCCGCTGCTCGGGAAGCGTGACCACCTCGACCCGTACCTGCCGCTGCGCTTTGTTGAAGTCCTGGACCTGGCGGCGCAGGGTGTTGTACTCGGCGCTCGGTCCCGCGTGGAACCACACCGTGACATGCGCGGTGCCGTCGATCCTGCCGTCGCAGGTGGTGTCGGTGCGAGTCCGCTCACCCTTGCCGTCGTCGCCTCCCCCGCCACCGCACGCGGCGAGCAGCAGCGCGGCTCCCACCAGCCCCGAGGCCAGGGCACGACGCCCCCAGCCCCTTCCGACGTTTCCGAGCTGCGCCTTCATCACGCACCCCCACTCGACCGGACTCCCACGGCCTCCCCAGGGCAGCCCACATGCTACCCGCCGTGACCTCCCGCTGCGCTGGGTGAACGCTGACTGACCGACTCGGCACAGGACTTGAGCACATTCCAGGTGCCCGGAAGCAATCCGCGCCGACTCTTTCCGGGTAGCCGGAAAGCGCAATCACCTGCTGGTTGGGACCCTGTCCGCATGTCCATGCGCTGTCTTCTCGTCGATGACAGCATCCGGTTCCTGGAGGCCGCGCGAAGTCTGCTGGAACGCGACGGGATACCTGTCGTCGGCGTCGCCCTGTCAGGTACCGAGGCTCTCGTGCGGGCCGCGGAGCTGACCCCGGACGTCGTCCTGGTCGACCTCGACCTCAACGGCGAGAGCGGTTTCGACGTGGCCGTGGAACTGGCCCGCAGTGTTTCCGCCGTCATCATCCTGATCTCCACGCATGCCCTTGAGGACTTCGAGGAGCTCGTCGCCGGCAGTCCGGCGCGCGGCTTCCTGCCCAAGTCGGCGCTGTCGGCGCGGGCGATCAGGGAGTTGCTGGGCAGCGTCGGGGAGGCCGCTCCCGGCTGAGCGAGCGGGCCGCGATCCGGCCCGGAGTACGCCACTGTTCGGCGACAGGTGTTGTCGGGACTTGGTCAACACGCTTCAATGCGGGGGAACTCGGGGCCGGGAACGGCGGCGTACGGATGTGAAGTCTCCGCCTGCACTGCCGCGGACGGCCCCGGCGCACCCTCACGAACGGCCTGACCAGCCGTCCGGACCTGCACAGAAAGGCCCCTGCATGCCGCACGCCACACAGCACGCGGACGTCGCGACCGTCGCCGCCGCGGAACTGGACACGGCCCTGCGAGGCGGCCCCTTCCATGTCGCGCTGCGCGCCGCGATCGCCGCCCGGGGGCTGCCGCTGCAGCGCGTCCAGCACCATCTGTCGCGGCACGGGGTCAAGGTCGGTGTCACCAGCCTGAGTTACTGGCAACAGGGGGCCCGGCGGCCGCAGCGTCCCGAGTCGCTGCGGGCCGTACGGGCGCTGGAGGAGATCCTGCAGCTGCCGGAGGAGTCGCTGATCAGGCTGCTGGCCGAGAGCGAGGACCGGTCGGCCGCCGAGCGGCCCGCGGCCCGTTCCTACCGCTCCCTCCTGGCCGCCTCGGACGTACTCGAACAGCTGCTGGGCGAGCTGGACTCGCCGCTCGACGGCGGGCTGCACTCCCTCGGTCACCACGAGCACATAGGGATCGGGGTACGCCGCGAGCTGCGCAGCCGCGAGTCGCACCACATCGTGCGCGCCCACCGGGAGGGCGTCGACCGCTTCATGGCCGTCCACCACGGCGACCCGGGGTGCGTGCCGGAGCTCATGACCGTGCACGCGCTGGAGAACTGCCGTACGGGGCGCGTCCGTTCGCACCACGACACCGGCGTGCTGGTGGCCGAGCTGCTCCTCGACGCCCGGCTGCGGGCCGGTGACACCTTCCTCTTCCGCTACCGCGTCGAGGACGGCACGGCCGGTGTCTCCCGCGAGTACGTCCGCGGCTTCGGCTCGCCCGGCGGCCAGTACGCGCTCCAGATCCGGTTCGACGAGAAGGCCCTGCCGCTGCGCTGCCACCGGTTCGCCCAGCACTCCCCCGCGGCCCCCCGCAGCGGCCGCCAGGAACTGGCCCTCACCGGCCTGCATCACTCGGTGCACCTGGTCGAGCCGCGGGTGCGGTCGGGGGTCGTGGGGATCGGGTGGGACTGGGAGTGACGCGACCGGGCGTGGGTGGGCCGGTGTCGAGGCACCGGGCGTGGGTGGCCCGGTGTCGAGGCGGTGACTGCACGTAAACGCTTGCGCAAGCGTTTACGTGCGCTGCCGGATGGGATACCTTCCCGGCCGTGGGCCTCCGTTCCGGTGTCCCGTGGGTGCCGTTCCGGGAGGAGGACTCGATGCCGACCATGGCCGACGTGGCCCGCAGTGCGGGGGTGTCCGTGGCGACCGTCTCGCACGTCCTCAACGGCACCCGGCCGGTCCTGCCCCGGACCCGGCAGGCGGTGCTGGACGCCGTCGACGAGCTCGGCTACACCCCCAACACCCTCGCCCGTTCCCTGGTGACCTCCCGCACCCGCTCCATCGGGCTCGCGGTGTCGGCGATCAGCAATCCGTACTTCACGGAGATCCTCCAGGGCGTCGAGGCGAGCGCCCTGGAACACGGCTACGGCCTGCTCATCGCCGATCCGCACGACGACCCCGAGCATGAGCGCAAAGTCGTCCAACTGCTGCACGAGCGGCGCGTGGACGGCGTGATCGTCGCGCCCTCGGCGGACCCCCGCGAACTCGTCTCCTATCTAGGGCGCCACGAGGTCCCCGCCGTGTTCCTCGACCGGTTGGTAGCCGTCCCCGCGGACGTCCCGCAGCGCTTCGACCAGGTCTGCGCCGAGAACACCGAGCCGACGGCCCGCCTGGTCACCCACCTCGCCGGGCTCGGCCACCGGCGCATCGGGCTGGTCGCCGGCCTGCCCGGGCTCAGCACCACCGTCGAACGGATCTCCGGATACCGACAGGGCCTGACGGCCACCGGTCTCCCCTACGACGATCACCTGGTCGCCCACGGCGACTCCGAGTCGGCCGGAGCCGAGCGCGCCACCTCCGCCCTGCTCTCCCTCGCCTCCCCGCCCACGGCTCTCGTCACCGCCAACAACGCGATGACCATCGGGACCCTGCGCGCCCTGCGCGAACGCGGTCTGTCGGTACCGGACGACCTCGCCCTGTGCTGCTTCGACGACTTCTCCTGGGCCGACCTGTTCTCCCCCCGGCTCACCGCGATCGCCCAGCCCAGCAGGGAGATCGGCGCCCAGGCGGTCCGGGTGCTCCTGGAACGCCTCGACGCACCGGACCGGCCCGCGCGGACCGTGCGCCTGGACTGCGCGTTCGTCCATCGCACGTCGTGCGGGTGCCCCGACGCCGGGGTGGGGTCGGGGCGCTCTGTACAGCTTTCGCAGTCCCCGCAGTCCCCGCAGTCCTTGCAGTCCCCGCAGTTCGAGAAAGGAAGCGTCTCGTGATCGTCGTCGCCGGTGAGGCCCTGATCGACCTGGTACCGCAGGGCAGGGGCGCACTCGCGGGCCTCAAGCCGGCACTCGGCGGCGGCCCCTACAACACCGCCGTGGCCCTTGGCCGACTCGGCTCCCCCACCGCCTTCTGCTCGCGCACCTCGCTCGACGCCTTCGGTGAGGCCCTGCTCGGCGGCCTGCGGGAGGCGGGAGTGGACGTCTCCGGCGTGCAGCGTGGCACCGAGCCCACCACACTCGCCGTCGCCACGATCGACAGCCACGGCTCGGCCGCCTACTCCTTCTACGTCGACGGCACCGCCGACCGTCTGTTCACGGCACCCGCCGAACTCCCCGCCGGCACACGTGCGGTGTCCTTCGGTACCTGCTCGCTCGTCCTGGAACCGGGGGCGAGCGCCTACGAGGAACTGCTGCGTGCCGCCGCCGCGCAGGGTGTGTTCACCGCACTCGACCCGAACATCCGGGCCGGGCTGATTCCCGACGCGGACGCCTACCGGGCCCGGTTCAAGAGCTGGCTGCCGTCGGTGTCCCTGCTCAAGCTCTCCGAGGAGGACGCGCAGTGGCTGGGCGGCACTCCGCACGAGTGGCTGGCCGCGGGGCCCTCGGCCGTCGTCATCACCCAGGGCGGCGACGGGCTGACCGTGTTCACCCAGGACGGGAAGGCGCTTCCCGTGCCGGGCGAGCAGGTCGACGTGGTGGACACGATCGGCGCCGGCGACACCGTGAACGCGGCTTTGCTGCACGGCCTGGCCGCCCTCGACGCACTGACCCCGGCGGCACTCGCGAGCCTTGGTGTGGGCGACTGGACCCGGCTGCTGCGGTTCGCCGCCCGCGCGGCGGCGATCACCTGTTCACGGGCGGGAGCACAGCCGCCGTACGCGTCCGAACTGGGTGAACCGTAAGGGTCGTTCGCCGTCAGGAAGCGACTTGCGGGCGTCAGCTTTCAACCGCGCGCAGGGCTCCGGGCTCGTGGAACGAGTGGTGGCCCGCGGGGGGGTGCCGCCGGGCGCCCCCAGGCACGGGCTGGTTGCGGCGGGGTGCGGGCCCCCCCGCCGCCAGGCGTAAGGACTGCGCGCCCCGGGCGTATAAGAACCGGGCGGGGGGGGC